>JBAVQC010000153.1:0-44806 GCA_049693715.1 Acidobacteriaceae bacterium | reverse complement strand
GAGCCTGAGCGGCCCGACTAAAGTCGTGCCCTGATACAAAGCACCAGCGCGGTGAAGCGCAAAGAATTCACGCATTCCAGCCAGATTTGGTCTTCTCCACCCTCCGAAAATGTAGAAACTCCAGGCCCGGCACGGGAGTGCCGGGAAAGGAAACCAAGTCCCCTTTAGGGGGGCGGCAGAATGCCCATGGACTGCAATTACCCGGAAGCTTACGTGATAATTACCGTTACAGAAGGATGGTGAACGTCCCGTCACTATTTCCCCGTCTGGTCCAAATCCCTTCCACAAACCAGTCCCGGAAGGGACGGAAGAATCCAGAGCCCGGCACGGGAGTGCCGGGAAAGGAAAGCAACGGAAACCAAGTCCCCTTTAGGGGACGGCACAATGCCCAGCTCGTACGTCAGCGTTCGAGTCATGAGTGACCTAACAAGTCCTGGACCGCCTCTGGGAAATCGCCGCCAGGGGTGATTGGGGACACGATAAACCTATTCCCCAAGGGGGGTGATTGGCAGGCGGTCGCCCTTTCCTCCGCCACCGACGAAACGCTTTGCCCAGGTGGCCCCATTGCAAAATGGAGTGAACGTGAATATTGCCGATATTTATACCAACCTCGACAAAACCTAGCGTGACCGAGCTAGGTTCATTTTCAAACGGATCTCTCTCCTGATCACAGAGCTAGATTGCAGGGACAGGGGGCAAAAGCGATCGTGGTGCTTCGCCCATCTTGTTCGGCCAATGTACGCCCCACGGCACGCCGGGGCAGGTTTGGCGAGGGGCACCCTTCCGATTTCCTCCGGCCTTGCTTAGGTTCCGCTTAGTCGCGTCCGCGAATTTTTGTGAGCAGCCTCAGCATTTCGAGATATAGCCACACCAGCGTGACCATGATGCCAAAAGCGCCGTACCACTCCATATATTTCGGAGCACCCATGCGCGCGCTATTCTCGATAAAGTCGAAATCGAGAACCAGGTTGAGCGCGGCGATACCCACCACAATCAAGCTGAAGCCTATGCCGATGGGGCCCGACCCGTTGATAGAAGTAAAGTGAACCCCGAAGAAACCAAGCACAAACTGGAGTAGATAAAACACCATGATGCCGCCGGTCGCTGCGACTATGCCCAATCGGAAATTTTGCGTGACCGGGATCAAGCCGGAGCGATACGCCAGCAAAAGAACCAGCAAGGTGCCAAAGGTCAGGCTCACTGCCTGGATCGCAATTCCCGGATAGCGCAGCTCAAAAAACGCAGAGATGCCGCCGAGCGCCAATCCTTCCAGCAGAGCGTATGCCGGCGCTGTTGCCGGAGACCATTCTTTCTTGAAGACGGTAACTAACGCGCACACAAATCCGCCGATCGTCCCGATCAACAAATAAGGGGCAACAGCGGCAGGCGAATGCGACTGCATGAACTGATGCCAGGTCCACGCTGCTGAGGCAACTGCGAAAAGCAGAAGCAGGCCGGTCTTGTTGACCGTGCCCTGGAGGGTCATCCGTTCTTCGCCTATTGCTAAACCCTCAAAACGCTTTTCGCTGAGTACGGGATTCGACGTTCTCATGAGCTGCGCCATTCGATTCTCCTCGTTCCACTACAACACCAGTTTACGGCAACCGTTCGCCGGTAGATAGGGAGAAGCCGGTTGCACCCCCGGCTGTGGTTGCCTAAACTAGTCTTATTCGATGGAATGAGGTGGCTAGGGTTCCGGCGATTCGACCGGTCCGAGCGCCACAAAGGACCTGGGGGTCCGCACCCAAGGGCAAAAATCCCAGAGGGAAAAGTCGACAACGACTTCGTGTCTTCGGGGAGCGGATCTTGCCATTTACCGCATTTCTTCTCATCATTTTCGCCGCGCTGGCTCACGCCACATGGAATTTCCTGGCCAAGCGCGCGGCTCATAGCAAGCACCTTATCTGGCTCGCCTCGGTGACCGAGGCGGTGGTCTTTGCCCCAGTTGCCGTGTGGGTCTTAAAGGACGCGTGGCCCAGGCTGGGTTTACGGGCCGCCCTGTTTTTGCTGGCGACCGGGGTTCTCCATGTTCTGTATACCGAGAGCCTTCTGCGCGGCTACAGGGCTGGGGAACTCACCGTGGTGTATCCCCTGGCACGTGGAACCGGCCCCCTGCTTTCGTTTTGCGGAGCGATTTTCTTTCTGCACGAGCGCCCATCGTTACTGGCGGGAGGTGGGGCAATGCTCATCACGTTTGGCATCCTGCTCTCCTCCGGTGGCCTGTCGGCTCGCCGGCACAAACATAGCTATGCCGGTGTGTTCTGGGGGGTTGCGACCGGTTGCACGATCGCGTGCTACACCCTGGTGGATGGCTACTCGGTGAAGGCGCTTCTTATTTCGCCGATCCTGGTGGAGTACGCCGGCAATCTGTTTCGCGCTGTCATTCTGTCCAGAGGGGCATACCTTCGTCGTGCTTCCCTTCGCTTGGAGTACAGGGAGTATTGGGAAGAGGCCTCTGCCATTGCGCTACTAACGCCGCTCGGATACATCATGGTGCTGTTTGCCATGCGGCTCGCCCCGGTCAGCCACGTAGCTCCCATGCGCGAGATGTCGATGCTGATTGGTATGTATTTCGGAGCCAGGTTCCTCAACGAGGGGCAATTGCACCGCCGGTTCATTGCGTCGGCTTGCATTGCCGGCGGCGTGGCCGCGTTGGCGTTCGGCTGACCCGGCGAATTTATTGGGGATTAACACGTACCGGATAGGCTCGAGGTTTAAGTCAATCCGGCCCTATTTCCTTATTCCGTGCTGCCCGCCCGGGTTGAACTATTTCGCGGGCATTCTCTGCGTGAATGGCATGGCAAATTTGGCGCGCGCTCATGGGTGGCGGACAATGGTATTTGCACAGCCGTCCCCACGGCAGCTATCGGGTCTCGGTGGAAGCAGTGCGGTTGCGACGGGCCTTCTGTGTCCGGCGGAGGGATCGATGATTGTGAAAGCATCGGATATCGCTGTCGCCACACTGAAATGCACGCCGGTCGAACTCGAGATCACCTGGCAGAATTCGACTTATAGCGTTTACAGTTCGACATGGCTGCGAGACAACGACCCCGTTCACCGTGATCCCCTTACCGGCCAGCGCTTGGTGAGCCTGATCGACATCCCGCGTGATCCACAACTGCAGGCCGCGGAGCTGGAGCCGGCAGGTCATATCACTCTGAGATGGGACGATGGCAAAAGCAGTATTTTTCCGCTCAGTTGGTTGCGAGCGTTTGACCACAGCTTGCGGATTAGCCCACGACCCACTCGCCTGCCATGGATGGGGCAGCCGGCCGAGGTCTTTGCCTGGTGCGATTACGCGGAGTGGATGGCGAACCCAGCCAGTCGCGAAGACTGGCTCTACTACGTGGGCCGCGACGGATTGGCTTTCCTCCGCGGTGTACCGATCGAGGAGGGCACACGCAAAGCGGCCCTTTCGCGCATTGCCGCTTCCATCAGCATTGGAGGCGAAACCAATGACAGCCGCTTCTTCGATATCCGCGGCGTTTCCGAAACGAGCAATAACGGTTACAAAATCCCGGCGCCCCGGGTTTTCACGGACCATCCTTATCGTGATCCCGTGCCCGGTTTCCAGTTGCTGCATTGTCTCTCAGCAGCCGGCTATGGAGGAGAAACCGTCTTTGTGGATGGAATGACCGTTGCCGACCGCTTGCGCGCCCTGGATCCCGACGCCTTCGCCACGTTGTCGCAAATTCCCATTCTCTATCGTTTTGAAGAGCTCGCGCTCGCTACCGAGCGCACTATGTTGGAAGTCGACACCCAGGGGGAGTTCCGCGCCATTTATTACGACGACCGCTCGATTGCCCCGCTACCGCTCAAAGGGCCGCGACTCAAAAAGTATTACGCAGCGTATCGTCAGCTGGCCGAGCTACTGCGCGAACCGGCGCGATCGGTAAGCTGCCGGTTGCAGCCGGGCGACCTTGTGCTCTTCGACAACACCCGCATCCTTCATGGCCACGAGGGCTTCTCCGCCGGAGCCCGACACTTCCAGGGCTACCACCTGGATGCTGACGGACTCTATAGCGCGCTGGCGCTGCTTTCACGTCAAGACCGCAACTGAAACACCCTCCGGTCCCACCCTCGGATTTTGGTGCGAGCATATACTTTTGTCGAGATGCAGAACCGGGATTCAGTTGAGGCTGCCGTGCCGTCGAGCCCACCGGGTGCACCGAATAACGGCCCGTCGCTTCTGCTGCGCGGCCTGCGCAAATCTTTTGCAGATGTCGTGGCCGTGGATGGTCTGGACCTGGAAGTTACGCGGGGAGAGTGTTTCGGGTTGTTGGGACCCAATGGGGCAGGGAAGACAACGACCATTGAGATTTGCGAGGGGTTGACCGAGCCCGATCAAGGGACCGTCGAGCTGTTGGGACTGAGTTGGGCCACGGGCGAAAACCAGCTGCGCCAGCGGATAGGCATTCAGCTGCAGGAGACGCAGTTTCCCGACAAGCTAACCGTTGACGAGACACTGCGCCTGTTCCGCAGCTTCTTTCGCCGAGGCATCCCGGTAGAGGAGTCGATCCGGACAGCGCAGCTGGAGGAGAAACGCCACGCCCGCGTAGGGACACTCTCCGGTGGCCAAAAGCAAAGGCTGGCCATGGCCTGCGCCCTGGTGGGCGATCCCGAGTTCCTGTTCCTCGACGAGCCGACAACCGGGCTCGATCCGCAGGCGCGCCGCCACCTGTGGGACCTGGTGGATGGTCTGAAGCAGGCGGGGCGCACCATCATCCTCACGACCCACTATATGGATGAGGCGGAGCGCCTGTGCGACCGGGTAGCGATCATGGATCATGGGCGGATCATCGCGCTCGACAGTCCAGAGAGGCTGATCGCCTCCATCGGTGGAGAGCACATCGTGGAGTTCGCGATCACTGGCAACAACGGTGATCACGGATTGTTGGATCCGACCCAGCTGACCGCCATTCCGGGTATACAGTCGCACCGCGTGGACGCGGGTGTACACCAGCTTTCTGTGCGCGAACTGCATACCGCGGTGCCGCGCATCTTCGACGCGCTGACCGCCCAGGGTCTGCATCTGAGTGAATTCCGCACCCACTCGGCCACCCTGGAAGATGTGTTCGTAGGGCTTACGGGAAGGAATTTGCGCGATGAGTAAGCTCGAGCTGAGCAGTTTGTATCAGTTGACCATGGTGCGCTTTCAGCTATTCATCCGCGAGCCGGAAGCAATTTTCTGGATCTTCGTTTTTCCCATCCTGCTGGCAGTGGGGTTGGGGATAGCCTTTCGTAATCGTCCCGCGGACGTATTGCAGGTGGGCGCCACGACGGTCCAACTGACGCATGCGTTGGCGGCCGACAAGGGTTTGACGGCGACCACCATGAACGAGGCGGAGGGAACGCGGGCATTAGCGACGGGTAGTATTTTGCTGCTCGCCGTCCAGACGCCGGATGGGGTCACGTACAAATTCGACCAGACCAATCCCGACGCGCGGACCGCGCGCATGGTAGTGGATCGTGCGATCCAGACGGCCGCCGGGCGACGTGAGGCCGTTCAAGTGCAGAATCAGTTGGTGCGTGAGACCGGTTCGCGTTACATCGATTTCGTGGTGCCCGGCCTGCTGGGCATGAACCTGATGGGTTCCGCGATCTGGGGAATGGGCTTTTCGATCGTAGAGTCTCGGCAGAAGAAACTGCTCAAGCGGTTGGTAGCTTCGCCCATGCCGCGCTGGCAGTACCTGGCATCCTATTTGTTGTCGCGGCTTTCGATGCTGGTCATCGAAGTGGTAGGCTTTTTGGGATTTGCGTGGCTGGTATTTGGAGTGCCGTTCCGCGGCTCTTTGTGGCAACTAGGATTGTTATGCGTGCTCACCTCTCTGGCCTTTTCCGCGCTGGGACTTTTGGTCGCCTCGCGCGCCAAGACGATGGAGGCCGCTTCCGGACTGATGAACCTGGTCATGCTTCCGATGTGGATCTTGTCCGGCGTATTCTTTTCCGCCGCGCGTTTTCCGGCAGTGGTGCAACCCGTGGTGCGAGCGCTTCCCCTGACGGCAGCCATCGAAGCACTGCGTGGGAATATGCTGCAGGGGATGAACCTGGGCCAACTGACCACACCCATGGCCATATTGCTCACCTGGTTGGTGATGTCGTTTGCAGTTGCCCTACGCATCTTTCGCTGGAGATAACGGTTGAAGCGGCTTAAACCCACGGATGTAGTCGTCATCGGCAGCGGTTGGAGCGGCCTGGTGATGGCGAAAGAAGTAGCCAGGCGCACCGCTTTGCAGGTGATCGTTCTGGAGCGTGGTCCGGCGCGCAATATTTCTCAATACGCGGATGGGATGGACGAAATCAACACTCGCCGCGTCGGCCTGCTGCAAAATCCAGCTGACCAGACCATCACCCACCGGCACTCGGTTAAAGATCGAGCCGCACCTATACGCCAATATGGCGCCTTTACTCCTGGTACCGGAACCGGCGGCACTTCGGAGCACTGGGGCGGGATTGCCGATCGTTACCTTCCCGATTTTTTTACCCTCTCCTCGCATCTGCGAGAAAAGTTTGGTCCATCGCGCCTGTCGCCGGGTTGGACCATTCAGGATTGGGGCATCACCTACGACGAATTTGAGAACTATTATTGGCGCGCTGAACAGCTGATGGGGATTAGCGGCAAGGCGGGTAACTTGAGCGGCCAGTTGCAGGAAGGCGGAAACGTTTTTGAAGGGCCTCGCCGGCATGAGTATCCCACACCGCCTCTGACCCCGACCTACACCATGGGTTTCTTTCATAAGGCGGCCACGCAGTTGGGCTACCATCCTTTTCCCCTGCCCGCCGCTAACCTGAGCCAGGCCTATACCAATCCTGATAAAGTATCGCGCCCAGGATGTGTGTTCTGTGGCTATTGCCCGACCCATGGGTGCATGATCGGCGCCAAAGCACAACCCACGAACACTATCATGCCGGTGCTGAGCAGCCGGAATAACTTCCTCCTCCGCAACAACTGCTGGGTACGGAAGATCGTGCATCGGAATGGAAAAGCCGAAGGCGTGATGTACATGGATGAGAACGGCGAGGAGACTTTTCAACCCGCCGAGGTAGTCGTGCTTGCGGCATGGACCCCCAACAGCGTACGGCTCCTGCTTCAGTCGGATATCGGCGAAAAATATGATCCGGTAACAGCCAAGGGTACGTTAGGCAAGAACCTCACTCACCAGGTAACCAGTGGGGCATCCGGGATGCTCGTATTCATGGAACGCCTCAACCTCTTCATGGGATCGGGGGCGGTGGGCTATGGGATCGCCGATCTGGATGGCGATATCGAACAGGAGGTGCCCGAAAAAATTCTGCGTGGAGGAGTCTTTCTGCGAGGCGCAGCAACCGGAGAAGGCCCCGCCGGATCGTTCGGACGAATACCGAAGGGTGCGGCGCCGCGCACCTGGGGTGCGGCCTGGAAAAAGGCTGCGATTGAGCATTGGGACCGAATCGGGCCCGGCGTAGAGATGCGCGGCGACCACTTTGCCTACCGCCAGAACTTCATGGATCTGGATCCCACGTATTCTGACAAGTGGGGTGATCCTCTTTTAAGGATGACTCTGGATTGGACCGACTACGAGATGCGCCAGATGGCTTTTGGAGCACGCGTAGCCACTCAAATCCTGGAGACGATTGCCCAGGTTTCCGGGGCCACCGTGGTCAAAGTAGAGCGTCCTGCAGCCTTTCATCACTACAACGCCACCCAATACTCGACGACGCATATCCAGGGAGGGGCGATCATGGGAGCCTCTCCCGAGCAAAGCGTCGTCAACCCATGGCTTCAGCATTGGAAGATGCCGAATCTTTTTGTGGTAGGCTCGTCGTCTTTCCCGCAAAATTCTTCTGCGAATCCGACGCTTACGATCGTAGCCGTCAGTCACCGGGCGGCCGATGGATTGATTGATCGGTATTTGAAAAAGCCAGGCCCGTTAGCCTAGGGAGGGACATGCGAAGGCGCGAATTCATTTTCGTTCCGGCCAAGGCGTTGAGTGGCCTGGTGCTGTCGTCGCTGCTCGGAGAGCTGATTCCTGCGGCTGCGCAAAACGCGGTCAAGGTTTCCCTGCGATTCTTCACCGCGGCGGAAGCGAAGGTTGTTCAGGCAGCCTCTGAACGTATCTTCCCCAGTGACGAAAACGGCCCGGGCGCGATGGAGGCGGGAGTCGTTATTTATATTGACCGTCAACTCGCTGGTCCCTACGGTAAAGACAAATATCGTTACACCAAAGGCCCTTGGATTGAATCCATGCCTGAGCATGGCTACCAGGGCAAGGAGAACCCACAGCAGATCTATCGGGCAGGCATCGGATTGCTAGGAAGTGATTTTGCCGCCGTGCCGCCCGAGCAACAGGATCTGCGTCTCGAAAAGATTCAGGATACTCACTTTTTTCTGCTCATGCGCGCCCACACGATAGAGGGCATGTTTTGTGATCCGCTACACGGCGGCAACATCGGGATGGTTGGTTGGAAAATGATCGGCTTTCCCGGGCCACGGATGAGCTATCGCTACGAAATCGACAAGTACCACGGGAAAGCTTTCAGCCCCGCGCCAAAGAGCCTGGAGCAGATTCTTCGCCACCCGGTGAAGGCTGTGGAGGATGAAGAGGCTTAGCGCGCTCGAAAAACATCTCCAGGACCTTTCCTGGAGATGTTTTTTCGACGGCACCCTAGAAAGAGAACCGCGCCACAAACTGCAATTGCCGCATCCCCGCAAACGTACCGCCGAGGATATCGTTTATCTGGCCGTTCCCCGCGCAATCGACGCAGGTGTTGCTGGGATTGGCCAGGTTGGCATGGTTGAAAGCGTTCTGTGCCTGCACTTCAAGTTTCATCGATACGCTCTCGTATAGGTTAAACACCTTGCTGAGGGCGAGGTCTGTGGTAAAAAGCCCAGGTCCCCAGAAACCGTTGTAAGGGAGATTGCCGAACTGTTCAATCCCGGGTCGCTGGTAGGGACCGCTGATTTGCCCATTCGCCGTTAAAGGCGCAACCGGAGTAAATAAGGTTGCGGAGTGAGTCGCGGTATTCAGGGAACCAGCGCTCATCGTCTGAGGGTGCAGCAGATTTGGCCGGCAGGGACCGTTATCCCTATCCGATCCGCACTCTCCGTAGGAAGGAGTGTAAGGAAGGCCACTGGCCAAGTGCAGGTTTGCATTCAACGCCAGACCACCTATCACCTCATTTGCCCATCCCGGTAGGCCGGAACCGAACTGTTGCCCGCGCCCGATTGGGAACGCGTAGTTTCCAAAGAGTTTGAAGTCGTTGGTACGGTTAAAGTCGAAGTGGCCAAAGTTTGCGTGCGGATCGATTTCAAAGTAGCCACCATTCGCTACTCCCATGGCGTTGGAGAACACATAGCTCGAATTCATCTGCAGACCGCGGGAGAAGCGCTTTTCAAATGTGGCCTGCAGCGAGTTGTAGTGGGCGTTGGCCTCATTTGCGTAATAACCGATGTAACCCGGACCGCAAGTGCCCCACTTGGCGAAGAAGACAGAGCGCTGGCATTGACTCAAGCCCTCGGCAAAGCCGGTAATCGTGTAGTCATTCCAATTGATGCCGCCCCAGGTCGAATTAGGGATGGAGTGAGTTGATTTGTTGCCAACGTAGGCGAGGCTGAAGCTGGTCGTTGCGCCGAGTTGCTGCTGCAGGGTGAGATTCCATCCGTCCACTTCCGGAATCCTCACCTTGTCCGGCCGCGAAGTCGGATAAATTCCCGCGGGAAGCGGTAATTGACCATTCGCGGGAATGTTGTACTGATTGCTCGGAGCCGTAGGTCCGGTGGCAATGTTGTAGACGCTTCCATCCAGGTTGCGGGCAGCGTCATAAATTTCGCCATCCAGCTGGCCCAATCCCTGGTTTTGCAGAACTGGAATCGTCTGCGTCACCAATTGGCCGAAGATGTCGCCGAAAAATCCTGGATCGAACGCACGCCCGTACCCGCCGCGGATAACTGTCCTGGGCATCACCTGGTAAGCAAACCCGACCCGTGGTGCGATATAGGCCCAATTATTCTGTATGTTCAGATTGAGCCCGATGTTTCCATAGCCGGCAACGCGAATGGTGTTGGTATTCAGGTCGTAGAACCCACCCATGCCTTTGCCGTTGACCGCCTCAGGAAAGTAGATCTCCCAACGAGCTCCAAGATTGAGTGTCAGTTTCGGAGAAACCTTCCAGTTGTCCTGCACATAGAAGAATGGGCGCCACTGATGCTCAGTCGCGGTGGTGGAGGTGCTGAAATAGCGCGAAATCGTCGAGACATCGCCGAACAGGAAAGACGCTATGCCCAAACCACCCGGGGTTGAACCCGACGCAGTCGCGGTGCGCTCATCCGCAAACTGCAGTTGCCCGGTGCGGTTCGTATCGCTCGGAATGCGCAATTCCTGCAGACGACGAATCTCGGCCCCGAATTTGACTGAGTGCCGGCCAATGTCGCGTGTCCAGTCATTGACCACGGCGTACTCCTGCTCGGTTTGGTTAAGCGGACAGTTGCAATGATTGGTGCCATTATTTCCCGAGCCAAAATTGGAAGTTTCACCGACTTTGCCGCCACCATCGCCAATCTCAACCGCGGATGCGCCCCCTGATCCCGGCGCACCTGTGTTTAGGCCCACCCATCCAAGGGTTGTCATCAGCGGCGTCGTGCCGTCGTACTTGGCCTCTACGAAGGCGTAGCGAAAGTAGGAGAATCGCACATCGGTAACCAGCTTGGGAGATACAACAATATCGGTGCCGGCTGCCAGGCTGTGGTTGCCCCCAGTCTCACTACCTGCCCAGCCACCCACGCCGAAACCGTTGCCCCCGGCCGCGCCAAAAGCGGCAGGAGAACTCTGACTGGAGCCGAGATATCCGTAGCGCCCGAAGACGTGTACGGTCGGCCTCAATTGATAGTCTATGCGCGTGTCGGCCTGGTTGAAGTTGTATACCCCGAAGCCGCTGGCGACAAAGTTGTTTTGCACCCCAGGCAGACTCGGGGCAGGGATGATCTTGAGTAGATTGATAGCTTGGGGCGAGATACGCGAGTTCGGAATCTGGTTATTAACAAAAGGTATCCGGCCTACGCCGGTTGCAGCGCCGTCAGCATTCAGTGCCCCGCTCGCCGGATCGTAAGCCTGTCCCTGGCCGTTCTGGAGGTATTCGCTCAGGTCGCAATTGCTTCCGGCCACTCCCGTGCAGGTGCTATGTACTTCAGCCGTGGGCACGGTGAGCTTGAAGGAATTTCCGACCTTCTGGCGCGTCCCCTGGTAGTCCGCGAAAAAGAAGAGCTTGTCCCGCTTGATAGGACCGCCGATCGTTCCTCCGAAGACGTTGGATAGAGTATGCGGTATATCCGGACCGACCGGGTTGTTGCCGGGATATTGGGTAAATGGGTCGCGTGCCTGTTGCGCGTCGCTATGCCGGTAATCGTAAACAGAACCATGGAAGGTATTCGTGCCTGATTTCGTTTGCAGCACCGTCACGCCCGCGACCGCTGCCCCGAACTCTGCGTCGTAGTTCTGGTTGATGAATTTCAGTTCCTGAATCGAGTCCAGTGGCGGATTGACGACGATTTCCCCAATGAACCCGTCCTTGTCATTAGCTCCATCCAGCACAAAGCCGGCCGAAAAGGGCGATTGGCCATTGGAGGAAATGGGAATCGACCGTTGCGGATCCTCAGCATTGGCATTCGAAAAGGTGGAAGCCGTCGTAGCCGGGGCCAGCAACACCAGGCTGGTGGTATTTCGTATCAGGTTCGGTGTTTCTTCTACCGTAAGCGTATTCAGCGTGGTGGAAACATCGGCGCGATCGGTTTTCAACTGCGGAGCTTCCGCGGTGACTTCCACCGTCTGCGAAGCCGACCCGGGCTTCAACTGGAAATTTACCTGCGCCGAGCTATCAGCGGAAACTGTGATGACATCCGACTCGAGGGTGGCGAATCCCGGCGCCTCAATCTTGACCTTATAGTGGTCTGGAATCAGGTCGTGGACGAGATACTCACCCGAGCTTGTACTTACGACCACTCTAGTGGTGCCTTTATCTGTGTCAGTCATCGTGATCGAAGCGCCCGGTACGGCAGCGCCGCTCGAATCCGTCACGACACCGTTCACCGAGCCAAAGATGGCCTGTGCCAGCATTCGTGCGGGAAGCAAGGCAAGCAGGAGAGTCAGCAGCAGCACCGCTATCTCGCAAGCCGCATTCCTTTTGGCCAGCATCACAGTTATGGTTGAATTAGTAGCTCGCGTCATAAAGACTATCCTCCGAACCGTTTCCTTGCAGCATCGTGGGAGCATGCTGTCAGTCCGCGCATGCGATAACTTCGATCCCGACCCGTAGTTCGGGTCTGATACACAACGTCCAAAAGCGGGGGTTCTAATCGGGTAGAACTCTAGGCACTGAAAGCACGACGCGAATCCGCCTAAAGTATGACTCTGCACAATAAAGTTACAGGCGAGCGACTTCTGTCACGGGGCTCGCGGGCTCGAAGATGGTACACTCCTTCCTCAAGAACCTCCGGTGTATGTTTTGGGGCGATGTGATGTCTGGTCTCCGAAGCAATCGCGCAAAGGCCTATGTATCCGGGCGCCTGCTCGTCCCTTTACTATTTGCC
The DNA here is from genome assembly GCA_049693715.1 of Acidobacteriaceae bacterium. Lineage (GTDB taxonomy): Bacteria > Acidobacteriota > Terriglobia > Terriglobales > Acidobacteriaceae > PALSA-350. The sequence continues at coordinate 32,244 of JBAVQC010000153.1, read as the reverse complement.
CTAACTGCTGAGCCATGCGCTCTGCTGCATGCCTGGGCGAGAACAGCGGCTACCGGCAACGCCGACGCTCAGGTGGAACAATACACGCGACGTATCTGGCGGGTGCAGGACGGTCTTCCCGAAGATACGGTGCAGGCTATTCAGCAATCCCCGGATGGGTACCTATGGATAGGCACGACCGGCGGATTAGTCCGGTTCGACGGGTCGCACTTCCATCTCTACGACCATGCCACCACCCCGGCGCTGGCCGATAACAGCGTCTTCTGCGTGCTGAGCGCTCGCGACGGCAGCATGTGGATCGGTAGCGATGGCGGTGGCCTGGTGCACTTCAAGGACGGAGTCTTTCACGCTTATACCCAAGCGACCGGCTTGAGCAATGGCTTCGTACGCAGTCTCTTCGAGGATGACCAGGGCCGCATCTGGATCGGCACCGACAACGGCCTCTTTCAGATGGATCAGAACAAGTTGCGGCAAGTGGATACCTCCCCGTATGCCTCTGCGTTTGCCGTGCACGCGATCATTCAGGATCGGGAGCACCGGATCTGGGCGGGCGGCTCGGACCTTCTGGTGTTTGATCAGACCGGCGTGAGCGAGAAGCAACTGCCGGGCAGAGACAGTGAGAGCCGGGTGAAGTCGATCGTTGAAACCCAGGATGGGACCGTCTGGGTGGGTACGGTGGGCGGTCTTGACCGGCTGGTCAACGGAAAATTTGAGCCGGTCCCACAGATCAGGGGCACCGTGCGCACCCTGCGCCAGACCAGCGACGGAACACTCTGGATCGGCAGCATCGGGCACGGCCTTTATCGCTACGTCAACGGCGGCTTTTCCCATTTGACCAGCGCCGACCTGCTGCCCAGCAATACGATACTCAGCATCTTTGAAGACGAGGAGCAGCAGGTCTGGATTGGTACCCAGGAAGGTATGGTGCGCTTGAGCAAGACGCCGGTCAGCGTTCTGCCCCTGCCCGGAGATTCCGATTCTGACATCGGCACCATTTCCGCCGACACCAACGGAACCATATGGGCGGTATCGTCCGGCGTCTTCGCTATCCGCGATGGCGTGGTCGGGCCCTATAAATTTCCTGACTTACCCGACGTGCCTATCCGTAACATCTTTCGCGATCGCTCCGGCGATCTTTGGATCGGCACTGACGGTAGCGGAGTCTACAGACTTACTCATGGCAGCGTCGTCCACTACACCGCTCCGTCGAGACTGACCAATAACTTCGCACGCGCCTTCCTGCAAAGCCGGGACGGCGCGATGTGGATCGCCACCGATGAAGGAGTGAGCCGCATCGCGGGGGCGGATTCGCAGAACTACCAGGTCCGCAACGGTCTTGCCTATTTCAGCACGCGCGCGCTGGTTGAGGACAGAGGCGGAGACATCTGGATCGGTACTGATCACGGTCTCAGCCACTTGCATGCGGGCAACTTTGTGCACGACGCTGCCACGGACGCCCTGGCCGAGGAGAAAATCTGGTCGATCCTTGAAGACAAGCGTGGCGCTCTCTGGTTCGGCACCCGCAGCCATGGGTTGTTCCGGTACCAGGAGGGAAGAGTCACGGCGTTTACGACCGCCCAGGGGCTGGCGACAAACAGCATCTATCAACTGCTCGACGATCAGCGCGGGTCTTTGTGGTTAAGCGGACCCACGACCATTTCTTCTTTTCCTTTCCCCACGCAAGAGCCGGGCGAGGAGATACACCTTAAGGTGAATGTCTATGAACTCCCGTATGACACCATCCCGGCACAGATGTACGGCGGCCGCCAACCGGCCGGCTGCGTAGGGCGCGACGGCGGCCTTTGGTTCGCCAGCAGCCGTGGAGCCGTGCGCGTTTTACTTCAACAGGCGCCCCACGTCGCAGCGCCACGGGCCCTGCTTACGGGAATCAAAGCGGATGGCCGGGATTTGCCGCTCGCTTCCTCGCTGGTTTTTCCAGCATCGTTATCCCGCCTGGAAATTTCCTTTGCGCCGCTGCTGCTCCGTTCGCAGGAAGCCGTGCGCTTCCGCTACCGGCTGGAAGGTTTCGATCAGGATTGGATTTACGCTGGAACCAACCGCGTCGCCAGCTACACCAACCTGCCTGCAGGGAAGTATCAATTCCACGTGGTCGCGTTTGAAGTCAACAATCCGCAGGCGGTTTCAGAGGCGTCGTACGGTTTGCAAAAGAAACCGTACTTCTATGAAACGTGGTGGTTTCTCACTCTCTGCCTTCTGGCCGCGGGTTTGCTGATCCTGGCCATTTACCAGTCGCGTATTCGATCCTTAGGGCTGCGCTTCAAAGCCGTTCTCGAAGAGCGCAACCGCCTGGCGCGAGAAATGCACGACACGGTGATCCAGGGGTGCACCAGCATCTCCGCGCTGCTGGAGGCGATCTCCAGCTTGCGGCGCGAAAACCTCGCGTTACAGGAAAATCTTCTCGACCACGCGCGCATGCAGGTTCGCTCCACCATCGACGAGGCGCGGCAGGCAGTGTGGAATCTGCGCCACAAAGAGGATTCGGTGGCTGACCTGGGGAGTTCGGCCGCTGCCATTGCCGCACGCACCAGTGAGGAATTCGGGATTGCCGTGCACTGTGCGGAGGAAGGCCGGGCGTTTAGCGTGCGCGGTTCACTGGCCCGCGAGCTGCTTATGGTCATCAGAGAGGCGGTCTATAACGGCGCATTGCACGGCCACCCACGACGCATCCAGATCAAACTGGTCTACACCCGCGATGAGCTCGACAGTACTGTCCACGACGATGGATGCGGGTTTGACCCCACGGCGCGAAAGGCCGAGGGGGCGCAACACTATGGAATCGAAGGGATGCGTGAACGGGTGGAACGCATGGGCGGCCGCATGAGTATTGTCAGCGCACCCGAGCAAGGGACGACGGTATCGTTCAGGGTTCGGCGTTCTCACCTGCAATCCCCGGCTGCCGAGGACAGCATACAAATATGAGTGATGAACATAAGATTAAAATCCTCATTTGCGACGATCACCCGATCATGCGTTTCGGCATTGCCGCCATCATTCAGTCTCAGTCCAATATGACGGTAGCCGGGCAAGCGGGAACGGCAGAGGAAGCGATCCGCCTGTTCTGGGAGCATCGGCCGGACATCACTCTCATGGATCTCAGGCTCCCGGATAAGAGCGGTGTGGATGTCATCCGCTCTGTCCGGAGGTCTGCTCCCCAGGCCCGTTTCATCGTGCTCACCACCTACGAGGGCGATGAGGATATCCACCAGGCCCTGGAAGCCGGCGCCATGGGTTATCTCATCAAAGGCATGCCGCATGAGGTGTTAATGGAAGCTTTACGGAAGGTGCACGCGGGCCGAAACTTCCTGCCTCCGCCGGTCGCGCGCGCCCTGGCCTCACGCATGCCGGACGGCGAACTCAGTACCCGCGAGCGGGAAGTGCTCTCGCTCCTGGTTCGCGGTAAGAGCAACCGGGAGATTGCGGACGAGTTGTCCATCAAGGAGGCGACGGTCAAATCGCATGTGAGCGTCATCCTCATGCGCCTGAATGTGACCGACCGCACCCAGGCCGTGGTTGCGGCCCTGCAGCGCGGGCTGGCGCATCTCTAGTCTCCAACCGAGTGTACCGGTACAATCGGTCATGTTTGCCCAGGCCCCAGCAGGCCGTTCGAAAGGCTCATGTCCGCAACCACCACACCTGAAACGCCGGCTCCGCCAGATTCCCTATGGGGGCCGTACCTCAGCGAGCGTCAGTGGGGCACGGTGCGCGAAGACTACTCCGCCGCCGGAGACGCCTGGAATTATTTTCCTCATGACCACGCGCGCAGCCGCGCCTATCGCTGGGGTGAAGATGGTCTGGCAGGAATCAGCGACGTAGAGCAGAGGTTATGCTTCGCCGTCGCCCTGTGGAACGAAAAGGACATCATCCTGAAAGAGCGGTTGTTCGGCCTCACCAACGGCGAGGGCAACCACGGTGAGGATGTCAAGGAGTACTACTACTACCTGGACGCGGCCCCCGATCACTCCTATCTGAAAATGCTTTATAAGTACCCGCAAACTGCCTACCCCTACGAGCAGCTGATAGTCGAGAATGGCCGCCGCGGTCTCGCGGACAACGAGTTCGAACTGGTCGATACCGGGGTGTTCGATGAACATCAATATTGGGATGTTTTCGTCGAGTACTTCAAGGCTACCCCCGAAGACATTCTTATCCAGGTGACGGTTCACAATCGCGGTCCCGAGGCCGCTACGCTGCACCTGCTGCCACAATTGTGGTTCCGCAATACCTGGTCGTGGAATCCTCCCAAGACGAAGCCACAGATCAGCGCGAGAGGCGCGGCCCTGGTCGCGGAGCATCTCGAGCTCGGCACCTACTATCTCTACGTGGAAGAGAGCGCTGAACTGCTGTTTTGTGAGAACGAGACCAATCTCGCGCGCCTGTATGGAGCTGAGCCGCACGGTTATTACAAAGATGCGTTTCACGAATACCTGGTGGAAGGGAACCGGTCGGCGGTGAATCCTCTTGCGCGCGGTTCCAAGGCGTGCGCGCACCTCACCGCTCAGGTGGATGCCGGCGCCTCGGCAACTTTTCGCCTGCGCCTCTCTTCTGCTGAGAATCCGGCCCCGTTTGACGGTTTCGATCAGCTTGCTGCTACCCGCAAGCGCCAGTGCGATGACTTTTACGCCAGGGTTCAATCTGGCCTGGACCACGACGACGCTCGCCTGGTACAACGACAGGCATTTGCCGGGATGATCTGGAACAAACAATATTATGAATACGATGTTCGCCGGTGGCTGGAAGGCGACTCCAGTTCTCCGCCTCCTCCCGCGGAACGCCAGTCTGGGCGCAACGCCGAGTGGCAGCACGTAGACTGCGGTTCGATTTTTTCCATGCCGGACAAGTGGGAATATCCTTGGTTTGCTTCGTGGGATCTGGCGTTCCATGCAGTCACGTTCTCTTTGATCGATCCGTCGTTCGCCAAGCACCAGTTGATCGAGCTGCTGCGTGTCTGGTATCTCCACCCCAACGGCGAGCTGCCCGCCTATGAGTGGAACTTCTCCGATGCCAACCCGCCGGTGCATGCGTGGGCGGCGTGGCGCGTCTTTGAGATCGACCGCAAGCATCGGCGCAAAGAGAATCCGAACGATCCCGGAGACCTGCTTTTTCTGGAGATGGTTTTCCAGAAGTTGCTGCTCAATTTCACCTGGTGGGTCAACCAGAAAGATCTTCATGGGCGCGACCTGTTTCAAGGCGGCTTCCTTGGTCTGGACAATATCGGGGTTTTCAATCGCGATCTGACCCTCCCCAATGGCGCCTTTCTCAGCCAGTCGGATGGCACCAGCTGGATGGCGATGTTCACGCTGAACCTGATGCGGATCGCTCTCGAGCTGGCGCAACACAACTCTGCCTACGACGATATGGCGACCAAATTTTTCGAGCACTTCCTGTACATTGCCGAAGCCATGACCGATATGGGCGGCCGCGGTGTAGGGCTGTGGGATGAGAATGACGGTTTCTATTACGACGTGCTCAACAAGTCGGACGGTGGGTCGGTATCCATGCGGGTGCGTTCCATGGTTGGGTTGATTCCCCTTTTTGCCGTGGAAACACTGCAGCCGGAAGTGCTCGAGAAGGTCCCCGGGTTCACCCGTCGAATGGAATGGTTTCTTACCTACAGGCCCGATCTTGCTCGGCTGGTATCCCGCTGGGACGTCCCGGGCAAGGGCAAGCGTACCCTGCTCTCCTTGCTGCGCGGGCATCGCATGAAGGCCCTCTTACGCAGAATGCTGGATCCCAATGAGTTCCTTTCCGATTACGGAGTGCGATCGGTGTCGCGCTACCATCTCCAGCACCCGTATACATTCTGGGCCGACGGCCAGCCGCTCAGCGTGGACTATGAGCCTGCGGAATCCCGTTCGCGGCTGTTCGGCGGAAACTCAAACTGGCGCGGCCCCATTTGGTTTCCGATGAACTTCCTGATCATCGAGGCGCTGCAGAAGTTTTATTACTACTACGGTGACGATTTCACCATCGAGTGTCCAACTGGTTCGGGAACGTTGATGACCATCGACCAGGTTGGCGCCGAACTCACCCGGCGGCTGGCGCAAATCTTCCTCAAAAACAATGACGGAGAGCGCCAGGTAAATGCGCTCTACCCGTTTTTCCAGAAAGACGAACATTTCCGGGATTGCGTGCCGTTTTACGAGTTTTTCGATGGAGACAATGCCAGGGGAGCAGGGGCTTCTCACCAGACCGGATGGACGGGCATCATTGCCAAGCTATTACAGCCTCGCGAAGGTTATAAGCAAGCTTGAAAGGAATTCACATGTCACTCGCGAACAAAGTAGCCATCGTTACTGGCGGCAACAGCGGTATCGGGAAAGCTGTGGCCCTCGAGCTCGCAAAACAGGGCGCAAGTCTGGTGATCGATTTCGTCTCCCATCCTGACGCCGCGGAAGCTGTCGAAGCGCAGATTACCGCTTTAGGCGGACAGGTGATCGGGGTGCAGGCGGACGTGAGCAAGCTGGATGATCTCGAGCGTCTCATTGCCGCGGCCGTCGATAAGTTCGGCCGCGTCGACATCATGGTGAACAATGCCGGAGTGGAAACGCGTACTTCGATTCTTGACACCACCGAGGCCCAGTACGATAAAGTGTTGGACATCAATTTGAAGAGCGCCTTCTTTGGTACGCAGCTGGCGGCCAAACAGATGATCAAGCAAGGCGGCGGGGGCCGGATTATCAACATGACTTCGATTCACGAAGACTGGCCCATGCCCGGCAACACCGCTTATTGTCTCTCCAAGGGCGGTATGCGCATGTTGACCCGCACAGCGGCAACGGAACTCGCTGCCCATAACATCCTGGTTGTGGGGGTGGCGCCGGGCGCAGTCGCGACCCCGATCAATCTCTCCACCATGACCGATCCGGCGCTCCTGCAGAAGTTGAATGCCGCCATTCCACTGGGCCGCATGGCGAAGCCGGAAGAGATAGCCAGCGTCGTCGCTTTCCTGGCAGGAGACGGGGCCAGCTACATCACTGCAACCACCATCATCACGGACGGCGGTATGATGCAGAGCAGCCCTGGCTTGTAATGGAGGTATGCTCATGACCGCCTTGATCCGTGTATGGTTGCTTGCGCTGGCGACGGCCACCACGTTCGGGGTCGATCTTGATGGGCGCCCCGTGACCCTGGTGTCCCCGGGTTCGCGGGCCGTCGTCCTCTTCTTCGCAGCATCGGATTGCCCCATTTCCAATCGCTACGTCCCTGAGATGCAACGATTGGCTGGGCAGTTCGAACCGCTGGGTGTGAGGTTCTGGTTTGTGTATCCGAACCCGGGAGATACTGCCAAAGTTGTTCGCGCCCACAATCTGGAATTTTCCATTACCCCGCACACCGCATTAGACACCCGGCAGAGTCTCACACGGATGGCGCACGCGACCACCACTCCCGAGGCTGCGGTGTTTGTTCCCCAGAGCGAAGAACTGCGGGAGGTCTACCGCGGCCGGATCGATGACCGGTACTTATCCCTGGGGACGGAGCGGCCGCAAGCTACGCGGCATGATCTGGAAGATGCGATCCGCGCCGTGCTTGCCAATAAGCCAGTTCCGCAACCCGGGGGGCCCCCCGTCGGCTGCTCGATTGTGACGCCGCAACCATGAATCAGGTGGGCCGGGTCCGGTGGTTGATTTTCGCGGTGGGGCTTTGGGCAGGCGAGGTTGCCGCCACAGCACAAAACTCCGCCGTCACCTGGTCTCACCAGATCGCGCCGCTGGTATATAGCAATTGCACCACCTGTCACCATCCCGGCGGCGCGGGTCCATTCAGCTTGCTGAGCTACGAGGATGCAAAGCGCTGGGGCCCGCAGATGGCTGCGGTTACCGCGTCTCGCTACATGCCGCCCTGGCTCCCGGAACAGGGCTACGGAGATTTCGCCGACGAGCGGCGACTCAGCAAAGACGAGATAGCGCTGATCGCCAAATGGGTGCAGACCGGCATGGCGCAAGGCGATCCGTCGGCAGCACCGCCCGCGCCCAAATACAACGCGAACTGGCAGTATGGCACACCAGATCTGGTTCTGACGGTGGAGCGCCCGTTCACCCTGGCGGCATCGGGAACCGATGTCTTTCGCAACTTCGTGTTGCCCTACCCGCTTAAGCAGACGCACTACATTCGCGCCATGGAGATCCGCCCAGCCGTGCCGCAGATCGTTCACCATGCCAACATCCTCATCGATCGCACTGCGTCGTTTCGCCGCGCGCATCCCACGCAATGGAAAGAGGGCGTCCCCGGGATGGAGCTTGAAGTGGACACAGGCAATGACTTCGATCCCGATAGCAATTTTCTGTTCTGGAAGCCGGACACACCGGTGCTGGTGGAGCCGGAGGGCACGCCATGGAGACTCGATCCGGGCAATGACCTGATCCTTAATATGCATTTGAAACCATCGGGCAAGCCGGAGACAGCCTCCGCCGAGATCGCGCTTTACTTCACCGATAAGCCGCCTTCGAAGCAGCCAATGTTGCTGCAACTGGAGCATGACGCTGCCCTCGACATCCCGGCCGGGGACGCCGACTTTGTGGTGGAGGATTCTCTTCCGCTTCCGGTCGATGTAGAAGTTCTCGGCATTTATCCGCACGCGCATTACCTGGGCAAGCGGATGGAGGCGTGGGCCGTGCTGCCTGATCAGCAGAAGAAATGGCTGATCCTTATTCCCGGCTGGGATATCGACCGGCAATCGGTTTATCGGTATCGCTCCCCCGTGTTTCTGCCCAAAGGCTCGGTGGTTCACATGCGCTATACCTACGACAATTCGTCCAACAATGAGCACAACCCTCATTCGCCTCCGGTGCGGGTGAAAGCGGGGAATCGTTCCGAGGATGAGATGGCGCATCTTTGGCTGCAGGTGTTGCCGGTGAATGTGCCCCCTGGTTCGCCCGATCCACGACTGTTGCTGCAGGAGGCGTGGATGCGGAACTGGCTGAAGAAGGATCCGGGCGATATCATCCCGCTCTACAACCTTGCCTCCGCTCTGGCAGCCCAAGGTAAATATCAGGATGCCCTGGTGGTTTATCGGAACGCGCTGGCCTTGCATCCGAGCGATGAACGGATGCTGAATGAACTCGGCGCTACGCTGGAGAACTCCGGGGACTGGCGGCAGGCGCAGAAGGTGTTCCAGCAGGATATTGCGGACCACCCGGGAACCTGCAATGCCCGCTTCAACCTGGCGCGTTCCGAGCTGAGGCATGATCAGGCGAATGACGCAGAACAGCAGTTTCGCACCATGCAGGCGCAGTGTCCGGCCGACGCGGCAATACACAGCGGGCTGGGCGCCGCTCTGGATAGTGAAGGCCACCCTGACGCCGCGGAAGCGGAGTTTCGTACCGCCTTGCAGATCGATGCCCACGATTTCACCGCGCTTTACAACCTGGGAGGTTTGGCGCTGCAGGCTGGTCAGCCCCAACAGGCAGCGGACTTTCTGCAAGGCGCCGTTGAACAGCGACCCAAGGATGCGGATGCTCGCCAACAACTCGCCGCGGCGTATGTATTGTCGGGACGCATCAGTGATGCAGTGGTGCAGTTGCGGGAGGCGATCAGCTTGTCGCCGGCCGATCCTGATCTGCATGGGCAGTTGTCGCAAGCGCTCACCAGTACGGGGCAACTGGAGCAGGCGATTGCGGAACGAAAGACAGCTCTTCATTTGCGGGCCAATGACGCGGATGACTGGAACAACCTGGGCGTGCTCGAAGCGAGGGCGGGCAGGATTGCGGAAGCACGGGAGGACTTCCTCCGGGCTCTGCAACTCGCCCCCGATCATGCGCAAGCGCGGAGCAATTTGCAACGCCTGCCGCCTTCTTGAAATCGCGATCTTCGTCTGGTCTTGATCGCGCAACCATGATCGGTGGTTCTGGACCCGTCCGATTTCCTCCGACCTTTGCTATGCCTGAGAAACAGCCCCGGTCTCGATATCAGCAAATTCGGCCGGCCCGACGTCACCGCAACCATTCAACATGTCTTGCGAGAGCTTCCGCTTGCGCTCGAGCAGTTGGTCCAGTTTTTCATCGAAGGTGACAAAATCCTCAGCCACCACAACCGGATAGTAGACAAAAACGTCCCGGGTCTGACCGATCCGGTAAGTGCGATCGGTAGCCTGATCTTCTCGTGCGGGGTTCCAGGTGCGCGTGAAATGGATCACGTGGTTCGCGGCTTGAATATTCACACCAAAACCAACTGCCAATGGGGAAAGAAGGATCACACCAAAGCCGGGCTTTTGCTGAAACAAACCAATTCGCTTCTGTCGTATATCCCCCTTTGCTCCCCCGGCGGAAGTATCGCCGTTGATGATGTCGGCAACGATGCCGAGCCTTTCCACGATGGCCCGCTGGATGGTTCGTTGTAGTTCTTTGATCTCGCAAAAAACGATCACCTTTTCTCCTCTGGATTGGATACGGACTAGTTCCGCAAGCATCCATCGCATCTTGGGCGAGCCTAGCTCCAACTCGTCCAGGGATTGCGAGTTGAGGGAACCGGAACCCGGCGGCCGGGGATCGGAGCAGACCATCCGCAAGTACAGAAGCAGCGCCAGATGATTGTTCAAACCGGCCGGCGACCCCTTCCCCTCACCCCGTCTGCATTGCTCCAGGGCGTTGCCGTAATAGGCGCGTTGCCGTGCTGAGATGGCGAGAGTGCGGCAGCCGCGGTCGATCATCTTCCGCGGTAAGTCCCTGGCCACTTCTGCTTTGGTTCTGCGCAGCGTTTGCGGCCCAATCCTCCGTCGTAATTCCTCCAGCCGCGCCTTTTCTTCCTCGGTTTCCACCTCCATTGGTCTTCGATATCGTTCTCCGAAATCCTTGAGGGACCCGAGCATCCCGGGCTGAATGAAATCAAACAGGCACCACAGGTCGGTCAACGTGTTTTCCACGGGCGTGCCGGTGCAGGCGATCTTGAAGCGCGCGTTTTGCTTCCTGGCCGCGCGAGACACCATTGCGCCCGGCGTCTTTATCTTTTGTGCCTCATCGCACACCATCACGGACCACTTTTGCCTGGCCAGAGAAAACTCAAGGTCCCGTAGCGTTTCATATGTCGTCAGGACTACCCTTGCGTTTCCCAGCCAACCGCGGATCAGTAATCGGGTAATCCCAGCCTGCAAGAGCTCCTGCTGAATCGCCGTTCGGGCCAGACGTTTCCCTTGCAATGCAGAACCGTAGAGAGTCAGCACCGAAAATGCTCCGGAGACAAAGAAAGTATCGATCTCCCGCTTCCAGTTTTCCAGCAAAGCGACGGGGGCCACAATCAGAATCGGATCGATCGTGGCATCCTGTTCCAGACACCACGCCATGAACGCAAGCAACTGGAGAGTCTTACCCAATCCCATATCGTCGGCGAGAAGCGCTCCTCGACACGCACCCGGCGAGCGACGCCACAAATGCTGCAACCAGGCGATACCGCTCAACTGATGTTGCAATAATGTAACGCTGCGCTTCAGGGTGTTGGGCAGAATAGGTTTGCTTTCTTCCGGCGGCGTGAGATCTCCCCCGGGTTCGGCGTAGTTCACGGTCTCGTCGTTTCGCTTGATGATGAGCCTGCTGACGATCGGCCGCTCGGTGGCCTGTTCTGTGGCCTCCTCCGTTGCCTGCTCGGGGGCGAACGCTCGCGCGGCGAGGTCTCGCTTGCTTTCCTTGAAGGTGGCCACCAAAGCTTCGGCTTCGGCGATCCGGATGGGCTTGGGGAATCCTGCCGGCTCGAACTCAGTCCGGTTCTCTTGCTTTGCGCATTGGAGCGCCCGCTCGAACTGCCGGATATTCTCGTCCGACAAGGGTAACGCGACCGCGGTCTTCGATCCGTCAGGCAAATAATGAACGCCGAACAGAACACTTTCGGGAAACCAGCCGTCCACGCCTCTTCGGAGAAAGGGACGGTAAAACGGTTTTTCGACTCCAAAGCCGGTGATCCTGTCCGAGTAGGAGGAGAGATCGAAGATTTCCGAGGGCTTATATTCCTGCTGCTCCCGCCATTTCTCCAGAGCATCGCAGAGAGCCCCTAACTGATCTGGCGTGTCTCCCAGGATTTCCAATTCGTAACCATGCCAGGGACAGCACTGGGCCTCGCGATCGATACGTTCTTTGAGCTTGGCAATGAATTTTTCCAGCTCGGCGGGGTCTGCAAAAGGCAGCGTATGCGAGGCCTCTCCTTCTTCAATCTGGAGCAGCACCTGCAGCCCTCCCTTCGGGCTGTGGTGTCTGATCTGGGCGGTGAACCTGGCAAATGTAATGCCGGCCCTGGCTCTGGCCTGCTCGAATTGAGGTGCATCGATGACCCTGCCCGCATCCGGGCCCAGACTGGCAAAGGGGTTACGCAGAAAGGCTTCCGCCCGCTCCCCGGTGACGCGGCGCCCAGGCATGCGCTTGATTTCCATCAAGACTGTCCGCACTTCCGGGGTGATTACGACGTGCGTCAGCGCCTCACCATGGGCCACTTCATAGCGTTCCTGCACTTGGGAAAATCGATCGAAGGCGGCCAACCAACCCGCCGGTTGCCCTTGGAAATTGGGCAAGACCTCGACCACTTTGCCGCTGCCGTAATCCGCTTTGCGCAATCCGATCGTCAGTTTTTCCGGTGTAACGACGACTGTCGACTCAAGAAAATGAGAAAGCCCGGCATGGGCCGCCTTGGCGTGTTGACGGATTTTCGACCACCAGATGCGATTGGCCTGGGCGCTGCGTTCCTCAGGCTTCCGTTGATGGAACGCGGCCACTGCCCGCATCGTCTCCCACGCCTCGCGTTCCAGCAGGGCTACTCCCTCGCTGGTCTGGACGACCGCGCCCCGAATCTGAGGATCCAGTGGCAGCGGTACCCCATCCACTCCGGCCCAACCTGAAATAAAAACAGAGAAGTCGGCATCCGTAAATGAGCCCTGACTCCCGAGGCAAGGCCGAATCCCGCCCATACCCGGAAGCATAAGCAGGGGATAGCTGCCTCCGTATTCCGGGGAGTCTTTTAGTCCGTAGATCTGTTCCCAGGGCACAAGCACCTCGCTGCCATTGGCTTCGGCCAATCCCTGTTCTTCCAGTTGGGATAAGAAGGACGCGAGTTCCGCGCAGGCGAACATTTCGAATGACTCTGTCAACCAGGCCACCCTCCGGGACTTTGCGGCAAACAATAACCCGGCCGTTTGATAGGAAGGAATCAGCTGGTCAGTGTGTCGCGGCAGGGATATCTCGTTCTCGCGTTCCTCCCGTGAAGGAAACCAGCGGCGTGCCATGCTTACTCCTTCCACCAGCCCATGGTGGGCCGGTAGGTAAATCCCCAATTCTGGAGGCGCTTGCTTACCCGGCTATCCGCCGCGTTGGTCCGTACCCAAAGGCAACCGCCCCTGGATCTGAGATCGTCGACGTTCAAGCCGTGTTGCGACCTGAACCGGTCAAACTCCAAGTGATTCAACGTGGGCATGTATTTAGCTTCTGGCCGGTACTCTGCGTAGGCATCAGCCCGGGAACCTTGAGCAGCGCCGTTGTGCCAGGCCACCGGTTTAGTCCGCCGCGCGGTTTGCGCCGACGGTCTGTATCTCAAGAGAGGGCATATGGACGCGTCAAAGTTCGGCTCCCAGCTTCCGTTGTGCAGCAACCGAGCTTCACGGCTGCGCGCCTTCAAGTCCGCAATGTCCACCGTGGCCCTGGAATCAGCGTTGGTCAGAGCGGCCTTGATGCGCGGGGGAAGCCGATCGTAGAGATACACAAAGCACGCATTTCCGGTGATGCCGAACTCGATCACGAGGTATTCGCCAAAGTGCATAAGAAAGGCATTGTTCGAGGTAGGAGTGCTTCCGGCCAGGTCAAGAAGACGGCCGTTTGCCCTTTGCCGGAATTCTCCATATTCCTTTCTTGGGTCGCTCAGAGCATCCGCGCCCAAAGCAAACCACATGTCCTGGATCATGGGTTCAAACGCCAACCAGTAGTTGAGGCGGCGGCTGTCCGCCGACCGGTCTTCGCTCAGCAGGCCGAAGAAGTCCTTGATCAGACGTACCTTCAGCCAGCCATTCACCATCTCCCGGGCAGTGGCATCGGGGCGGCGGTCGTTATCCAGAACATAGCCATCCCAGGCTGCCCGATGTAACCATGGGTTGCCGATGAACGCGATGCAGGCATCGCGCAGGGGTATGTGTTCCGGGGTCTTAGCGCAGACGGCGTACCTTGAAACCAGCAAAGCCAGGCAGCGGATGGATATGCTGCGAGAGAACCTGAAACCGGTCTTGCCGCTGGCCAGGTCCACCATGCGCCCAAGGTGATATTGGAATTTCGTATCCGGCATCTCTGCGCAGGCTTGTACCTGGGCGTAGATCGCTTCCTGCCGAAGCCAGCAGTCGGAACCCACGCCAAGCGCCTCCAGCACTTCACCTAGCGCGGCACTGAGGTCCGGACTTCCGTTTTCCAGTTGGGCGCGTGCATAGCGTTTGCAGGGCTGATCCGCCAGCAAATTCGCATGCTCGGTTAAGGCGGAAAGCCACGCCGGCCTGGGTTTGATCGCCTGGTCAAGATAGACCCGTTGCCGGGAAAGCCAATCGCGAAGCGTCAACCATCCAATGCCCGATGCTTTCGTGGTTTCGCTCTCGTCCCGGGGGAACGACCAGTAGCTGCAAAGCAGGTAAGTGAAATGCTTCAGACGCTGGCGATCTGAACCCGAACCTGCCCGGCGCAGAAGCTGCTGCAGGAGTTCGGCGTCTTCCAGGATCCGCCATCCTGAAAACTCCTGTGAGGCGCCGATACACACGTACTTGATTTCTCGATGGTCGCTGAGTTCCCGCGACTTCCGGAAGCGAAGCACTGACTCCGCTACGGACTGCCGGTCTTTGATGCCACTCACAAACGGAACGTCGAAATAAGTCCGGACCCTGGCCAGCGCCTGTGTCATTGCGTCAGCATTCCCCCACGTTTGCGCTGCTTCGGGAAGGCGCGGGAAAACCATCACCTGCTCCAGGTTGCTGCGTAAGTTACTGAGAAATCCTCTCATCGAGCATCGATAGGACAAGTAGTGTCACGGGCTGGAGTTGCCCACAATGCAAGCGGCGCCTGCCGTCTTTGCAGTAATGCCTCCTGTTTTTCCTTCAAGGCATAGAACTCCAGCTTTAACTCGATGCGGCGACTCTCTTCGTCCGTATCCCTGGTTGCGTTGAAGGAGTAGCCACCGGCGAAAAAGAGGTTCTCGACCAGGTTGCGGTCCGCCTCGCTTAGTGCGGGCGTCCCGCCGGACGCTAACAACGTACACAATACCCGTTCCGAGCGTTGCGTACTCAGATCGAGATTATGCAGGTATGTTCCCCCCTGGCTGGCGAAGCCTTCCACCACGATTCGCTTCAACCACTCCTGACATACCGGACCCCTTGCAATAGCCAACACGCGAGGAATGAATCGCCGCAGAAATTGCTGCTGCTCCTGGTTGAGCTCGCTACTGTTGTTCTGGAACTTGGCCAGGGTGCCAAAGTCAACCGAATGTTCTCTGAGCTTTACCCCGTGAATAGTGTCGGTATATACGTTCACCTGCGCCATACAAGAGCCGATATATTGGGTGCGGTTATTCTCTCTCGCGGCGTTGTCTCGTATGCCCGCGGTCACCGATAGCAGGGCCGCGGCCATGACTACCAGAAAAAGAACCATGAGCGCTGTCATCAGATCCGAATACGAGATCCAGAATGGCTTCTCCGCTTCCTCTTTGTTGAGTTTGCGGCTGGATGATTTGATTCCAAGCATTCCTTTACCCCCTCGCCGGCACGAGCTCGATGGCATTCTCAAGATCGCGTATGCCGGCCGCAAGCAGATCGACGGCCTTGGAGAGTTCAATGTGAAAGCGAGCATTCCCGTGGTTCAAGGTTCGCTCCAGGTTGGCGGCAAACGCCTCGTGTGTCCGGGTCAGTACTTCGTTTACTCCTGAGAGATAATCCTGCGAGAGCTTCTCCGCGTTCCCCAACTGCAACGCGGCGGCCTCCAGTTGTCTCACCAGTTCCGCAGTGATCGAGGCCTCTTTGCTGGCGTTCTGAATGGTGGCTCTCAAATCAGCCACCATCATGGCAAAAGCATCCCGGCTCTTTTTGTAATCGTCCAGAACCTCAATGGTCCCATGCATGGCGCTACTGAGGGATTGGGTCGCGGACTGGATCTTGTCCATGGCTCCGCTGGCCCCCTGGACCGTGGCCGCGACACTCTGCCCCGCCTTGGCAAAGTCGTTGGATGCGCCGTAAAGCAGTTCAGCCCCGGCGTTCATGCGTGTGACTGAGTCGCGCGTCGCTTCGGCAAGCGCCGCCACACTGTCGCGAAGACCGGCAGTCGTCTCGCTCGATTGGCGCAGGATGTTCTCGATTTCCCGCGACAGGCCGCCCACCATCGTCTCCGTCTGATCGAGGAATCTTGTTCCCTCATCGCGCTGGCGTTCGCCGGAGATTCGGGCCTGGTCGTGGATCTGCCCAACCACGCCCACGATCTGCTCGGTGAGTGTAGCCAAAGTCTGCTGTAAGGTTTCCGCACTTTCTCTTTGCGCGTGGGAGACGAGGGCTCTCATCTGCTCGGCAAATTCAGAGGTTTGCCGGCTTAGCTCTCGCTGCCTCTCCTCCATGGCCGCAAGAGATCCCTCTATCTTGCCGGTCATAGCGTCAGTGGTATTTTTCCCGGCGGACTCCACGCTCGCGGCGAGCCGATCGAATCGGGCCGCCGTCTGCTCCATCGCTGTAGTTGTCTGCGTGAGCAGCTCGCTCACGCCGTTCATCTGGCCGCCGAACATGGCATGGATCTGATCTGAAAATCGCACCAGGACGTCGGCCAGCATGGTGTGGATCGCTTCGCCCTGGCTTGCTCCTACGTAGCGCACCGCCTCCGAGATAGCGTCGATCGGGCCGCCCAGCCGCTCGACAATCACCTGCGCCACCCGGTTGGATATTTCCTTGCTGTCGCGCGCGGATGCCTCGACCTGCCGGGTCGTCACCTCCGATAGGATCTGCTTGAGATCCGCCACCAGCGCATCCTTTATTTGTATGGCCTGGGTTGCGGAGGTTTCCGACGCCTTCACCAGCCGTTCCAGATATTCCTCGCCCACTCCCGTGTCGAAAAGGCGATCGATGGAGCGCTGAATGGCCTCTACCCTGCGGTAGCAGGCATTCAGCAAAAGCTTCTCGATCAAGGTGAAAAGGATCGCCAGGATGATCGCCGCTGCCGAAGTCAGAAAGGCGTCTCCCACATCTTTGATCAGGGCTCTCAACGCATCCTGCATTTGCGAGGGTTCCAGCGAGGGAAGGAAGTTCCTCAATCCCTGGATCAAACCTCTGAAGGTGCCAATGATGCCGACACCGGTAAGAATTCCCGGCAGGTGCTTGAAATATTCCGCCCGCAATGGTGAGTCCACCAAGGCCTGCTCGGTAAAGAAGGTCTCTGCCAGCGCTGTGGCGCGCCATCCGGTAATTCTTTGCTGTCCGTGGTCGTCGATTGCTCGTCGCGGATGAAGTGTTTTCGAGTATTGCTGCCACAATTTGGCAAATGCCGGTTCCTCTGCGGCCGCGCCCACCATGGCCGGCAGATCGATGCCTTTTTTTTGCGCAGCCCGTGCTTCGGGGGCACGGAGCGATCGGGAAATGTGGGTGAGCGAGCGAAGCACAGCCACAGCGGGAAGGCAGAAGCGAAACAGAAAATGAAGGGCCAGGGCGCATAGAACAAAGATAATCAACGCCAGCAAACGGTGCCTAAGCGCTTCACTCAGCAGATTCTGGAGCAACAACATGTCACCAACTTGTAGGAGACGAGTATAAGGACTTAGTTAAGTCTCTGGGGCACAAGTCTACAACGGTTCGTTTTGGAAAGTACTTAAAATAAGTTCATGAAGATACACTCATCCCCGTTGCCTGAACTTGACAGGACGCGGTATCTTCCAGCCTTGGCAAGATAATAAAAAATAGTGTCTGTTACATAATATTGGACGCGGTGATTTGGGTGGGCACACATTTACCATATCCGCAACGGAGTGATCCCTCCTTCGGTAGCCGGAGCGCCCTTAGGCCAAAGCTTAATCGGCGTTTGCTACGCGGATGCGAAACCTGACACAGAACAAATCAACAGCGCAGTCAGCAAGCATCGAATCGTTGCGCAAAATGTCCTTCCTGATTAGTGAGCGCTGCAAGCTTACACGTCTAATCGATCATCCCGACATGGAGTCCCGCAAAACGGCTGAACTTCAGACTTGTCAAAAATCAGGTCGGCGTGGGGATTTGATCTCGCAACCACAGTCATTGGTTCTGGAGGGGTGCCCTCGATGTTCGCCTTGACGTACATGGGATGGGGGCGAAAACGGATTCTTCCAATGCTTTCACTCCAGGTGCAATGATTCTTGACCTTGGCCGCAGTCTTTGCCCACATAGCAAAAGCGTTGGAAAGGGCTGCGCCCACCTTTTCGGCCCATGTACGCCGGGGCACCCGTCCGATTTCCTCCGACCTTTGATAGAAGACCGGCATTCGACGGTGGCCTTATTGCCTATATCTACCCAGGACTGTCCTCCTGGGCCTCTCTTGATTCGCCGCAGGCAAGTCGCTGCTCCCACGGCACGCCGGGGGAGGCCGCCGTTTTTTGTAAAATTCGATAAAATTCGATTTTTTGGGCTCTTTTGGGGCAATTGGTGTGTACGGCGAGAGAGCACCGGGGTTTCCGCCTTCTTGGCTCAGCGGTTCCGGGCAAAGGGGTTCTCTTTATAGAGAAGGGGACCCTGGTGTCTGGAACAGCAAAAAAAACGCGGGGCATGAGACGGCGATGGCGCTGTTTCCAAGGAGTAATTGCCTGATTTGTGACAAGGATCGGGTGTGACACCGGACAGCGGTCACACTGTCCTTCGCTCGCGTGTAGGCCGAAACTACCGACACCTGCCGGCCAGAGAGCGGAGACGCGAGAATCCACGGCCTGCCGAAATCGTCTGCTAACAGAATATACCGTTGCGGGATCGGGTGTAAGTGCCGGAACAGCTTTCTAAGCCCAGAGGCTACCCTTTCGTAGGTTACTTTTGGCTTATTCGGGATGAAGCGGTAAAGCTATAAAGCCAATTCAAAGAGCGGCGAAAGAAAAGCGTACCCTAATTTGGGTAATTATATACTTGACAGACCGCGCGGGTCCGCGAAAGCGGTTTAAGAATCCCGCTTTTTCTTCGCTCGTTTCCTGGCGTTCCGGTGCTTTTCTTTAGCCTCTAGCTTTAGCACTTGCTCCTTGGGGACAGCTACGACGGCGCGCAGGACCCTGCTAAAGTTGCTAAATTGATTTTCAACATCGCATTTAGATTTGAGTTCTTCGGTGGGTTCCGGAATTGGCTTATCCCTCATTCCAGTACCCGCCTTCCGTCTTTACATTTACGTTTCATTACCCTCTCAACCTTACCGTAGAAAGCGCCTTCCAGAGCCTCCAGTGTATGCTCCAGGTCTATACCTTTCCCCGCTTTACTTGTCCACATGCCAGACGCTTTCTGCCGAGCAACATGTTCGGGGCCATCTGCACTTGCATAGATCGCAACTTTCTCGTACTCCGGTTCCAAGGTGCGATCTTCTGTCTCTCGGTATCCGTGAATCTCGAACACCCTTATCCAACCCTGTATCGTATCCGCGCTACCAGCGCCCGGAGGCCAGTAGTAGCCCTTGACATTTAAGTCGTACCAGAACTGCGTTAGATCGCCGACAGCATAGGCCACACAGTTATATCGCGGATCATTTGGGCTGGTGATCTTATATGACGACTGCTTGAGACTTGGGCAACGTCGTTCTAGTTCAAGGTCACGAGTATCCATTACTTTGAATATCCGCGCTGAACGCCCCATTCCACCCACGCCTTCACGGCTTCATCAAATGTGCAGTTTTCCGGGCCAGGGTCCTCTCCTGTTATTCCATTCAGTGCTACGAACCAATGGTCTGGACGTTCTTTCAGTTCGCTCAAGATAAGCGATAGTGCATTTGGCCCCATGCCCATTATCCTTAGATAGGAGGGGTGCATGATCATCTTTGTCGCAGAAGACCAATGCTGCGTATCCTTTTTCCACCGTTCGGCGTGCTCTCGAAATAAGAGTTCTAGGCGATCATCACCATTCCTGCTGGAAAACGTACTAGGCGGCGGGAGCGGGAGCGGTGCCGTGTAGGAAATCGGTATAGATATATTGATGTTGACCGTCATGGGTTCCGATCCCTTGGCTGCGCTGCCTCCTCGATGCGGGCGTACTGGTTGTCGGCGGGGCCTTCCAGCACGTAGCGATCTATGAGATGGTCCTGGCTTCATCTGCGCTGGCCTTTTCTTCGCGCCTCAACACAAAGTCTAGTTGCTCGCGAAATGCAATTGCGGTCCGCCTGCTCATCACTAGCCGAGTGAGGACAGCGAAATCTCCGACCGGTTCAGTATTGATATTCGGGTCCATCGACTCCAGCGTAATAACTCCTATATCGAGGAAGATGTCATCTCCCATAAAAAGCCCCTGAACGCAGTTTATGAAAAGCGGCTCAAGGGACGGAGTCTCTTCCTCAAACGGAACAATTCTCTTTTTTACGTTACGCCCTTTCGTTTGCCCCGTAACTGCCTCTTCGCTCATGCCGTCGCCTCTTTGCCTGTGAGTTCCTTGTATGTAATGCGTCGCCCGACCACCCCTTTGGCTGCGATCTTAAACCGCCTTGCATCTGTCGCCTTGCGATTGTCATACCGAAACGATTGTTCGTCAAGGTAACGAAACAGATGGAACCGGTTCGACGCTCACGTAGGTGCCATCCAGAGCGCGCTTGAGAAGGCTCCAGAAGTTCTCTAATCCGTTAGTGTGGATGCGCCCATTCACGTAGGCTTCCGCGTGATCAATCACTTTGGTGCATGTAATCGGCATCCAAGCCGCGATAGCCGAGCATCGCGTCGGTGAACAGTGCCGCGCCTTCATGAACGTGCTCTTTAATCACCGGGTCAACGGTCTTGCTTTGCCGGTCGGGAAGCACCATGGTGCGAACCTGTCCACCGCGCTCAAGCATTCCGAAAGCCATATCCTTATCGCCACCGCCGGTCTTGGTGATCCTCTTAGCGCGGATGTGCTTGTGCATGTTGCGTGCCTTGCCTCCGATAAAACTCTCGTCGGCTTCAATCTCCCCGCCGCTGCCGCCCAATTTCGTTCCAAAGAAATCCTGCATCGAAAGACGGATGCGGTGATCCATAAACCATGCAGTCTTTTGGGTGACGCCCAGGGCTCGGGCGATTTCGCAGCTACTGATACCGTTTTTGCAATTGGCAATCAACCACATGCCGACAAGCCACTTATCTAAACCGAGCGGGGAGTCCTCAAAAATCGTTCCAGTCTTCAGCGAAAACTTTGGCTTCGGGTGGCCGGTGTAGCACTTCCAAACGCGGGGCTTCGCTAGATACGTAACCTTCTCGGAGCCGCAATGCGGGCACTTCACAACGCCGTCGGGCCAGCGAAGTTCCATCAGCATCTTCTTGCAATTCTCGAAATTGGTGAAGTAAACGACCGCTTGTTGAAGTGTTTTTATGCCGTCCATGCAGTAAATATAGGGGTATTATCGCGGTCTGTCAAGTATATAATTACCCTAATTTGGACAACTTAGCCTTTCAGGAGGCCATGGGCATTCATCCATTCGAGAAAGAGCGACGGCCAATCGGAAATCGGCAGTGGATTGGTCCTGCGAATCCCAAAACCATGGCCTACCCCGGCATAAATATGGAGCTCGGTGGATACGTGGAGACGGCTCAGAGCAAGATAGAGTTCGACCAGGCCTTGCGAGACGTCGGGCCGGTCGTTGCCTCCGCAGGCCAGAAAGGCGCGCGGCGTCTCTGCCGTGAGACGGGGGTCATGGGGAATGGCTGGATACAGGAGCGCCTGGAAGTCCGGCTTAGAACTCGCACGCTCCACAGGGTCTTCGGAGGAGGGCGACCCCGCGTCGTAGCGAGTGCTCGCCAGGGCCGCCAACTCGCCGCCTGCGGAAAAACCCATTACCCCGATGCGCGCCGGATCGATGCCCCACTCCTTGCTACGGCCACGAACAGTACGGATCGCACGCTGCATATCGGCGAGCTCGGTTCCTTCGACGGTGTACTTCGAGTTGCCTTCTTTGGCCAGCCGGTACTTCAGCACGAAGGCCGCGACGCCGTGGCTGCTGAGCCATTCGCCCACGGCATAACCTTCGTGATCCATCCATAATTCGCGGTGACCACCACCTGGAGCGACGATGACGGCCGCGCCCGTTGCCGTGCCCACGGCGGGAAGATATGGCAGAATTGAAGGCTCCTGGATGTTCGAGACGATATGCTCTCCGTCCGGATTGATGCGAACGGTTTCCGCAGTGATCTTCCCTTCGGTGCCCGGAGCGCCCTTAGGCCAAAGCTTCATCGGCGTTTGCTGCGCGGATGCGAAGCTTGACGTAGAACAAATCAACAGCGCGGTAAGCAAGCATCGAGTGGTTGTAGCAGTCCGCAAAATGTCCTCCAGATTGGCAAGCGATGCAAGCTTACATGTCCGGCCGATTGCTTGCATCCTTGGCGTGGACAACGGCCAGCCGGATAGTCACGAAAGCTACCAGGGGGTCCGGCCGAAGAGCATTCCACGGATTGGCATTGGTGGTTGTGCAGGCGACCGGAGTTCCGGGCACGGTCACTCTGTCTGCCTCCTGTCTGGCACTGTCCCCGGCACAGGTTGATATCGAAGCCGGTTAGGCCGGTTTGACCGGATCGTCAGCCTTGCTGAAAGCAGTGAGCCAGCGGGCGGCAAACCCGGTCAGGCGTTTGCGGACCACCGCAGTGAATTCAGGCTCCTCCGTATTCTGGAGTGCGTTGATAAGTTCGTAGTGCTCGCGGCCCATCGAACCGGTAAGGGGAGCACCGCTGGCGAGCACGACGAAGATGAAGAGAGGCGCCATCAGACGGTCCAACGTTTCTGCCAGGTAGGGGTTTCCCGAAAGCGCCCAGCACTGCCGGTGAAAAGCATAGTCGAGTTCCAGGAATTGGCGGCGATCGCCTCTCTCCCCTGCTTCCACGACTTTCGCAATCTGACGGCTGAGCTCTTTGAGATCGTTTTCCGTTACCCGTGGCTTAGCCCATTGGTATGCCAACAGCTCCAGTTCTACCCGCAGGGTATAGAGGTGGCGCACTTCGCCGGTCGTAAATTGAGTCACGAATGTGCCGGTGTTGGTCACTCGCCGAACGAAACCCTGTCCCTGGAGAGAAATCAACGCCTCGCGAACGACAGGAGTGCCCACCTTCATCTGCCGCGCCAGCTCTCGCTCCACGATGGCATCGCCCGGCTTCAACTCGCCGGCGAAAAAAGCGTCCTTCAAGGCGTTGATCACACGATCACTGAGAGAAAGCGGCTCAATTTCGGCAAAGGTGGGCATGTTAACCCTCAAAGTGCTTGGTGCTCGTTCATTTATCATCGCAGCACCGAGGGGTGCTCGCAACCCTATGCACCTGGTCACCGGGCAGCTGCTTTGTGTACACTTCTCCCGTCGCGCCAGTAGGGTGATAGATCAATTATCAAGCGGTCGTAATCAAGTGGGGAAGTGAGGTCCCGAGTGGCGCGTCCAACCCGAGGTCGTTACATCGTTCTCGGCCTGACGGTTGCCGCGTACATGATTACCTATATTGACCGCGTCGTCATCTCCTCTGCGGTTCCCTCCATCCAGAAAGAGTTTGGGTTCTCCATTGTCACCATGGGATGGATTTTGAGCTCGTTCCAGTGGGCCTATGCTCTGTTCCAGATACCGGGCGGTTGGCTGGGTGACCGTATCGGTCCCCGCCGCGCGATGACGTTGATCGTGAGCTGGTGGTCTCTGTTCACGTGTTTCACGGTGTTTGCCTGGAGCGCGGGATCGATGGCCTTCATTCGTTTCCTGTTCGGGATGGGCGAGGCCGGCGCTTTTCCCATTGCTACCCGGTCGCTCTCGCGCTGGATGCTGCCCTCAGAGCGCGGGTTTGCTCAGGGGGCTACGCACGCCGGCTCGCGGTTGGGGGGCGCGATTACCCCGGTTCTGGTGGTGCTGATTATTGTGCGGTACGGCTGGCGGGCGGCTTTTGTCTGTTGCGGTCTTTTGGGATTGACATGGGCTGCGGTGTGGTTCTGGTATTACCGCGATACTCCGGATGAACAGCCGTTCGTGAATGCAGAGGAACGGGAGTTGATCCGTTCTTCTCTGGAGCTCGCGCGCGGGGCGAAGAGCTTGCAGAGCGTTTCCTGGAAATGCATTTTGTCGAGTCCGCAGATGTGGATTCTCTCGGCTATGTATTTTTGCTATGCGTATAACTTGACGGTTTACCTGGTTTGGTTTCCGAAATATTTGAATGACCATCGCGGGTTCAATCTTAAGCAGATGGGGTTCTATGCCAGCTTGCCGTTGTTTGCGGGAGTGGTCGGGGACGTCTTCGGGGGATGGTTTTCCGACCTGCTGGTAAGGTGGACAGGCGATCTGAAGATGGCTCGCCGTAGTGTGGGCGCTGGGGGTTTTCTGCTTTCTGCTTTGTGCATCGTGCCCGCTTGTCTTACGACAAACTCGCTCACTTCAGTGTGGCTTTCCTGTCTGGCGATGTTTGGATTGGAATCGACGGTTGGGGTTTCGTGGGCGATTACGCTGGATATCGGCGCTGATTCCGCGGGCGCGGTTTCGGCTTTGATGAACACGTGGGGAAATATAGGGGGCGCGATCGCTGCCGCTCTGTCAGCGTATCTGGTGGTGCTTCGTGGATGGAACGCACCGTTTCTGGTGATGGGGGGGATGTCGGTTGTGGCTATGTTACTTTGCTTGCGGATCAACGCCAGCCAACGGTTGTTGACCAACTGAGGTCTTCTTTCCTTGAGACTTACCGGGGTGCAGGGCCGGCGACGCGTTTGCCGGCGATGTAAACGGCGCTGATGGTGCGGGTGTTCTTGATGTCGTCCAGCGGGTCCTTATCCAACACAATCAGATCGGCCCACTTATTCTTTTCCAGGGTGCCTAAATCTTCTGCGTGCAGGAAGCGGGCGGCACTCCCCGTGGCTGCCGTGATTACCTGCATCGGCGTCAGGCCAGCCTGCACCATCAACTCCATCTCCCAATGAGCGAAGTAGCCAGGGAAACGGCCTGGAGGGCCGCTATCCGTGCCAAAGGCATAGGGCACGCCTGCGTCCGCAAGGGTTTTGAGATTGCGTTCCGCGGTGCGCAGAAAGCCTGGATACATCGAGAAATCAGGATCCGAGCGGATCTTCTGCTGATAGGCAGGGCTCTTCAATTGCGCGAGCACCGGGGGGGAAATGGCGCGAGTGAAGAATAGATCGTTGGCATAGGGAGGCGTCTGTCCATACACGAACATGGAGGCTTCCCGGGAAAGCGTGGCCGCTTCCTGCCAGGTTCCGTGGCGCTTCATGCCGGCGAGGAACGCCGCGTCGGCCGGTTTGTCGCGAACACTGTGGGCCAGGCCGTCCACTCCGTAGTCGACCAGCTGTTTCGCATCCTGCAGATAAAAGATATGCGCAATCACACGGAGATGGTGACGGTGCGCGCTCTCGATGATGGCCTGGGCGATGTCATAAGGCATTTTCTTCCTGGTGCCCAGGTGGTCGTCCATCCATAGCTTGATAAAGTCAACGTGCCTGGCAGCCTGCGCGGCGACGGCCGGTTCCACGTCCGCCACGGTGGCGACGCCCTGGTTTATGCCTTCGAGACCGCCATAGCCACCCTTGAAGACGAAACCTTGCCCCGCGGTATAAATGCGGGTTTCGGTAGGACGCCCGGCGCGTTGCTCATCCCGGATCTTGAAGATGGAGTCTTTGTCCGTACCCATGCTCAGCACGGTCGTCACGCCATAGGACGCGTAGGTCTTCAGGTCCTTCTCTACATTTTCAGGGGTGAAGAACTTCTCGTTTTGGTCGAGACCGAGGGTGGCCCCAAGGTGGACATGCAGATTGATGATGCCGGGCATGATGTACTTGCCCTGCAGGTCCGTGACCGGCGCCGAAGGAGGCGGCTTCAGTTGTGCCGCCGGCCCCACCCATGCGATGCGCCCGTTGTCGAGAATCATCGCCGCATTGCGCAAGGGCGCGTGGCCGGTGCCGTCGATCAGAGTGAAATTCTTGAGAACCTTGACTTGTGCAACCAGGGAAGTTGCAAACAGCAGCACCAGGCAGGCGAGGAGATTACTTCGAATTCGTGCGTGCATCTTCGAGGACCCTCTTGGCGCGCGACGGATTGAAGATACCACAAGAGCAGAAACGCGAGAGATAGGTTGCGGCCTGCTCCGGGGTCCGCCGGTTTTCCTTGACGAAGTCGATCATCTTTTTGGCCAGCGAATGGCTGATCATGCCATGGCCGCACATGGTCGAGAGAGTCGTGACCTGCGAGTTGGGAATCTTTTCCGTCTTGCCCTCAAAGCCCAGGGAGTAGCCGACACTGTGGCGGTCGATACAGGCATAGTTACAGCAGCGCTCGGCGCCCTCGATCGAAGTGGATACGTTGACGCTCATGCCCAGATTCTCTTCTTTAATGCGCTTCACGAACTGCTCCGCGGCATGAGCATTGTCAAAGACCGCGGCGCATGTTGTCGGGATAGTGAGTCCTTTGATCACGGCTTGAAAGTCGGGCGTCATATCCCGCTTCCAATGGGCTAGAGGGCCGAGTTTTTTTGAGGACCGCAGAGCGCCTCCGTGGCGGGCATCGCCCAGGTTCACCGGCTTATACTCCATGGCAATTTCCAGAAAGCGGTGAAGTTTGGGCAGCGCGTTGGGATCCTTGTTGCTCTTGCTGGGAATCGCAAACACGATGTAGTCGTCGCTGAAGCTCGCAGCGTCACCGAAGCGATGGAGGGTATTGGTCATACGTTTGCCGTCTCCCTGGCGGCCTCGCTGGTGGATTCCACCACCCGGCCCAAGCCGATATTTGTTTTGGCGCGTTGCAGTTTGTATCCCAACTTTTCGAGGATCGGCGCTACCACCACTTCTTCGCCGTGCTCGCCACAGCGCGTGGCGACGCCCAAGGCGACGACGGTGTCGAGTTGCTTTTCGATCTCCCACACCAGGCGGACAATCTCTTCCGTGCGCGCGACCGGTACTTTGATTTCGACGATTGCCGACATCACCTTCTCATTCAAAATGTCTTCGCGCAGAGTGCCGGTACCGACGTCGGACATCAGGGATGTAATCGGGTTCTTCTTTTCAAAACTGACATTGGCCTTCGCCAGCGCCCAGCACATTTGCTGGATGTCGCGAAAGCGGACGCCGACGCCGGGCCGCCCAAACTCGATGGTGAACCCGACGTCGCCCACCTTGACTCGGCCCGTCACATCATTGGTTTTCACTTCTTCGGTGCCGCGGCCTTCGACGCCGGTAGATTCGTGGGGCACGCTGGGGTCAGAGAATGCGCGGCGCACAACTCGCGGCCAGGTGAGCTCGTCGGGTTCGAAAGCAGCCGTGGGGCAAACATCGGGTTCCGGTTCGAAGCGAATGCGCAGCGCTGCGAACACGCGGCGTATGGTGCGTACCAGGGTCGGGTTGAGGTGTTCCTGGCTCAGGCCGTTGTAGCAGGCGTAGCACTCGACACATTCGTCGCTATTGATGGTGGCGCGCTTTAAGACGGGGTCGATGTAGATGGCGCCCATGGGGCAAACGTAGGTGCAATTCCCACAGGCCACACACTTTTCAGGATTGATCTTCATTTTTACCCCTGACAAGCAGAAGACGGGATCGTACGATGATCTATCGTAGATACTACCATGGCTAATTTAGGGCGGCTTACCCGGCGATCGGGCGACAGAAGGCTGGTTTTGGTAGTCTTATTGACGCGTTGACTTATCATCTATCGGCTTGATGCGTTTTAACCATTGGAGGAACGTGCCATGGACCGGAGAAGATTTCTAACCAGTTCTGGAGTGCTGTTGGCAGCCGGCGCCGTTGATCTGAAGATGGCGAACGCGCAGCCGTCCGGTTACGCCGAAAAGCCAATGAGGCCGGAGCCGCTGTACACGCCGCAGCAGCAATACCGCATCGGCTACACCACCAACACGCGGGGCGGCTGGGAAGGCGATCCGTTCAAGGGCATGCGCGAAGGCCGGGAGGTCGGGTTTCGCTACATGGAGATCTTCGGAGCTTCCTTTTGCCGGCCCGACACTTTGTACTACCCTGACGACGCGGAAGGCCTGATGCGTCGCATTTTTCAGATGGGCGTGAACTTTGTCAGCATCAGCGGCGGGTCGGCCACCGGGAACACGCGCTTTGAAGATCTCGACTCACGCGAGGCGGTGATCGAGAACCATTTCAACATGGCCCGCTTCAGCCGGCGGTTTGGTTGCCAGGTGCAGAAGACCAACACCGGGCGCAGGCGGCCGGAAGGCACTACGGATGCCGACCTTAAGGTGATGGCCGGAACGCTCGATGCGCTGGGCAAGCGCATGAGTGAAGAGTTGGGCATGCAGCTTGGGGTTCACCCTCACCTGGGCAGCCAACTACAGAGCCGGCACGAGCTGGAGTCCATCATGAACAGCACTGACCCGAAGTATGTCGGGTTGGTCCTCGATACCGGTCATTTCACCATGGCGGGGATGGATCCGCTGGAAATGGGCAAGCTGTACGGTACGCGGGTGCTGGAGTATCACCTGAAAGACACCAAGCCGGAAGATCGCGGAGGAACTAAAAACGTCCCCGGCCCGCACGTCGACCAATTGAAGGATCCGTACTTCTTCCCCATGGGCACGGGAGGGGTAGATTTTCGGGGGCTGAAGGCTTACCTCGACAGCATTCAATGGCGAGGATTCCTAAACGTCGAGCTGGACACGTCCCCGTGGCGTCCACCTCAGGAAAGCGCAAGCATCACGGCGAAGTATATCCAGGACGTGCTGAAGATCCCTCTCTAGGGCTGCGGAACACACCGAGGCGAACATGAAATTTGGCGTCAACACTTTCATCTGGTCGGCAACATTCGATCAGTCTAATTTCGACCTGCTGCCCACGATCAAAGAGGCGGGGTTTGATGGAGTCGAGGTCCCGCTGTTGCATCCGAAGCAGTTTCAAGCGTCGAGCATTCGCAAGGCTGTAGAGGCTCACGGGCTGGAATGCAATGCGTGCACAGTGTTGGTGGACGGTCTTAGCCTGATCAGTGACAGCCCCGATATCCGGCAGCGCACCCGCGAGCATCTGCGAGACATAATCAAAGCGGCAGCGGAGGCAGGCGTGGGCATTGTTGCCGGGCCTCTCTACAGCCCGGTGGGCTACCTGCCGGGGCGGCGCCGCACCAGCGACGAATGGAAATGGGCGGTCGAGGGCTTTCAAGCCGTCGGCGATACCCTCGCTGCCCACAAGGTGACGTTCGCCATCGAGCCGATCAATCGCTTTGAAACGTTTTTTCTGAACACGGCCGCCGATGCGGCCAGGCTCTCAGAGGAAATTGGCCACGCGAACATTGGCATCCTGTTTGACACCTTTCACGCCAATATCGAAGAGAAGAATATTGCCGACGGTTACCGGACAGTCGGGCGCCAACTGAAACACGTGCACACCTGCGAGAACGATCGCGGCATCCCCGGCTCCGGGCACGTAGAGTGGAAGGAAGTATTTCAAGCCCTTCGATCCCTGAACTATGACGGATGGCTGACTATCGAGGGGTTTGGTTTTGCGCTTAAGGAACTGAGTGCGGCGGCAGCGATCTGGAGAGACATCGAACGAACTCCGGAATCGATTGCTTTCGAAGGGGTGAAATTTCTCAAAAAGAGCGTTGCCGAGGGTTTACTCGCTCATGGGTGAGCAACCCGCCTGCTCACCAATAAGCCCTAAGTTGATCTATATTTGCGTGGGGAGCGATTTCGTCGCGAGCCCCGGTTTTCTCGGAGATTCTGAATGTCCCAGGTAATCCGCTCACCTAAGGTATACGACGTCTGCATCATCGGCTCTGGTGCGGGGGGCGGTACCGCCGCCAAGGTGCTGGCCGAAGGCGGCCTGAATGTAGTCATGCTGGAGGCGGGGCCGCTGCTGAATCCCCGCGCTGATTACAAAGAACACGTGTGGCCGTATCAGCTGCCCCATCGCGGAGCGGACATCGGAGGGCGGGCGCGCCACGAGTTGAATGGCGAGTTCCTGGCGCCCAATGGATTTTGGCAGATTGATGGCGAGCCGTATACCACGGCTCCGGGATCGACGTTTCGCTGGTTTCGTTCGCGGATCGAAGGCGGCCGCACCAACCACTATGGGCGCATCTCGCTGCGGGCTTCGGCGGCGGATTTGAAGGCCCGCTCCAGGGACGGCCTGGGCGATGACTGGCCGATTACCTATGAGGAACTTTCGCCTTATTACGACAAGGTCGAAGCGTATATCGGGGTTTTTGGATCGAAAGAAAATCTTGCGGACGCGCCGGATGGTGTGTTCCTCCCGCCGCCCAAGCCGCGGTGTACGGAAACGCTGGTCAAGAAGGCCTGCGATCACCTGAATATCACCTGCATCCCTTCGCGCATGGCGATCCTGACCAAACCAGTGAACGGCCGCGCGCCCTGCCACTATTGCGCGCAATGCGGACGGGGATGCATCAGCGCTTCGAATTTCAGCTCCAGCCAGGTGATGATTCCGCCGGCACAGGCAACCGGGCGCTTCACGCTGATCCCCAACGCCATGGCCCGGGAGGTCATCGTCGGGAAAGATGGAAAGGCGCAGGCCGTCTCTTACATCGAGAAGGCGACGCGCACGGAAATGCGGGTGCATGCCAAGGCATTTGTGTTGGCCGCCAGCTCATGCGAAACCGCGCGGCTGCTGCTCAACTCACGCTCTACCCAGTTTCCCAATGGGCTGGCGAATTCGTCCGGGGTGGTCGGGCGGTATCTGACGGACTCGGTGGGCAGCAACGTGACTGGATATTTCCCGCAATTGGCTGCTGTGGCTCCGCACAACCACGATGGTGTCGGTGGCATGCATATGTACATGCCGTGGTGGCGGGGTGATCGCAAGAATGAGTTTCCCCGCGGCTACCACATCGAGTTCGGTGGGGGACGCCATATGCCGGGTGTGGGTGGGTTCGACGGATTATGCAATGAGCATGAGGGCTACGGATCGTCGCTCAAGCAGAGTGTCCGTAGTAAATATGGCAACTTCATTGGATTCTCCGGAAGAGGAGAGATGATTCCCAACCCGGATACCTACTGCGAGATTGACCCGCTGGTGGTGGATAAATGGGGGATCCCGGTGCTGCGCTTCCACTTCAAGTGGAGCGACTACGAGCTGAAAATGGCGAAGGATATGCAGGATACTTTCCGGTCCATTGTCGAAGCGGCCGGGGGCACGGTGGTCGATAGCGCCAGGCGCGCGGACGCAAGCGCCGGCATCTCCGAAGGGGGAGAGATCATTCACGAACTGGGAACCGTGCGCATGGGTGATGATCCGAAGACTTCAGCCCTGAACAAGAATTGCCAGGCGCATGATGTAAAGAATTTGTTCGTTGGCGACGGGGCTTGTTTTGTAACTGGCCCGGATAAAAATCCGACGCTTACGATTACGGCACTTTCGTGGCGAACTTCGGAATACATTCTTGATCAGGCTAAAAAAGGGGAGATATAGCATGTCTGTATCCCGGCGTGATGTCTTGAAGTCGTTGAGTCTGGGAGCGGCCGCGACCTCGGTGCTGCGTGTGATCCCGCTGCAGGCCGCGGAGTACGCGCACCACATGATCAGCACGGAAAAAGCCACGAGTAAGACGGGTGTGTACACGCCGAAGTTTTTCCCGCCGGCGCAGTACGCGACGCTGCAGGCATTGTGCGAATCGATTTTTCCGGCGGACGCGGATTCAGGGGGAGCGGTCGAGGCCGGGGCTCCGGAGTTTATTGATTTGCTTACGAGTGAGAATCCGCACTACCAGTTGACTCTGGGCGGCGGAATCATGTGGCTCGATTCCACCTGCACGGATAAGTATGGCAAGGCGTATCTGGAATGCACGCCGGAGCAGAAGAGAGAGATGCTGGATTGCATTGCTTACCGCAAGAGCGCGGAAGAGGATGCGAGCGTGAGCCAGGGGGTTGAGTTTTTTGCGTTCCTGCGCAACCTGGCTGCGGATGGATTTTTCACCAGCAAGATAGGGATCCAGTATTTGGGTTATATCGGGAACGGGTATCTGGCGGAGTTTCCCGGGTGTCCTCCTGTGCCGGGGGTTTAGAGAGCGCGGGTTGCGAGCGGAAAACGTCTCTCGACGAAGGGCTTCAGCTTCACGGGATGCTGAAAAATCAAAGACCGGCGGATTGCATGGATTATCCGAGCGCCGGAGGCGCGGCACCAAACCTGTCAGCGCAACCAAGATCCTGTGAATCCAGTGC
>JBAVQC010000152.1:0-10468 GCA_049693715.1 Acidobacteriaceae bacterium | reverse complement strand
GTAAAAACGAGTGGTCGGACGACGGTATTGACGTCGGCAAGCGATGCCGGCATCGCCGGTTGGGCACTGAGATAAGAAGTATTTGTTGTCCCAGGTATTTGCATCAAGAATTTCATTCGCAAGGAAGCCGTAGGCGCTTCCATGAAATTTGTTTGTGCCGGACTTCAGCTCCAGCACCAGATTGCCGCCGCCTGTCCGGGCTCCTTCGGCGGTGATACCGCTGGTCTGAACCTCAAACTCTTTCACCGATTCCTGGCCAACGGATTGCAAAAAGCCCCCCAGTCCTGCAATAGCATCGTCGCCATCGACGATCACGTTCTTGGTCAGATTCTGGGAGCCTGCTATGTGGCCGCTGAAGTTGCTGCCAGTGGTCGTGGGAACCAGCGTGTAGGCGAAAGTTGTGATATCGCGGCCACCGGTCACGTCGAGGGGGAGATTTTCCAAAGCTTCCGCATCCAGATTCAGGTTGACTGTGGCGCGACCGGTTTCGAGGATGGGGATATCGCTTGTGACCTTGACCGTTTCGTTGATCGAGCCGGCGGCGAGTACTTGATTGATCTCGACGTCCTGGCCGATTCTGATCGCGACATTGGCGCGATCGACGGTCGAGTATCCGGACTTCTTGAAGGTGGCCGAGTAGACGCCCGTGGGTAACTCCGGAATGCGGTATGTTCCGGTTTCATTGGTCAGGCCGGAATAGGCGATTCCAGTACCGTCGTTGACGACGCTGATCGTCACGCCGACGACTACCGCGCCCGTAGAATCTGTTACGGTGCCGGTGATGCTCCCCACATTGATTTGCGCGTGGCCTGCGGCGGCGAGTGTCAAGGCCAACACGACGGCTACCAGACCCGGCCGGCAGAACAGGGCAAAGCGCTCCACAACTCTCCCCATTTTGGACCGTTCGGAACGAAAATACCTGCTATGGGCTTTTTTGAACTGATGGTGGATCAACATGGCTCTCCTTTTGCTCCCGTTTGCGGGTTTAAGTTACGGCTTCTCTTACTTAGTCAGCTGCCCCTTAGTAAACCGGGACACCGGTTCAGTTAAGGGGTTTACCGAGGATCGAAGGTTTAAATCATGGTTAGGACGTTTGTCAACACCAAAGAAAGCTGAGGTGATACGCTTTACTCCAATGCCACTGAAGGCCAAGAAAGCCGCCGCGTCCAAACCCTCGTCAGAGGGTGCGTCAGGCGACCGGATCACCCTGAAGAAGTTGGCCGAATCTCTCCGTCTGTCGCGAACCACGATCTCACTGATTCTCAATGACGTTCCAGAAGCGGCACGTTTCCCGGAGGACACTCGGAAGCGGGTTGTGGAGTCAGCGAAGAGACTTGGATATCGTCCCAACTATTTCGCCCGTTCGCTCAACAGAAAGCCCACCCAGCTGATCGGGGTGATCGCGCCCGATTTTGGGAATGGCTTCGAGGCCGCGTTACTCAGCGGTTTCCAACGCCGTCTGTTGAACACCGGGTACACATCCATCGTCTCCACCCACCTCTGGTCCCCGGAACTGCTTGAGCGGCATATTGAAACACTCTGCGACCGCGGTGTCGAGGGCTTGTTGCTGATCAATTCCACCCCGAGCGAATCGCCGGGAATCCCTACCGTGACGATCTGCACCGACCGCTGCCCCTTATGGAGCACACGGATTTCGATCGACAACGCCTTAGGCATTGAAAAGGCGCTCAATCACCTCGCCAGCCTTGGTCACAAAGAGATCGCGTTCATCAAGGGACCTGTATGGAGCGGTGACACGGAAGAACGCTGGAACGCAGTCTGTGCGGCAAGCATGACTCTTGGTCTTCGAGTCGACCCTCGCCTTACGGTTCAGTTGGAGCTGATCGAGACCGCGGGCACGCGCCACGCCGATGAGGGTCGCATTGCCGCGCAGAAGCTATTGGATCGCGGCAGACGCTTCACCGCGCTCGTCGCCTACAATGACGTCTCAGCCCTTGGCGCCATGAGCGCCTTACGAGAAGCCGGTCACAAGATCCCACAAGACGTTTCGGTGATGGGTTTCGACGATATCGAGTTCGCAAGTATCGCGTACCCGCCGCTGACGACGATTCGCCAGCCGCTCCGCGAGATGGGCGCGACGGCGGTCGAGCTTCTTTTCCGCAAGCTGGCGAAGAATGAAGTGATAGAAAACATCTGCTTTCGTCCTGAGCTGATCCTGCGATCGTCCACGTGCCCGCCTTCCGGAGCTGCCGCGCGCGCCGAACCGCGGTTACATTCCAAAGTCCTCGCGAAGTGAGGTCTTTAAACGTCGATCATCCCCGCTTTTTCGTTGACAAATATTCTCAATGTGAGTTTAAATTGACGCGCTAAGTAAACTAGTTAATCACCAAAATGATCAGGACCTTTACCCTAATCGTCGCATCCGCCCTTCTGGCGCCTGGCACAGTTCTGCACGCGCAACCGCAGCCATGGAAGCTGAGTTGGAGCGACGAGTTCAATGGCCCCGATGGCGCTCCACCAGACCCCGCTAAGTGGGAGATCGTAACCGGCGGAAACGGCTTCGGCAACAAAGAGCTCGAACAATATACCGCGCGCGCGGAAAATGTTCACCAGGAGCACGGCAATCTAGTGCTCACCGCGCGGCGCGAATCGGTCACCGGCGCAGACGGCATCCAGCGCGAATACACGTCCGCTCGCCTGCAGACGAAGGGCAGATTTGAGCAGAAATACGGGCGCTTTGAAGCTCGCATCAAAATCCCACAAGGCCAGGGAATGTGGCCGGCCTTCTGGTTGCTGGGAGACGACAAAACAACTGCGGGTTGGCCGGGGTGTGGCGAAATCGACATCATGGAGAATGTTGGTTACGAACCGGGAAAAATTCACGGCTCGCTGCACGGCCCGCGTTACTCCGGCGACAGCCCGTTAACCGGAGCGTACAGCCTGCCGGCCGGCTCGAAGTTCTCCGATAGCTACCATGTTTTTGCGGTCGAGTGGGACGCCTCGGCGATCCGCTTCTATGTGGATGATCACCTATACGAGACTCAGACCCCAGACAGCATCCCCAGTTCCAAGCGATGGGTTTTCGACCATCCTTTTTTCATTCTGCTCAATTTCGCGGTGGGTGGACAGTGGCCGAAGGATCCGGACGCGAACACTCAATTCCCACAACAGATGTTGGTGGATTATGTCCGGGTTTACACCCATTCATAATGCGCAGAGGATCGGCAGAAATAAGTTCGCCTGTTATGAATAACACCTACTCAGCGGCTGAGGGAGATGGAGAGTGAACGGCGGCACGGTGTTTTTGCCCTTCGTAGGTGTGTCGATAATGTTGACCACCGCATCTTCGCAGTCATTTGTGAGTCCATACGCAGGTGTTCCATACCACGACAGCCGCTATCAAGGCGGACCTCAGAAGATACCGGGGCGGGTATTGTGTGCGTACTACGACCTGGGCGGTGAAGGAGTCGCCTATCACGACGCCGATCCAAAGAATCACGGCAGCGGAGAATTGAATCCAGCAGATGGAAGTTATCTCAATGAATTTCGTATTCATGAGGGAGTGGATACCTCATACACCAAGTTTGCCCGGAAGCCGGTTCAGGTAGACGACAACCCCTTCGACAAGGTCGTTCCCCCTCGAGACTTGCCCTATGTCGGCTGGACCGAACCTGGGGAGTGGTTCAACATCACAGTTGATGTGGCACAGGCAGGGACATACGTGGCCGACTTTCTCTACACCTCCAACCGTGGCGGAACAATCTCCATCGACCTGAATGGCGAAGACGCAACCGGACCGCTGCAGATCCCAACAACCAATGACCCTGCAGACCCTGTGGCCTGGCGTCAGTGGCATCATTGGAATTTGAATCCACGGCTTTTCAAGGTTGTCCTTAACCGGGGAAGGAATGTCCTTACCGTACACATCCTGACCGGTGGCAACATCAACTTGGCCTATTTTGACTTCAAACAGGCTCGCTGATCAGCACAGGCGGTGGGCAATCCTGCCGTGCTGTTTACCGTCTGCGGCCAGCAACACAATGCGGCTACGCAACGCTACCCGCACCGATACCGTGCGCCCCCGCGCTTGCTGCTCCAGTTGACGCCGACTCTCCGGGTTTAGAACGACAGGCCCAGCTACGCGCATGATTGGGGTCTCCTCATCATAAGATGACCCACATCATATAAAAGATACTATTAGTAACGCACTACACTAGTTGTTTAAGTTGTTTAAAGCGAGTCATGGACGATTAAACGCTACCCTAATAGTTCCTTTTACCCACTTGTAGGGAGATACGAAATTGGATCTACCCAACATGACAAGCAGCGCTCCTCCTACGATAGCCATAATCAACCCAAGAAAGAAACTACCGACAAGCGCACCGAATATCAATGAACCAAAGACAACAATGAAAAGGGCAACCACTATCAGCAGTTGCCAACCTGCGCCTGTGTGCCTCTTATATTCTGCTTTACAGACGCCACACATATAGAAACCGTCATTTACATGGGTACCGCAAAATGGACATTGCATCTTTATACCTACTTTCCAGAAATGTTAACCCATGAACCTTTCATCCCGCCTTTTAACGTAGCGTTTGATCTTCCTCTATCGATCAGATTCCACGGGCCCTGGATCGGGTGGCGAATCAGAGAGTTCACGGGCCCGGAGTCGGGTTCGGCGGAGCCCGCCGTGTCACCATTGCCGCCGATGGACTTGGCAGGTTCCTATCCTGGGCAACGGCTGATCGAGGTAACGGTGAAAGATTCTGATTTAGTATTCTGCACGTTGATCAACGAAAAGGTCGCATTGGTGGTCCACCCCGAAATAGACGGAAGGTCCAGAGGTAGAAGACCGTTTGGCAACAGGTTTCCTGGGCCTGATAGCGTGATCGTTGAGTTTTTGTACCCGCCGAAGTTATTAGAAAGGACAGCTTTGAAAGTCGTCACTCCGGAGACGCCCAAAATAATATACAACTGAGTTAGTTCAGACGGATAACTGGTGCCCGCGTCGATAAGGCTGACGCTAGTGCCGGGGAGTGGCACCCTGGTCCCAGCGTGGGAAAACCAGAAGTAGGTGACATTGGGGCTTCCCGGAACCCCGCTGATGTTCGGGCGCGGCAAGTTCTTGAAATCCAGAGTCAAACTGACCGGACCGCCTGTGCCTCCGTTGGTTGCGGTCGCGCTATGGGAGACAATGCGGCGACAGCATACCTATTCACCACAGGAATCTGTGACCATACAAAAGTGGCCCTTTCGTACGACGGCTTATCCCTGCCTCGCTCGTCGTCCCTACCGCGACCGAAAAAGTACCCCAATGAATTAAGCACACCGTATTACGGAACGGCCCTTCTTGATGGGGTACGTTTCGTCTGTCCCCGCCCACCTCGCCCGAACGTCAATGTTGCACTTCAATTCCTTGCCGTCCACCCACAGATGAAAGTCATTGAAACCTGGAATCCCGTCAGGATTGTCAGGTTTATTATCGGTAAGGCGGAATTGGAAACGCCACCTCGGTCGTGATGTCCTTATCCGTATCGTTTAGGAATTCGTATTCGACCGTTACGTTGGACTCACTGATTGTCAGGCGCTCCTTCTCCATGGAGATGTTCGCCTCATGACGCAACTGAATCCCTCCAGCGCCACTTGACGCCGCGCTGTCATTGCCAAGAGCAAGAGTACCGCTGAGCAACATGAGCGTTGCCGCCAAGTAAACGCGGTGTCTCACGCCTCTCACATCAGAGTCCTTCCTATTTATTGCGCGAAAGGAGTACAGACTCATTACCATTTCCAAGGTTCATATGATCTGGGTCTAATATGGAAAATGTTACTTTAGTGCCCGCTGGCTCAATGGCCGTTATTTGATTTCCACTTCTTGTCCATTTAACTTTTTCAGTAACTTGCTTTGTTCCACTAGCCGCCGCGAACGCGTTCGGATATAAGCTCAATGAATCAGGGGTTATGGTCGCTTCACCTACAGGAATACCACTTGCACTCATGTTCCACGTTCCCTTAATATCACTGCCAGGGTTACTACAAGCAGTTAATAAAAACCCTGAAACAAATAAACCAAGAATGGCACTCGCTTTCCAGTTTTCGCGCCTCCGCCGATCATCTTGGACATTCGACGTAGTTTTGCTGTACGAACAATAACTAGGTGTCGCCGCTTCGCACATCGCTTTCTCCCCTCAGTTCTTGGTTAACCAACGTGAATGTTACTTGCCCGAGTTTCCGTTTTGGCTCTCGATAACTCGACACGATTGTTGCGTTTCTGTTCTTGAAGCCAAGTGGGACGATTAAAGGACTCAGGGAGGTCGCGTGTTAAGTCTGACTGCGGTCACCGCCGATTGACCGGGCATCGACGAACATCACGTCCTTCATATTTGGTGCAGTGATCCTTATAGCACCGGTTTCACACCCGATGCTTTCTGCTCCTGCTGCTTGCGCTGCTGCTCCTGTGTGGCTTTCGCGTCCGCCATCAATTTCTGAATATCGTCCGCGGCAATCGAATCCCCGACGAGCTCTTCGTGTAGGCTCATGAGCAGGCCGCTATTGGACGGATCAGGACGGAGCGCCAAATCGGTTCCACATTCGGGCGAATGAGTTAGAGGCGCCGCGAACGAAAACCCCCTTCCGTAAGAAAATGTCCCGTTCGTGTTGGCATGTGTACAGATAAGAAATTGCAGCAAGCCTGAGTCCATGAGCTGCTTGCCGGCCTTGTCGAAAACCCACTCGAACCTCTTGCTGCCCTCGCCATAGTTGCGGAACGACCTCGATTCAGGACCATATTTTTCTTTGAATTGTTGCAGCGTCTTGTCTAAGAGAGGTCGCTGCTCGGGGGAAAAAGATTTGTTGCGGCCGATGTAGAACGCCCTGCTCGGCTGGGTCACGGTGAAGCCGACGACGATAGTCTCCTGATCAAGCGGGCCGG
The DNA here is from genome assembly GCA_049693715.1 of Acidobacteriaceae bacterium. Taxonomy (GTDB): domain Bacteria; phylum Acidobacteriota; class Terriglobia; order Terriglobales; family Acidobacteriaceae; genus PALSA-350. The sequence continues at coordinate 3,576 of JBAVQC010000152.1, read as the reverse complement.
TGGACCGGTGGACGGCATGAACGGATTGAACCAATTTGCCGACGCCGACCCTTTGGTCAGTTATGGCCTCCTGGGTAATATTTATCGTGAGCGTGGGATCGTACGCTTTAATCGCGGCCTCAATCTGCGCGACGCTCATGCCGAGCTTCATCCCCAGAATGTCGAACCCCGCAGGATTGGGCGCGCCTTCCGCTGCCCTCAGCGGAGAACCGATTTCCATGAGGATTAAGAGAATCGCGAAAGAGATCGCCGCTTGCTTGAACAAAAATTTCAAGCTGGTCTTGACGAGCATGGCCACAAGCGCGGCGTGGAGTAAAGTCTTCGTCATTTGCAAGATATCCTTGAAGAAAAAAACGAAAATCCAAGTCTCCCCAAATGAAGACGAAATCAACCTATCGGTCGCCGCCACTGAGACGGACATAGACGTTGCCACCACTTTACTCATAGCCATCTCTCCTCAGTTCTTGGTTAACCAAGGTGAACGTTACATGCCGGAGTTTCCGTTTTGGCTTCCCACGGCCTCACGATACTTAAGTTTTAGTTTTGAGCCTACAGTGAGTGATGAAAGGCTCCTAGGCTGCGGCATGTCAAGTAAATAGTGCTCACATCGCAGGCAATAACTTCGGACCTGGATTTGCCGCTCAGTCGATACTTCAGACACCGCCCCGTCCGTTGCCCCCATTCCAGCAGGAAATACGCGATCTCCACCACCCGGCACTCCACTCTTGTAGGGGCTGGTGTCCGCGGTACTTGCTTCGCGGTGGCGTCAGTTGGTTCATCAGCGACACCGCCGCTGGTAGCGTTCTACTGATATTGTTTGCCATCCCAAACGAATAAATGGCTTCCATTGTCTACTCTGAGGTCGTGCATGCCATTATGAACCGTATCAAGGACAACAAAGTCTTTTCCTTGGAAAATAATACCCAAATCAATCCCCTTAGCCACATAACCGTTCGCCGTGGCAAGTAAAGCAAATACATTACAGCCATGCGACCCGCAATTATTGTGGTTTTGCGACACGATAATAAGGTCCGGTCGACCATCCCCATTCAGATCAGCCTGCCCGACAAGGAAAGGGGCCATATCCGCGAAATCCGCACCAAAGGCCAGTTTGACGGCTGCCGTTTGAGCGGGAGTTGGTTTGGCATCCGTCGATACGTGCGATGCCGCCTTTGGCTCCCGATGGGATGCGGCGTTTTGAGCGTGGGTAGAGGCCCAGGCGCCGAGTGAAAAGAGTATGCCCAGGGCCAGTGTAGCGCGGCGGGAAAGGGAAAGTTTGTGTGAAGTCGTGGCCATAAAAGCTCCGTTCTGCGGGTTGGGTTCGCGTAGGCGAATCGGTGGGTGACTGGCTCGGAGATAGCTCCGAGAAGCATCGGGAGTCCCATTCATCTGCCAGAATCGCGGCATCCTCATCAGCGCGTCCGGGTTTCGTCGATCCCCGGTTTGTTCGCTCTTACTGCACAATACGCAAAAGCGCCAGTCTGACTATCACGATTCGACAAGAATTTAGTGGGAAACCCCGGAGTAAAATTTGATGGGCCTGGTTTTGACCTGCTCCCGAAAAACTCAACCAGTCAAAACTGGCGTTCTCTGAACGGGAGGACGAGGGATGAAGAAGAGCCGATACAGCCAGGACTTCTCAAGATTTGGCAAGCGTGTTCAACTACTTGTCCGGCGGCCCTAAGAAGGAAATGAAAGCAACGTTGAGTTCCTTTTGGGGGACGAAATTTGCTTTGTGGGCAACCAGGTGATCCGCGTCGAGCTTATTGATTTGCCCGTCCCAGCATAAGCTGACATATCGTGTTCCAAAGCTAGCAGCGGATGATCCCTTTGTCCGATCAATGACTAACGTGAAATCCTTGATTGGAGTTTTCCAGGAGTTTGCCGTCGTCAAAATATAGTCTACCCAGGCCATTCCCAGCTGCAATCCTGTTTTGTAATTCTTGATTGCCCGGTCTGCCAATCCCTTCTGCAACGATGGATCAACGCAAACGCGCTCAACCTCGCCTTGCGGATCATTGGGGTGCGGCTTGTTGGATGCCAAATCTTCCGGATTAATCGACTCGTATCCAATCATGGGTGTGTATTCATGCCGAACGTGCAGTACCTTGTGAGCAGGGAAGGTCTGCGTCCAATAGTACGTCTTCACAACCACCCAGCGGGGCGTGCCGTCAGCCGAATCGACAAGACCTAAACTCGAGAGTTGCTGGACCTGCTTCTTAGGGAGCTTTGCGATGGCTCCCTTCGGCGCATCCCCCTGGGAGCCATAGTTCCCGTCGAATGACGCAATGTCTACTCCCACGGGTTTGAGAACGTCGGTGTAATCCTTGCCATTCAGTTTCGCCCGAACGTCAGTGTTGTACTTCAATTCTTTGCCGTCCACCCACAGATGAAAGTCATTGAACCCTGGGGTATTGACGGGATCGTCAGGTTTATTATCGTAAGGCGGAATTGGAAACGCCACTTCGGTCGTGATGTCCTTATCCGTATCGTTCAGGAATTCATATTCGACCGTTACCTTGGACTCACTGATTGTCAGGCGCTCCTTCTCCATGGAGATGTTCGCCTCATGACGTAACTGGATCCCTCCAGCGCCGCTTGACGCCGCGCCATCATTGCCAAGAGCAAGAGTGCTGCTGACCAAGATGAGACCCAGAGCGGCTATTATGCCTCCAAGTACAAACACCCCAATTGCAGGCAACACGATTAGGTTGGCGATGAATGACGCGGTTTTTCTGCAGGTCGCCCCGCAACCAGCGCACTTGGTGAATCCCGGATTGATGTTGGTTCCACAAAATCCGCAAAGCATAACATTTTCCTTTCCATCCACACGAATCCTCGGTTTGATGGCTGACGCTTGTGGGGGTGAACATGTGACAAGTCCCCAATTGAAAACTACGCATGATGCCGTCACGATTCGACTAGCCAACGCCTCTGATCCAAGAATCGCCAGGTCTCAGTTTGACGGATTTGTCACACGACCTATGAACAATATGCTGCCGGAGCGATTGTCGCGGATCAGAAACATGAACGGATGATCGGCGCGGAAGATGATCGGGGGCGGTGGGGCGCCAGTCAGGCCGCGGTGCTGAATGCCCGTTGCCGCCGCTGCCTCGGTTCCCTCTTCGTCCACATCGACGTAGGCTTTGTGGATGGCGGCGCTGATATAAAGATTGCCGTCGGCCAGCATCGTTTTGCGCGAAGCTATGCCACTGAAATCCGCCATTTTCCTATCAAACACCTGCGGCATCCCCATCGCGGCGAGCGCATTCTGAAGCTCGAATTGCCGAGTCATCTTGAACTTCGGCAAGGTTAGAATGACCTTGGAAGCGTGCTGCAACCGGCCGAGCCATTGGCGCATGTTATACGCAGTCAGCGACCGCTCCAAAGCAGGCAGGCCGCCTGCATTGTTTGGCAGAAAGACGATCATGGACAATTCCTCGGTCTTATAAGGGATCTCCAGGGCCTGAAACGTTCCGCCATTGAGATAGTTGAATTTGCCCACGCGGTGCATCAGAGGCGCCTTGATCGTCTGCTCCGGGGACAGATGGAAATCCTCGTCCCTTGTTGATGCCT
>JBAVQC010000151.1:0-17407 GCA_049693715.1 Acidobacteriaceae bacterium | reverse complement strand
ATTCTATGTGGTTTAACATTTTGTACACTAGTGAGCGTACCCGAGGGATCTGCAGTTCCGCGGACCTCTCCTGGAAACGCGGAATACTATGCTCAACCAGAATTGTCATCTCGCCTGCCCCGGCGTGCCGTGGGATCTGCGGTTCATTTCAGTTCTTACGCAGACTCTCATCCCATCTAAAGCCGGTTCATTTTGATCTCTTAATGACCGGGCTTTTAGCCCCTGCGTGAGAACTCCATCTCCAAACTCAGTCCCGAGGGACGGCTGGAAATAGGCCGCAACGCAGTCCTGGACAACCTTCAGCCGTCCCTGCCGGACTTAATCATGTTTCCATGATGTACCCTGGACTAGCGTCCTCGCCAAAACGCGTGGCTAACTACTCAGTCATCCTCAACCAGCAGGGAGTAACCACGAGTTTACTACCCGCTCTTCCACATGATTATTCTCCAAGGCCCTGGACGGCCCATCGCAAGCGTAGTAATGTCGGCAATAAGATCAGATCATGCCAAACAGAGCCATCGCCACTCTGCGCCGCGCCCAATTCGATATCCGCGTTCGTAGCTCCGCGACGGAGAATCGGGCGCATGGGTGGAGTTTGCCGCATCAGGAGGGACTCGTACACTCCGGTCAACGAGGCAAGGTGCTCAAATAAATACTTGAGCACCTTGAGCATCTTCGTGAAACAAACGACTTATTTGGCAACGTTGCCAAGTCGCAAAATCTGAGGCAAATGAATGTGCCTATGACGACTCAGGTAATGCTGATAAGCGCCGCGCTGAGGGCCGGGATGAAGCAAGTCGTTTGACCGTCCGAGGGAGTCAGCGTGCCCGGGCTTGCGGGAGCAAACGTGCCATCCGGGTTCACGGTGGCTCCCTGAATCGTGACCCCGGAGATCGCTGCAAGGCTCGGTCCGGTCATCAGCTGCATGCTTGCCGTCTGGATGGCCTGGTTCGCCTGTATCGTCAGGGTCAGGTTCTGTAGCGTGTCTTTGTTGACCACGATGAGATTCAAGCCCCCACCTGGCGTCTTCAACGCATACGCCGTGGCGTCAACAGTGCCGATCGAGAGTTGGGTTTCCATCAATGTGCCTGTGCCGGCGAGGGCGAAGAGAAGCAGGCCATAATACTCCGGACGTGCTTCGATCACGGCGCCTGAATCATCTGCGATCGGCGTGTAGCCCGGCGCATTGCCGCCGCCATGCATGTTCACCCCGATGGCGCCCGCCATCGCTACATTGAAGAGGAAGTCGAGCACCCATAGCGACGAAGCATAGCTATTGCTGACGCCAGCTGCCCCGCCATTGGCAAAGGAGTTGCACTCACTCATACGGTACGGAATGCCAAGCTGACGAGCTCCCGGGCCTAGAGTTCCGAGTTCGATCGCAAGTTGGTCATCGGGACTGATTAAGAATTCGGCCGTTGAGGTAGTGCTGGCTCCGCTTTGGCGATAGTAATGCTGGGTCAGCAGCGTGAGTTCGCTTCCCGTGACGACCTGCCCGAAAGGCAATGTCCAGGTAGTAATATGGTTGGCGCCGGCGTCAGCCGGGCCAGTGACCGGCACATTGGGCGCGGCCTGCAGAATGGCTGAGTGAAACGCAGTCCAGCGGTCGATAAAGTCTTGGAACGTCCAATTACCGGGAAAAAAGCCGCGTGCCGCACCATATTCATCTGGCTCGTTGCCGATCTCGATGCCAAGCAGATTTTCGCCGAGAGTGGACACCACGAAACTAACTTCTTCCGCCGCCAAAGCGGGAGTCGAGGTGGCAAGGTTGACCGCATAAAGGCAAAGCCAGCCGGTCGCCTGCAGAAAGGCGGCAAGATTTCTAACATTCGTAGGTGAAATCTGGTCATGCGTACCAGTCTTGCTCGGAGTCCACAGAAGACTGTCGGCGGAACCGCCCCCCACACGCAACACCCCGGCGCCAAGACGGCGAAAGAGCGCAATAAGGTTGTAGTTTGAACCATGGAAGTAGCCATAGTTCATCGCCAGCTTCTCGTAGCTCAAGCCCATAAATCGTGAAGGAATAGTTCCGATGGCGGTGGTCGTCACCGCAAGGGAGCCCTGGACGACCGGTCCGGACGGCGCCGGAAGATGATTGTTGGAAGGTGGCGTGTAAATATAGTTGGAGTGATAACCACAACCGGGAAGTGCCGAGACAGCCGCCAGAGATACCACACCCTGGAGAAGTCCACGGCGGGTCAGCAGAGCGCGGGGATTATGCATAGACACGACTCGCTCCATGATCCACCTATGAAGATCCACTTACGAAGATCCACTTACGAAAGAATTTCTGCTTGACTGGGTGACAACCACGCTACGATGGCGCGTGATCTCGATGCTGGAAAACGACAGTCGACATGAGACTCACAGGGAAAGCGTCTCTTCGATCTCTCGAACCCGCGTCTGCGCAATCGACCAGGTGAAGCGTTCGCGAAATACCGCGTAGCCCTGCCGGCCGGTACGTATCCGCAAATCCGGATCCTCCGCGAACTGCCGAAGCGCGCGGGCAAGTTGCACAGCCGATCCGCGCTCCACCAAAATGCCGCCGCCGGCGGTGAATATTTCTCCCACGCCACCGCTGTCGGTGCTGACCACGGGCAAACCTGAGGCAAGCGCCTCCACATTCACCATCCCGAATCCCTCCTCGCAGACAGAAGGCGAGCAAAATATGTCTGCCTCCCGGAAGAGCTCAGCGAGTGAGGCGCCGGTGCGATATTCAAGGAACGTAACCGTCTCGGGACAGTTCGCTTTGAGGCGCCTGGTATATTCAGTTTCCTTGCTGGACCCGAAGCCGGAGGAGCCAACGATTTGTGCGCGGACTTTAACATTCTGTTGTTTCAGAATATTCATCGCCTCTAACAACACGTGCACGCCCTTGTCTTCAACCAGTCTCCCGGCGAAGAGGACGATCGGTGTCTTGCTGGTCTTCCGGTCGCTCGCGGACGGATAGAAGAGCGATCCATCCGCGCCGTTATAAAGCACCGAGGAGCTGGCAAGCGAGGGGAACTTCCGTCTTGCCTGGTCCATAAGGAACTGACTTACAAAAATCAGTTTATCCACGTGGACCTGCCGCATTAGCCTCTCCGGTCCTTCTGTCAGGTGGGTATTGTGCAGATGGAGAATTACCCGCCCCCCTGCGCGATGGATACAAGGCGTGAGAGCGACGGCGAACTCAGGGCGATTGTGAATCCATACAATGTCCTTCGGCCCCACTCGTTTGAGAAGCGGTTGGAAGATATGCCGAATGATAGGGCGATGAAAGAACCAGGGCGACCGCGAAAGCTGTCTCCTAAATCGCCGGTACCGCCGCAAGCCACCGAGTAAACGGACAGATTTCAAGGGAAATTTCCAGCTGTCGTCCGCGGAGGGGCAGACAACCACGGAATTCGCTGCGTCACGCAGGACATTCCCAGCCCAGCGCGAGATCGCACCTCCGTGGAATTCGGAAAACGGCTCAGCTTCGGTCAGAAGGTGATAAGTAATTCCAGACATTCGAACTCCGAGTAGGTCGGCCCACGCACAATAGACGCCGACAGTGATTGGATAGAGAAGGCTGCCGCCCGCCATTTACCAGGCAGCGAATCGCATAACGGTTACCACTGACAAAGCCTGGTTCTTATATCGACTCTTTTGGGCAAATGATGATCTCGATAAGACTCTATCGTGACGCGCGTGGAGCTGCCCCTGCGATTCTGCAGTCGTCGTCCGTTGGAGTCGAAATAGGACATCCCGGTTCCAAGTTAGAACTGGGCTCATCACTAACAACCAATTTGTAAAAGCCGAGATTGCTTTACGGCAACCGTTCTGTCACCTTTGCCTTGGATCACGGACAAGCGTAACAGCTCAGATTCCCCATTGCTTATGAAGCATCCTTGGTCTGGCCTCATGCGCAGCTCTTGACGATAAACGTGTCAGTCGAACTTCCCGGAAATTAAATGGAGAATCCCCGCATGAAAGCCGTAAGCCCGGCCTCTGCAAATATCGCCGACACGGTTGCGTTTCTAGGATTGACGCTACAGCCCAAGTCGATGCCAGAGCTGAACGATCTGGTGGAGCAGGGAATTCGTGAGCGTCACAAATGGATTATCGCGAACCACAATCTTCACAGTGTCTACCTGCTTCACAGACACCCTAAACTCAAAGAATTCTATGCAAATGTTCACTGGACTTATGTAGACGGTATGCCCCTCGTGGCGCTGGGCCGGCTCTACGGCTACCCTTTGCAGCGCGAGCAACGGGTGACGAACGTGGATTGGACAGGCCCTCTGATGAAGCTGGCCGCGAGCAAAGGATGGCGCGTGTTCAATTTGGGCTCGTCCAGGCAGGTTGCGGAACAAGGTGCTGCGAAGCTGCGCGAGCTCCATCCTGGATTGCAGATAGAAGTGAGTGATGGATTCTTCGACGCGCGCCGTGGCAGTGCGGAAAACGAAGCCCTGGTCAAGAGGATCAATGCCTACCGGCCTGACCTATTGATGGTCGGGATGGGTATGCCGCGGCAGGAGTATTGGACACAGGAAAATTTTTCTCAGCTGGACGCCCATGTGATCTTGTCTTCTACTGGAGCGGCGTTAGAGTATATCGCCGGCGCCGCGCCGACGCCTCCGCGTTGGGCTGGCCGGATCGGATTGGAATGGATGTTCCGCCTGGCTCATGAGCCTCGCCGCCTCTTCAGCCGCTATCTCCTCGAACCCTGGTACATACTGCTGTTGCTGCTGCTGGACTACCCACGCAGCCGGTACGCAGCAAAGGAGCAGGGCCGCGCGCAAGCGGCCTATGCCGGCTCGGATGAGCAATCGAGCCCCATCCAAATGCGGGGCGACTGACCTATGGAATGCAGGCTGAAAATGGACCGCCGGGACTTCATCGAGAAGCTTGGCGTATTGGGCGCGGCAGGGTGGATCCGGACTGCGGCTGCGTTGGAGGCTGCGACAGCTTCATTGAAGCAGTTGGCGCAAGAGAAAGGAGTCCTGTTCGGCTCGTGCGTGGCTTTGAAGTATTTCGCTCAATCTGCGGCCTATCAGCAATTGTTTCTGGCACAGTGCGATCTCGCCACACCCGAACTGCACATGAAGTGGAACTCGCTGAGCAGCCAACCTGGGATTTACGATTTCTCGGCTGCTGACAAGTTAGTCGCGTTTTGTTCGAGCGCCCACATCAAGCTGCGGGGGCACACGCTGGTCTGGCACGAAGCTTTGCCGGCCTGGGTGACGTCGCAGCTTACAGCGGCGACGGGGCCAACCATGATGACTAGCCATATCCGGACGGTAGCCGGACACTTTGCGGGTAAGTTGTACTCCTGGGACGTAGTGAACGAGGTGCTGGATCCGGGAAGTCATCGAGCCGATGGGCTGCACGATGGTCCGTGGTTGCAGAGCTGCGGAGCCAACTACATGGACGTGGCTTTCCGCACGACCGCAGCCGCGGATCCACATGCTCTGCTGGTTTGGAACGAGACTTATCTCGAGGTGTCCAACGGCTTTGGCCGCGCCAAAAGGACGGCCATGCTTGCCCTGCTTGACGGCATGCTGGCGCGCGGAGTTCCCATCCACGGGATCGGCCTAGAGGCGCATCTGCGGGGCGATCAGGCAGCCGTGCTGGGTGATGGAAGCTACGAGGACTTTCTCGGCGAGCTGGCTCGCCGCGGAATGAACATCTTCATCACTGAACTCGATGTGCAGGATGTGATGCTACCTGCGGATGTGGCCGTGCGGGATCGAGCAGTGGCTGACATATACAGCAGATTTCTGAGCGCCACCCTGCGCCAGCCGGCAGTAAAAGGAATTGTCACCTGGGGACTCGCGGATTGCTTTACCTGGATTGCCGGATATCGTCCACGCAAGGACGGTTTGCCGGTGCGGCCCCTTCCCTTTGACGCTAACTGCCAACCGAAGGCTGCGTATTATGCGATCGCCGAAACGCTTCAAGCAGCGCCACGTCGAGAAAACGAACGAGGCTGAGGAGTCGAACCATGGTTATTGTTTCTGTCGTCATACCTACTCGTGGCAGACCCGATCTCTTGCAGAGGGCAGTGCGGAGTGCGTTGGTCCAGACTCTGCACGCGATCGAAGTGGTGGTGGTGATCGATGGTGAGGACCCTGGCACCAGACTGGCCATGGAAAGGGTCGCGCAACAGGACCCGCGGCTGCATGTGATTGCGCTGACGAACAGCGTTGGCGGATCGGACGCGCGTAACCGGGGTGTCGACGCCGCTCAAGGCGAATGGATCGCTTTTCTGGATGACGACGACGAATGGTTTCCGGGCAAGCTCCAGGCTCAGCTCGACGCAGTAGCGCCGTCGACCGCGCCCATCGTCATCGGGACCTGCAGGATGATCGCACGTACGCCGGGAAGAGACTATGTGTGGCCAAGGCGGATGCCCGCCAGCGACGAACAGATTGGCGAGTACATTCTGGCGCGCCGTACGCTCACCCGCGGCGAAGGATATATCCAAACTTCGACCCTCTTTGTCCGGCGCTCGCTTATGCTGGCGCAGCCGTTTAAGAGCGGCCAGTTGAAACATCAGGATACGGAATGGGTGCTTCGATTGGGCCGCCTGCCGGGAGCAAAGGTTGTGTTTGCCGAGGGGGTGCTGGCGGTTCACAACATAGAGGAGGAACGGCCTACCGTAAGCAGCAAAGCCAACTGGCGCTACTCTCTCGCATGGTTGCAGCGCGATCGGCACTTGTTTACGCCGCGCGCTTTGACCGCCTTCGTCTTGTACCAGATTGCTGCTGAGGCTTCGGATCAGGGAGAGTGGGGCGCATTCCGTCTGCTGATGCTGGAAGCCCTGCGCCATGGCAAGAGCACGCCCCGTGACTATGCGATATTCCTGGCGATCTGGTTCTTGCCCCGCCGGCGCCGCCGCCGCTTACGTGATTGGGCAGCACGACACACGACGCTTCGTGCGCTGGTGCACCCGCTATGAAGATCCTTCAGCTTACCCGGCAGTTTCTGCCTGCCGAGGGTGGTATGGAGAGCGTGGTGGAAGGCCTGAGTGTGGCCCTGCAACAAAAAGGACACACCGTGCAGGTGGCGACCCTTCGCCTGCTTTTTTCAAACGGTACCATGGCGCCGGCGGAGTCCGTCGAAGCCGGCCTTACGGTGCGCCGTATGCGCCACTGGGGCTCTCGCCGTTATCCAGTGGCGCCAGGCGTGTTCACGGTGATCCGCGGTTACGATCTGGTGCACATCCATGCCATCGATTTCTTTGTGGATTATCTAAGCCTGCTGCGCTTGGTACATCGCATCCCGCTGGTGATAAGCACCCATGGCGGTTTCTTTCATACCCGGCAGTCAAGAGTTTTCAAAGAGATGTACTTCAAGACGGTGACTCGCCGCTCGCTGGGTGGTGTAGGGGCAGTGGTTTGCGTAAGCCAGCACGATCGCCAGATGTTCTCGAGGATTGTGCCCCCACAGCGCATCCGGGTGATAGAAAACGGAGCCAATATTGATGGCCTCTGGAGCCTGAAGAAAACGCTGCAGCCTGGCCTGGTGGTGGGTGTCGCACGCCTGGCCGAAAACAAACGCGTGCACAAGGTGCTGGAAGCGATGGCCTTGTTGAAGGATCGCTATCCACACCTGCGGCTGGAATGGGTAGGAGTGGATTTCTCCGGGTTGCGGGCGTCACTCGAGCGTCGCGTGATGGAGCTCGGCTTGAGCGGAAGGGTGTGTTTCCATGGCGCCATTAGCCGCGAAGAGCTGTACGGATTGCTACAGCGGGCTCATCTGTTCGTGTCCGCTTCGGCGTATGAGGGCTTCGGCCTGTCGACCATCGAGGCCATGAGCGCAGCAACGGTGGTGGTGGTGACCGCGGTGGGTGTGCATCCTGACGTAGTTCAGGATGGGGTAAGCGGGTTCCTGGTAGACCAGGACGCCAGCGGGCTTTCGGCGCAAATGGAACGCGCCCTGTCACTGCCAGGAGAGGAATTGGCAGCTATCGGCGAGCAAGCGCGTGCGGCCACCAAACGCTTTTCCTGGAGCCGGATCGTTCTTGAGTACGAGCAACTATACCGCGAAGTTCTCGGCGCGGAAACCTACTCCGCGGCCTAATTGCCATGAGGCAAATGACGATACCAAGCGCCAACCCGAAGACCAGCCGAGGGACGAACCAGGGTACAGTAGTGGTCTTCCGCACCCTGCTGCTGCCGCCTTCAGAAACGTTTATCGCGACCCAGGCTGTCGCCATGCGGCGGTTCACGCCGTTCTTCGTAGGCTGGCGCAAGACAGCGGGGATCGACCTGCCGGAAAACACCAGTTGGACGGTCGATGACGGCGGTTTGCGGGGAAGATTGCGGGAGCTTCGCTTTCGCTATGCAGGCCTCACGCACAAACAGGTTGAGCGACTGAGGACGCGCACTCCCCGCCTGGTTTACGCCCACTTCGCACCCGATGGCTATGCGGCCATGCAGCTCGCAGAACAACTCGGTGTGCCATTGGTGACCGCTCTGCATGGATACGACGTGACCATAAGCGACGAGGCCATGAGCAGGACCCGCCTGGGTCGCGCGTATCTGCGGGGACGATCGACGCTGCAGAAGACGGGCGCCCTCTTCTTAAGCTGCTCGGATTATGTTCGCGCTCGCGGGCTGGAGATGGGATACCCGGCGGAGCGCACCATCGTTCATTCGATTGGAGTGGATGTAGAACGGTTTAAACCGCCAAGCACCTTGCGGCCACGGGAAAAATCGGTCTTGTTTGTTGGGCGACTGGTAGAGAAGAAGGGTTGTGGCAGCCTGATCGAGGCCATGGCCGGCGTGCAGCGCCACTCTCCGGCAGCCGAGTTAGTGGTCGTTGGTGATGGCCCGTTGCGCGCGGACTACGAGGCGCGAGCCGTTGCGCTGGGCGTGCGGTGTCGCTTTTTAGGCGTCCAGCCGGCAGCCGTAGTGCGGGATCGGATGTCACGAGCGTCAGTCTTCTGTGTGCCCAGTGTGGTTGCGGCCACCGGCGATGCGGAAGGCTTCGGCATGGTGTTCATCGAGGCCCAGGCGATGGGCCTGCCCGTGGTAAGCACTCTCAGCGGCGGAATCCCGGAGGCGGTGAAAAACGGCGAGACGGGTTTGCTGGTAGCCGAGCGCGATTCCCCGGCGCTGGCGGAGGCGATCCTCCGCCTGATGCAGGACGAGGAACTGTGGCAGCAATACAGCCTTGCGGGCAGAGGAAATGTTGTCAACCACTTCAACCTGGCACAGCAAACCGGTCGCCTCGAAAATCTTTTCGATCAACTGCTGGCTGATCCATATAAAGGAGCGGGTACGCAATGGGGCAATTGACAGGGGTTTTACACTCGGCCCCGATGGCGGCGGCGCATAGCCAGCGCCGCTTCTATCAGCCGGAGCTTGATGGATTGAGATTCTACGCATTCCTCGGCGTATTCATCTGTCACTCACTGCCCTTTGACGGTGCACTCTATCGCAGGTTCCATCTGCCAATGCCGTGGCTCTGGGGGGCAATCGCGAAATCGGGCGCGGCCGGTGTCGATTTGTTCTTTGCCCTAAGCGCCTTCCTGATCACCTCTATCCTGCTGCGAGAGCGGGAGGAGACGGGCGCCATTTCGCTGCGGCGATTCTATCTTCGACGGATCTTGCGCATCTGGCCCTTGTACTTTCTGCTGATTGGCTTGGGGGTCGTGCTCGCGCACACCATGGCCAAGCAGAGTCTTCCCTGGTATTACGTGGCCGGCTACCTGCTGTTCGTCGGCAACTGGGTGCATGCCGTCTTTGGCCGGCCGGAATCGATTTGCTCTCCTCTGTGGACAGTCTCCATCGAAGAACAGTTCTACCTGATATGGCCGTTGCTCATGAAGATGCTCGGGCGCCGCGGAATGATCGTAGCAGCTATCGTTACCTTTGTGCTGGCGACGGTATGCCGCATCGGCTTCATGCTCGCCGGCTCGAGCGGCGGGTTCCTCTATTACGGCAGCGTATGCCGTTGTGATTCGTTGGCCCTTGGTATTCTTCTGGCGCTGTTTGCCGACCGTCTGCCGAGGCTTACGCGCAGCATGCGTTGCCTGCTGTTGGCCGGTGGCCTGCTGGGGTGGGTCGCGTCCTCAGCGTGGCTCAACGAACAGCCAGGACCGGTAGACATCCGCATGGTGCTGGGACGGTTGATTGTATCGCTTGCAGCGGGCGCGATTCTGTATGCGTGCCTGCACAGCCACAGCAAGTTGGTGAGGGGCGAGTGGGTGGTCCAGTTGGGCAAAATCAGCTACGGGCTTTACATGCTGCACCTCACTGGAATCCTCCTCGTACTGAGCCTGTTCCGCCCGGCTTGGGGATGGCAACTACTGGCGGCCAAAGCCCTGGGATTTGTCATGACCGTAGTTCTTGCCCTGGTGTCGTACCGCTGGATCGAGTCGCCCTTTCTGCGGCTGAAAGACAAGTTCGCCACTGTACTGAGCCGGCCGGTCTGATGACAGTTAGTCAAGATTTACTGGAGGTATCTCCTGGATAAGATCGCGTTGCAACCGTCCCATGTTGTGTTGACCGCCGGCCGCCCGGCTCCCGAGCTCACGCTGCGGGAGGTCGGCGTTATGCTGGGCAGGCGCCGCTGGATCGTCTTTATCAGCTTGGCCGTATGCTTTTTGCTTGGGATCCTGGCGCTGATATTTTCTACCCGCCGTTATAAGTCGGCGGGAGAAATCGAACTGCAAAAAGACACCACCGCTTCGCTGGGCATTCAGACGGCTACCGCGGATATTCCGTCCGACGCACTCGAAGTGAACATGCTGATTCAGACCCAGGCCAAAATCCTGCAATCGGACTCGCTTGCCCTGCGCGTCATCGAAGATCTTCACCTGGAGCAAACCGAGGACTACCGCCAGAAGTGGAGCCCGGTGGGTTGGGTCCTGGGGTTTTTCGCGCCCGCGGGCAAGCCCGACCCGAAGGGCGCATCGCTCGAGGATTCCCCCCACCGGCGTATGCGGGTGTTGAAGATCTTCCATCGCAAGCTGACGGTGAAGCCGATTGCGGGAACACGCCTCATCGACGTGGAGTACCTGAATCCCGACCCGCAGCTTGCGGCAGCGGTCGTGAACCACCTGCTGCAGGGGTTGATCGAGAAGGGTTACCAGGCCCGGTATGACGCAACCATTCAGGCGTCGTCGTGGTTAAGCTCGGAACTCGCCGACCTGCGCGCCAAAGCCCATGAGTTGCAGGAGAAGGAAGTGAAGCTGCAACAGGAGGCCGGGGTCTTCAGCGTGGGCCAGGTGGATAAAGACGGTAAGGAGCAGGTCTACAACCCGGTTCTCGACAAGCTCCAGATGGCCACCCAGGCCGAAGGTCAGGCGGAGGCGAACTACATCCTCAAGGGTGCTATCAACGATGTAGTCAAGACCGGCAATGCGGAGCTGATCTCGGGGTTGGGGGGCAGCACGATTACCGCGGCTTCTTCTTCGCAGGCAGCGGCCAGTTCGCTCCTGTTGCTGCAGAACCTTCGCGGGCAGGAGGCCACGCAGCAGGGGCAGTTGCAGGAGATTTCGGCCAAGTTCGGACCGGCTTACCCGAAGTTAGCCGAAGTTCGGAGTAACTTGAACGCGGTGCAGGCGGCGATTCGAGCGGAGGTAGGCCGTATTGCCAGCCGGGCCCACAATGATTTCGTCGTTGCCCAGCAGGCCGAGGAAAAGACCCGCCGGGATTTCGAAATCGACAAAAGCCAGGCCGAAGCACTCAATAACAAGACGATCGAATACCAGATGGTGCGCCAGGAAGCCGACCAGAGCCGCGCGGTCTATGACGATATGTCACGGCATCTCAAGGAGTCCGGCTTGCTGGCCGGTTTGCGGTCCACCAATATTTCAGTCGTCGACTGGGCTAAGGCCGGCGACATTCCGGCCAAGCCGGTTGTGCTGCTCTATCTGTTCGGATCGATCTGCTTCGGATTGATTGTCGGCCTGGTGGCCGCGCTGCTGCGCGACGTGACCGACACCCGCATACAAGACTTGCGCGCGGTCTCGCGCGAGCTCGGTCCCTTGCCGCTGTGCGCGCTTCCGTATCAAAAAGAACGGCCCGCGGTGAGCGACGGCGTCCGCTGGCTGAAATCGCCCCTGCCTGCATTGGACAGCCCACGGTCACCGTACGTCGAGTCGCTTCGCTCGCTGCGGACATCGTTGATGCTGTCGCGCAGTGGTTCGCCTCCGCGCTCAGTGCTGGTTACGAGTTCCCTTCCCGGAGAGGGTAAGAGCTTTCTGAGCTGGAACCTCGCCATCCTGTTCGCGCAGCAGGGCCGGCGCGTCCTGTTGTGCGATGCAAATCTTCGCCACCCCTGGTTGCATCGGAACCTTGAATCTCATCCTGAAGGTGGGCTGAGCACAGTGTTAGCCGGTATCTCGGCCGACCTTGGCGATTCCGCCGTGATACCGGTGCGGGAAGTTCCGGGACTGTTTCTTTTGCCCGCCGGGCCACTCCCTCCCTACCCGGCTGAACTGCTGGCGTCGCATCGGATGGTGACTCTGGTGAAGGGCTGGGAAGTCCAATACGATCTGGTGATTCTGGATGCGCCACCGATCCTGCATTTCACCGACTCCGTGGTTCTCGGCTCCATGGTCAATTCGGTTCTGTTGATGGCCAGGCACCAGAAGACTCCCTTATCGGCCCTGGAGAAGAGTTACAGGATGCTCGATGAGGTGCAGTCGAGCGGCGAACGCAAAATCAACATCGTGATCAATGGAGTGAAAGATCAGCCGGATGGGGGATACGTCCTGGTCAGCGAAAGGGAGGCTGCGAGGGTCTGATGAAAAATGTACAGCGGCTCTTTCTTCTATTGTTCCTTCTCTTGCATAGCGCGGTCGGCCTGCCATTGCAGAATGAAAGCCTGCTGATAGGGCCCGGTGATCTGCTGCACATTCAAGTGTATGACACGCCGGAAATGGAACAACGCGTTCGGGTAACAGATGCGGGCACGATTCCCTTCGCTTTTCTGGGTCACGTGATGGTAGCCGGTCTGACGCCGGAGCAGGCAGCCGAGGAGATCGGCCGTAAACTTGTGGCCGCAGGTGTCATGCTGCATCCACAAGTAGCCGTGCGCGTCGAAGCATTTGCCACCCAGAACGTCTCAGTCATGGGGGAAGTCGTCAAGCCGGGAGTTTATGAGGTCGACACACCGCGCAAAGTCGTGGACGTCCTGGCCTTGGCCGGCGGATTGACCTACATTGCGGATCGTCACATTACGATTCAACGCTCGGGCGGCGCGAAAGAGAAGGTCGGCTACTACTACTCGAACGCCGGCGAAGCGGCCTTGTCCAAGGATCCCATGGTCTATCCCGGCGATGCCGTGGTGGTGTCCAAGGTTGCTCTTTTCTATGTGCTCGGCGATGTATCGAAGCCGGGCGGCTATCCGATGAGCACCAACAACTCGAAGGTGACGGTGCTCGAGGCCCTCGCGACCGCCGGGTACGCGAATCATACGGCTGCCGTCGGCAAGTCGAAACTGGTGCGGCAGACGCCGACGGGGGTGCAGGAAATTAACTTGCCGGTGGGCGCGATGCAGAAGGGCAAGATCCCGGATATTGCCTTACTGCCCGACGATGTGGTCTATGTTCCCTTCAGCTTCATGCGCAACATCGGCGTGAATGGACAGGGTATCCTGGCGTCCGCTACTTCGTCTGCTATCTACATCCACTGATGGTTCGGTGTGATGGTCCGGTGTGATAGTCCGGCGCATTTTTCGTAACAGGAGATCGTTTTGGCGACTGCCCGACAATTCGGCGAAGTTACCGCCGGCCGCGAGCTTCATAGTCCGCTGGCCGCGACCGAAGGCCCAGAGAATATCTGGACCCGCGCTTCTACCTGGGGTCTTCTTCTGCTGCTCTTGTATTTTGCCCTGGCGGGCGTATCCCCGTTTGCCAATAGTCCCACTGCCACCCGAGTGGTGGCCACGAGCTCCGCCGGCGGAATTCTTGCTGATCGCCTTAGTAAGTTGATCATCACTCTGGCCTGTCTCTTCTTTGTCTTACAACGCCACAAGCAGGTTCGCCGGCTATGTACGAGGATGAAGCTGGTGACCGGTTTTCCCATCCTGGCACTGCTATGCTCACCGCTGTCGCAGCTGCCGACGCGGACGATCAGCTCGAGCGTCATGCTCATCGCCGGCATTCTGCTGCTTTTCTACATGGTGTCTCTTTATTCGGTTGATCAAATTCTTGAAATATTCCTTGTTCTCGGCGCCGGCACAATCGCCGCAAGTATTATGTTTGCCCTTGCCTTTCCCCAATATGGCCTCGATTTGTCAGGCGGCCATGACGCCGCCTGGAAGGGTATCTTCATGGCGAAGAATTATCTGGGTAACCTGGCCCTATTCTTTTTGACCGCGGCCATATCCTATCGCGGGCGCACATCGTTCCAGCGCTTCGCGAGAGTTTCGCAAATGATGCTTTGCCTGATCGCCATCGCCTTTTCCCGAGCCGCGACGGCGTATCTGCTGACCGTAATCTACTTCGCCTATGTCATAACCATGAAGATGCTGCGCGGCTTTCGTAAGAAAGACTACTTTGTCCTGTGCATCCTGGTGTTTGCGGTATTTGCAACCGCCTCTCTCGTGATTGTCGTTTGGCCGGATTTCCTGTTTAGTCTTCTTGGCAAAGACATGACCTTGACCGGCCGCACCGAGATATGGAGTGCGGTCGTTGATTCCATCGCGAAGCGGCCGCTGCTCGGCTACGGCTACGACGCCTTCTGGCTTGGCCTCGACGGCGAATCCTACCGCGTCATTCTCGCTGTCTCGTGGGAACTGGCGCAGGCGCAGAACGGATTCCTTGATGTGATGCTTGAGATGGGCTTCCTGGGATTGGCTATCGTGCTGCTGATCTTCGCCTTCGCCTTTCGTGACGCCCTCGTCTGCCTTTGGCGTTCGTCTGACGACTCGCAGCTCCGAGCGGTGGAGTGGTATCTCGGCATCGTCGTGCTCACCCTCATCTACAACATGGACGAAAGCTTTCTCTTTGTAGGCAAGCAACTCGCGTCCATGATGTTTTTGCTTGCCTGCGTGGGCCTCAGAATGGAATGGAGCCGCCTGTCGGCTTCGAGCACCCGCCGGGCAGGACACCGACTTGCGCCGGCAACGCAGGCGAATGCCGTTCGATGAACTTGTCCGCCAAGGGAGTCCTTCTCAATTTTGTCAGCGCCAAAGGCACACGGCTCGTAACTCTATCGAGAGGTTTTGTTCGATGCATACCGGCAATCCGAATCAGTCAACGTATTTGCCCACTTTGGATGGCTGGCGCTCCGTCTCGATAGGACTAGTACTCATCTGGCATTCGCCAATTTCCTGTACCGTTCCTGTTCTGGGAGCATTGTTCCGATCCCTTAGCCACTTTGGCGGGGTTGGGGTAGAGCTGTTCTTTGGCATCAGCGGGTTATTGATCTGCTCCCGGTTACTGGAAGAAGAATCAAGGCATGGCCAGATCAATGTGAAGCGCTTTTATCTGCGCCGCTTCTTCCGCATTTTACCCGCGGCGCTGTTCTATCTTCTGACGATTGCGGTCCTCTCTGCGTGTCACATCATACCGCTTTCCCTGATGGATTGGCTCGCAGCGCTGTTCTTCTTCCGTAACTACCTTATGCTCTTTGAATACCTCCACCACAGCCCGTTGTCACTCCATTGGTACACCGGACACTTTTGGTCGCTGTCGATGGAGGAGCACTTCTACCTGGTACTTCCAGCGCTACTCGTAGCCTTTCGAAGTAAGCGGCTATATGTCCTGGGGGGTCTAGCCTTAGCCATTGCCATGTGGCGATCCGTTCTGGCACACATCATCCATAGCCGTTACCAATTCACTTTTCGCACGGATACCCATGTCGACGCACTCCTCATCCCCGCCATGTTCGCAGTCGCCCTCTATCCTTTATTGCGTAACCCCGCAGCGAGGCGTTACATTCCCGCGTGGTCTTTTCCGGTACTCGCCGGCTTGGGAGTATGTCTTCTTGTATATGATCCGCCGCTCTCCTTTACGCTAAGGGCGATACTTATCCCTCTACTTATCCTTTCAACAGTTTTGCATCCAAAGGCGATACCGGGGATCATTTTGGAATCCAAGCCCCTACGTTGGATCGGATGGATCTCTTACAGCCTGTATTTATGGCAGCAGTTGTTTTTTGGGACCAACTTCGCCGGCAGTCCGCCCGCGATCGCCATATTGCGGCACTGGCCAGTCAATCTCGTGGCTCTCATGGCGTGCGCTACATTCAGCTACTACGTGGTCGAAAAACCATTCATCCGATTGGGGCATAAGCTTGTGTCGGCTCCGAAGGCGCGAGATGCATTTAGTATCACGACGGCGAGCACCCCTACAACCTCTTAACGCGAGCCTGTCCTCGATTGACGACCTGGCCTGCAGCATGGTTCTTCCCGTTGGCTTATACATCGCACAGGTCAACTGCCTGTAAAAGCGAAGTTTTTGGATCGCCGGTGGGGACGAACTCATGGGCTACATATCCTTTGTACCCGGTTTCCACGATGCCCCGCATAACGCCATCCCATTGCACTTCCTGCGTGTTGTTCAATTCGTGGCGTCCTGGTACACCCCCGGTATGGAAGTGGCCAAGCCATTGAATGTTTTCTTTAATGGTGGCGATCAAATCGCCCTCCATAATTTGCATGTGATAAATGTCGTAAAGCAGTTTCACATGGGGGGAATTCACTTCCTTCATCACCGCGACGCCCCACGCCGTGTGGTCGGCCATATAGTCCTTGTGGTTGACCTTGCTGTTCAGTAGCTCCAGATTGAGCACCACGTTATTGTCTTCCGCAATTTTTTTGACCCGGTTCAACCCGAGAATCACATTCTTCGCGCCCTCTTCATCGGACATGCCGCGTCGATTGCCGGAAAATGTGATGACGTTGGGCACCCCCGCCTGGGCGGCCAGCGGGATATTCTGTCGCAGGCCGGCCTCGATCTTGTCGTGATTGGCAACGACGTTGAGCGCGTCGGGGATGGTTCCGGCATTGGCATAACCCATGGTGCAGATCAGCCCGTACTTCCTGGGTGCTTCAAAATCCTGCGGCTCCAGCAGGTCGACTCCCTTCAGTCCGATCTGGGCTGCATAGGCACAGAGTTCGTCCAGGCTCATCTTCGCGTAGCACCAGCGGCTGACAGATTGACGAATATTTCCCTTTCGCGGCATCGGCGTTTCGGGGGAGGCTGAGGGCTTTTCCTGACTCCAGGAGATGGACGACGTCATGGGAACACCGGACGCGAGGGCCGTGCCTGCGATCGCACTTTTAAGCATCTTGCGACGGGAGATGGAAGACATCTTGGTATACCTTTCGGACCGTGGTGGAAGCACGCAGGTATTTAATCATCTTTTGCCAGTTCCGGCCGGATATACAATTTTGAGCGCGGCACCCACAAATGAATATCCACGCGCTGATGCGAGTCGTTTTGGTTTTCTCCTTACTGTCTCCCGCTCTCATGGCA
>JBAVQC010000150.1:0-6069 GCA_049693715.1 Acidobacteriaceae bacterium | reverse complement strand
CGGGCGGATGACCGCCCACTCGGAAGTTACTAGTTGTTTAACAACTCGGAATTGGCTCACGCCGTCTGGAGAAATCAATACCGATATGTCTTAGCGCGGTATCTATGTCTTAGTGCTGTATCTGGAGCGCCCCGTCAGGTAGCCGTGCGGGGCTGCGTCGTCTTAGGGAAGCTCTGCGCATGGGGTTGATTTGGCGGGCATGAAGTGAACGCGTCGGATTTCACGGCTTTGGCGATAAAAATCGACTTAAAGACGGATGTGGCGGGCTGAAATTTGCTCTCTTGATGCCGTTTTCGGCATCAAGAGACACTACCCCCTCTGGGGAGCCAACCGATTGCGGTGCTGGTAGAGATTGACCAGTGCGAAGGCTGCGCATAGCCACTGGTGATTCTTGCTGAGGCCACGGTAGCGCATCTTGGTAAATCCGAACGTGCCTTTGAGTATGCGAAACGCATGTTCCACCTTAGACCGGACGCGGGCCTTGGTCGTGTTCTTACGCTTGGCTTGGTCGTCTACATAGTTCTTATACTTGACCCGCCGACTGGTCATATCCTGCGCCCCAGGAGCAGCCTCGCGGATTACCTTCCCCTGGCCCTGATACGCACCGTCGCCCCACACCTTCTTCTCTTCACCATGCAGTAAGTCCGACAACATATGTGCATCGGCTACGCTGGCCGCAGACGTCACCACCGAGTGCACCACCTTCTCCTTACTGTCCATCCCGATATGTGCCTTGGCGCCGAAATACCATTGGTTGCCCTTCTTCGTCTGGTGCATCTCCGGATCTCGCTCACCACTGGAGTTCTTGGTCGAACTGGGCGCATGAATGATCGTCGCATCCACGATCGTGCCCGTCGTGATGCGGATGCCGCGTGCATCCAGATAACGGTTCACCGTCACCAGGATCGCTGCTCCCAGCGAGTGCTCTTGCAAAAGATGGCGAAAACGAAGAATCGTCGTCTCATCCGGCGCCGCGGCTCGACCCAGATCCACTCCGGCGAAGCGGCGCAGGACTGGAGACTCATAGAACGCCTCTTCCATCCCAGGGTCCGACAGGTTGAACCACTGTTGCAAAAAGTAAGTCCGCAGCATGATAGACAAACCTACAGGCTGACGACCGTTCCCTGCCTTCGGGTAATGAGGCACCACCAGCGCCAATAACTCGCTCCACGGAACCACCTCTTCCATCTGGTCAAGGAAAAGCTCGCGCTTGCTCTTACGACCATGCTTCTCGAAGCTCGTCTGCGACGCCAGGGTCTGCTGAAAACTTGCCTTCCGACTCATACTTATATTCTATTCAATAAACGCGAGGATCGTAGACTTGTGCAGAGCTTCCCTAGGGCTTCGGTAATTTGGAACTGCCGTTTCGGGGAACGCTGGCGCGTTTTTCGGTTCCGATCCTGCCTGGCTGCACTTCGACCGATCCTGGCGTAGCGCGAAGCTGGTACACACTCCAGCGCGGGTGCCATTGCGGTGCCGGCTCACCGCAGCTGTTAAGCACAAGGTAACTGACGGGTGGGCGACGATCCGTCCGGAACCACCCGCCCTGGTAACAAGGTGCAGAATAATACCGCCGACGGGAATATTGGTGACGGGATCGAAATCTCAGCGGAGACCGACGACCAGGTGCAGAATAACGCGACCAACGGGAACGAAAATGACGGCATTCTGGTTTCTGGCGGCCAAGGTGGCGGCAGTGGTGCCGGCAAGCCTAGCGGGGGCGGGAACCAACTCCAAAATAATACCTCCGAAGGCAACATGACCTTCGACCTGGAAGACGACTATTCCTGTGGCATCAACACCTGGCAGAACGACATCTTTTTCACAAGCAGCAATGCTACGACGGGGTCGTGTATCAACTAGCCTGGCTTGGGAACTGAGCCAGTAACGCGGAGCGTTGGCTTTCCGTGTTACGAAATTCACCTGCGGCGAAGTCGAATCTGCGACTTCCCCGCCCAAGCCGATGTCCAGCAGCGCGGGGGCGCATTCTCTCGCGCTGCTTGGCTTGCACCAACAAGAAGGCATCGGGACGACAAACCCCGATGCCTCGAAAATCCTCGTCTGAAGGGCAGAATCCTCGCGCCCTCTCCCCATTCCATGCTGAACAAAGACAGAGCCATTCGCTCCTTGGTTCGTAACGCCTGGATGACCGGCCATCCGGAAATTACCCCGAAAATGCGGTTCTGTCCGGTTAGGCGACGATACTCCCGGAACGGCCTTTTAGGCTCGGCTAAGAGAAGACTTTTGCAGTGTGGACTCTACCTCAGAGAAGACTTCTCGGCGAATCCTTGGCCGGTTGCCACGGACTGCAGCTCGCGCAAAAAGTCCGACGCGAGCATCCCGGCGTATTTTTTGGCAAGGGGATCACGAGCGTAGGGGTCCATCACGGGACTCTGGCTGGCTTCCAAGATTGAGGCGCAGTGTTGCACGCTCCCGTCCAGAACGCCAGCGCAGTACCTTTCCGCGTCAAACGGGAGCGGAGCCGGGACATGTATCAGGAACATCCCCTGCACGCCTTCCCCGGCGGCCAGGCGGAGGCCTTGAACCAACTTCGTTTCGTTACCCTTGGATTGTCGCAAGAATAGGACATAAGCGAAGGGCCCACGGCCGGGAAACCCCCAATCGTTCGGCTGATCCCAGAACCAGGGGCGGTCGGGCCCCCACGGCGCGCAGTCAACATCGCCGCCCGGCACTCCGAAGGTGAGAGTATCGCCGGCATGATGCGGACCCTTCCAACTCCGTATGACCCTGACCTCGTCGTACCTGACCGTGCTTTCGCCGTTGGGAGATATCACATTGTCGGCGTCAAAGGTTCCTGCCAGAATCACTTCGTCGCTCTTCTCCATCAGCGTATTCAGGTCCTGGACGAGCGTAGTTGGATCAATTGCGTAGCGCCGGCCAGCTATATGTCGCCGGCTCTCCCTGGCGCGCTGGCACGGGGCGCTCGCGTAGATCGTCTCTGGTGGCTGTTGGGCCCTGATATCGCTCAGGCGAATCTCCTGGGCGGCGCTTTGTGGCCGTCCCGTTCCGAGCGCTGCCGCGGCGACGAGCGTCGCGCCCGTCAGGTTCCTCATGATCGCCTTCATCAAGCACTCTCCTCGGGTCCAGCATCTGCAGGAAGCATCATTGTAGTACTAGCCCAATATGATCTTGAATATTGGACGCCGTAATCGCACTCAGATCGGTTTGCTCAGTGCGCTGTTAGAACGCACTGTCCCGGGGTGCTTGTGTTGCAATTGCCGTCGTCCTGAGCCTCACGGACGCACTGCGGGAATCCAGCAAGACGGGCCGCGTTATGACACTCTAGACGGTTGTCGCCGTTGCCTTCATTGGCACAAGGCCGCGTTCCGGGCCAATCACCGGCTAACCGGAACCAACGTGAGCCAGATCACGTTGGTTCGGGATCGGCGACCAACCGCCAAAAGCACTTTTCGAGAGTTCTGTCAGTTTTGGAAGTGTCTGAAGTTGATCGCTCTGCCACGATCATCGGCATTGAAAGTCCTCACCGAAGAAAATTTGTGCTTGCCCCCGCGTGGCTTTTCGGGGTCAAATTCTCTGCAATGGGTTCCTATTCCGGAATAGATTGCATTCGGTTGCTGCTACCTGTCAGCGTTCTGTGCGCGTTTTCCATTTGCTGCGCCTCTGCCCAGAGTCCGCCTCCCACCGAAGCAGAGTCAGCAGATGGCTTCCTCGGCCCAGTCGAAACTGCAGTCACCGATGTTCAGAATTACGGCTTCGACTTCGTTCAGCCTGAGGGGCCATCCATCGTCTACCCCGTCGGGTTCAAAGCACTGGAATTCGACCATGACGGCAATCGCGTAAAGGCAGGCGAGATCCTGCCCAACGGCAATTTCTTCGGCGAAATCATCCGCAACATCCAAGACTACGACGGCCACATTACAAAGCGCATCTACACTGACTTCGCATCCGGCAAGCTATCCCACGAAGACTGGTTTGGTCCTTACGGCATCCTCCGTTCCGATATATACATCCGCGGCGAGCTTTTCCAACGTCTGCTTTACACCTACGACGAGCAGGGCCGTATGTCCAAGCGCACTACCCAGGATGGCAAGGGCACCGTCATCGAAAGTCGGCTGATGAAAACTGCGAACGATGGACAGGTGGTCAAAGAAGTGACCGTGGGGCACGAAGCCGGAGAACTCTTCTACGAACAGATCGACAACAAGAACAACTCCCACTTCTTCGAGCGGTATGACGAAAATGGAAAACCTGAACTGCAGTCGTCCATTCAGCAGGGTAAAGTCGACTCGTTCTGGGCCGCATCTAACAAACGCAATCAGTGGGGCAGCAACTCTTCAAGCTTCACGAATCGTTCGGATGCCGACAGAACCACCTGCGCGAACAACGGCTGCACTACCTCGCACATCCATTACGAATTCGCCGACGAAGCCAAAAAGCACCCCCTCAGCGCGGACTGGAAAGATGCAGACGGCAAGCTCATCTACGCTGCCTACTACGAATACGTCTTCGACAGCCACGGGAACTGGATTCGTCGCGAGGTCTGGATCATTTCGCCCAGTCATCCCGACCGTACTCTCTACGAAACCGACATCCGCACTATCACTTACTGGAACCGCTGAGTCTTTTCGTCACCAGCATTTCCTCGTTTGCCCTATCCCGTGACTCAAATTCCGCAGGCGCA
Organism: Acidobacteriaceae bacterium; assembly: GCA_049693715.1. GTDB lineage: Bacteria > Acidobacteriota > Terriglobia > Terriglobales > Acidobacteriaceae > PALSA-350. Next base: position 1,406 of record JBAVQC010000150.1, on the reverse strand, counting down.
GATTCGAGGAGGGAGCACGCGAATTGACTTTGAGCCGGTGCGTTCCGGGCGTGTCACCGGCTACTCGGAAGTGGCTACTCGGAAGTTACTAGTTGTTTAACAACTGGGAATTGGCTCAGGCCGTCTGGAGAAATCAGTACCGAAAAGTCTTAGTGCTGTATCTGGAGCGCCCCGTCAGGTAGCCGTGCGGGGCTGCGTGGTCTTAGAGGGGGCGCTTCTGATGCGCTGACCATGGAGGAAGCAGGCGCGGCTGGATGGCGGCATACGTTCGGGATCCGGGTCAGTAGTCGGATTTCGTCATTGCTCTCACTTATCATCCCATTCATCCGGTGACGTCCAGAGCCAGCACGATCACGCCACAGATAAAAATGAGCGCCGTAGTGACCAGCGCCCTGGTGCGGCCTCTCCCTACCTCGGCCGTAACAGCGCCTGCTGCCCGCCAGTAGCACAGCGAGCCCAGAACCACCAAAAGGAACTCCCCAAGGATTGAAGCGGGTCTGAACTGCCACAAACCAAATCCGAGCCGCGGCAGATTGCCGGCATTGCCCGGCAAAATCGGCATGTCGTGCCGGTGAACCGACAGATCAAGCACCCAGTGAGAAAATGAGACCAGCCCCAGCACAATTGCGCAGCGTCTTCCCCATCGCGCGCCAAATATCAGACCGAACGCGACGGACAGTATCAGCGCGCCAACCAGCGAATGCGTATAGTCGGCATAGATGATGTTCTCCCCATAACCTCCATGTAGGCCGGCCACAGGTTTCAGCGTCTCGATGCCCATCACAAACAGCGGGACGAATACGATATCCAGCCAGACCGTCGCCAGCATCAGCGACCACAGCGGGATCCGCGGCTCGCGCGATTTCACGATAGCGGCAAAGCCGAAATGTCCGGCGATCATTGTTTCGCCACTTTCGCTCCACAGCGCGGCCAAGGCACACCGGCATCGACTAACCCCACCACAACGACAAAAAGAACGACGCCCAGAATGAATTGCATGTCGTGCTTCGACCTCTAGTGAATCTCCCGATTGAACCTCGTGCGCTCAACGAAGATTAGATTTGACGCTGAGATGTAGATGCTTCCGTCCCATCAACTGATGAACAGCACGAGCAAGGCTTCAGTGCGATGAAGGATGCCAGGGCGGAGGAGAAGCAGTTCGTCTCTCATGACTTACAGCGTAAGTCATGAGAGATTTTACGTCAAGACTTACCATGTAAACCATGGCCTACCAAAGACTGCTCTCGGCGGACGACATCCTCAACGTTGCGGTTCGGATGGTACAACAGGGAGGAGCCGACAGCCTGTCCCTGCGGGCTGTCGCTGCGGCTCTGGGAGTAAAAGCGCCCAGTCTTTATCGTTATTTTGCTAACAAGGGCGCTCTTGAGTTAGCCGTATTCGAAGAA
>JBAVQC010000149.1:0-41791 GCA_049693715.1 Acidobacteriaceae bacterium | reverse complement strand
CTCCCCCGGATTTCCTGTTGATGTTGGTGGCGTTGGCGAACCTCATGCGCCTTTCCTTAAAAGAAAGGCGCACACGCAGCCGTGTCCAGCGCAGCGTAGCAGGAAATCCGGGTCGGGATGACAAAGGGGAGGGGTTGTGATTCCAGCTAAATAGCCAACTGAATTATCCGTTTCGCCGGATTCGCATGGCTGAGCCGCATAGTATCGTATAATTCCGCCCTATGTTGCTTTCACCACGCGAAGCCGCGCAGCGCTTGGGAATCTCGTACCCCACGATCAAACAGTGGCTGTATCGCGGTAAGTTGAAGGCGGTGAAAACGCCGGGCGGGCACTATCGCATTCCTGAAGCTGAGTTGGATAGCCTGCTGCACCAGGCCAAGCGGCCGGAAACTCCGAAGCGGAAGATGCTGCGCTCGCTCAGCGGACGGAATCAACTCACTGGCCGTATCGTCGAGTTGAAAATCGATGGGCTGCTGGCACAGGTGAAGCTTTCGATCGGCGGGCAGATTATCACCTCCATCATCACAGCAGAGGCTGCGCGGGAGATGCGGCTGCAGGTGGGCGAGACAGCAGCGGCACTCATCAAGTCGACTGAAGTGATGGTGCTGCGTGTTTAAGCGCAGCCGGCTTCTGGTCTTCGTGGTTGCGACCTTCCAGGTCTGCCTCTCTGCTTACGCCCAGCAAAACAGCACGCTGAAGATTGCAGCCGCCGCGGACCTTCAACCGGTTTTGCCCGCGCTGATCGAGGAGTTTGAACAGCAGTCCCATGCGAAAGCCGAGGCCTCTTACGCATCCTCGGCGACATTGGCCACACAGATCCTGAACGGCGGCCCATTCGGCCTATTCCTTTCGGCGGACCTGTCCTTTCCTCAAAAGGTGGTGGCCGCAGGTTTGGCAGACGAGCCCACCCCGATCCCCTATGCCCGGGGAACACTGGTGCTGTGGGCGCGGAACGACTCTCCGGTGCAGCCGCTCAGCATCGATTCGTTGCGCAGTCCTGCGCTGCGGACAATTGCGGTTGCCAATGCCGAACATGCGCCCTATGGGCGCGCGGCCAAGGCTGCCCTGGGAAAGCTCGGGCTTTCTGATGACTTGAAGAATAAGCTGGTGGTCGCGGAAAACATCGCGCAGACCGCTCAATATGCTGACTCAGGCAACGCGGATGCGGGCCTGATTTCGCTCACCTCCGCACTCACGCCGCGCCTCAGCGCAGACGGGAAATACGTTCTCATGCCAGAGGACTCCTATCCGCCGCTACTGCAGGGCGCGGTTGTGATCAAGCAGGGACCCGCAGTGGAAGAGGCTCGCCAGTTCCTTGCTTTTCTGCTTTCCCCACCCATCAGAAAGCGGTTGGCTGAGCGCGGATTAAAGGCGCCGTAGAACTCTCCTCGTATGGACCAGCAAGCCATCTTTCTCACCTTTCGCCTGGCCAGCCTGACTACGCTGATCCTGCTTACCATTTCCATTCCCCTGGGCTATTGGCTGGCCTATGGCCGGGCGCGATGGAAGGCGCTGGTAGAGGCCGCGGTCGCGCTCCCGCTGGTGCTGCCGCCCACGGTGCTGGGGTTCTATCTACTGGTATGGATGGCTCCGCGCACTGCGGCGGGCAGAGCCGTGTCGGCGGTCCTCGGTCATCCGCTGGCGTTTTCGTTCGCTGGGCTGGTGGCGGGGTCGGTTCTCTTCAGCCTGCCGTTTGCGGTGCAGCCGGTGACCGCGGGTTTCCGGTCGGTTGACGGGGAGATTCTGGAAGCAGCAGAACTGCTATCCCCGAGCCGAGCGAGAATCCTGGTGCGCGTGTTGCTGCCATTGGTCCGCCCTTTTCTGCTGACGGCCGCGGTGCTGGCGTTCACCCACACTGTGGGAGAGTTTGGGGTAGTGCTGATGATTGGCGGCAATATTCCTGGCGTGACGCGGACGCTCTCCATTTCCATCTACGACCAGGTCCAGGACTTTGCCTATGCTCAGGCTAACCACACGGCTTTGCTGCTGCTGAGCCTCTCTTTTCTGGCGCTGCTACTTATCTACGGACGCCGGGGGAGAGCGGGTGTCTGATTATCTGCAGGTCGACGTGGAGCATAGGCTGGGAGATTTATCGCTACGCGTATCGTGCGCTCTGTCGGCGCCCTGGACGGTGCTCTTCGGCCCTTCGGGTGCGGGGAAGACTTCCCTGCTGCGCGTGATTGGCGGGTTGACGAAACCGGACCGTGGCAGGGTCGTATTGCACGGACGATCGTTGGTGGAAACGGAACACGAACTGTGGGTGCCCCCCGGAGAACGGGCCATTGGATTTGTCAGCCAGCGGCCAACACTTTTTCCCCACTTAAATGTAACGAACAATGTTTCCTTTGGTCTTTTCTGGCTGAATGGGCCCTCACGTAAAGAGCGTGTGGGGCAGATGCTCGACCTATTTCAGGCCGGCCAACTTGCAAAGCGAATGCCCGGCGACCTTTCTGGTGGCGAGAGGCAGAGAGTGGCGTTGGCTCGTGCGCTGGCTCCCGGGCCGCGCCTTTTGCTGTTGGACGAGCCGTTCACGGGCATGGATGCGGATCTAAAGGTTTCCATTCTGCAGCAGCTGACGGCGTGGCTGACGAAGCGGGATGTTCCTGCTCTCTATGTCTCGCATGATGTAGCAGAAGCTTTCCAGACGGCGGGGGATGTCGTGGTGATGGATCACGGCCAAGTCAAGGCTCATGGACCGGCGGATGTGGTTCTGGCTGGCCGGCGCGAACAACTGCTGCGGCAACTGGGCCGGGGGACAGGATGAGTCAAAACAGAACAGATACTCGACGATGTGCTGGCTAAGCTCCTTACCCTCTTCACGTAGCCCTACGCAAGCCAGACGGGTTCGGGTTCGAGGCGAATGCCAAAGCGAGATGCAATCGTGTCCGTCAGCTTATCGCGCAGGGTGACGACCTCGGCCGCGCTGGCGCCTCCTCGATTGATCAGGGCGAGGGTATGGCGGCTGGAGATTCCTGCGTTTCCCAGTACGAAACCCTTTTGATAACCAGCCCGCTCGATCAGCCACGCCGCAGAGAGCTTTACCTCACCGTCCTGGGCGGGATAAGCGGGGATGCTTCGCTTTTCAATGCCCAGCTCCTGAGCGAGGGCATCGAGTACCGTTACCGGGACAACCGGGTTCTTGAAGAAGCTACCTGCACTGCGGCAGTCCGGATCGCCGGAAACCAGCAGCATACCCTTCTGCGCGCGGATGGAGCGCACGGCTTCCCGAACCTCGGCCAGCGTAGGCGCGGCGCCGCTGCGATCGGCGAAATGGCGCGCCAGGTCCGCGTAGACCACGCTGGCAGGGCCATCCTTCCGTAGGGCGTAGTCGACGCGGGTTACGACATAACGTTCGCGTTCGGTGCTGTTGAAGAGGCTGCGCCGGTAGGAGAAACCGCAGTCGGACTTGGTCAGATCGATGAATCGCAGGGTTTTGCGATCGAACGCTCGTACCGTTACGATGGTTTGCGAAACCTCCTGCCCGTAGGCGCCCACATTCTGCACGGGCGTGCCGCCCACTGTTCCGGGGATACCGGAAAGGCACTCGACACCTGCAGCGTTCGCGGCCACCGCGTAGGCAACCAACCCATCCCAGTCTTCTCCGGCCGCGGCCGAAACGATGAACTGGCCGTTCTTGTGGGTGGATGTCATGCCCGTGAGAGCAACCCGCAGGACGAGACCAGAAAAGCCCGCATCGGAAACCAGCAGGTTGCTGCCGCCGCCCAAAATGAAGAGAGGCAAACGATGCTCGGCGGCAAAAGCGATGCCGGCGACTATATCGTCTTCGCTCGCTGCCTCCGCAAACCAGCGGGCGGGGCCGCCGATCTGGAACGTGGTGTATGGGGCCAGCGGTACTTGCTCACGGAACTGCATTTGCCATCAAGGTATATCAGGAGCGGATGCGCCAAGCATATGCACTGGCGAAACCGGGGTTGAGTCTTTACAATCAGGAAGAGCGTCCCAAGGAGCGAGCATGTACCCCGAAATTATGGTTATCCTTCGCGGCGCCTGTGCTCACATCAAGTTGCTGATTCTATTGAGCGCTTAACCGGATAGTTCGGACGTAATAGCGTATCGGCCGTACATTTATCGTACAAACCACACACCTCTTGCCTACCTTTTCAACTGGCCTTTGATTACAGGCGGCCGGCTGTCGCGCTCGATTCGACTATCGAAAGGAAAGCTGCTCTGTGCCTAGGTAACAGGTTGAGGCATTGTGGCCTTAGAGCGCTGCTGGCTCAGCGAGGCGTGAAGCTCTTTGGAGGCTCGATGTGCACGTTACCCTGTGCGTTAATCTCACGCGTCTGTTCGTTGTAATCGACCGCGTCAGCCCGAAGAATAATCGACCATTTGTCACAACCGTGGCTTGAGGGCGCGCACATTCGCACCTGGACGTTTCCTGTTAGTTGAAGGACCGATTCGATTTCCGCGCTCGTTAAGTTGGCCTTTGGGCTCAAGGTGAGCGAAGCGTTCGACGCTGTCAACTCGACGCGTCCTATCTGTTCTGTAGGCGGCATTGAAAAGTAGAGTCGCGGCGCATCCGTGTATGTTAAATTTGGGCGCTCAGCCTGTTGGCAATTCCCTTGAGAGGTCAAAGCGACCATCGCAACACTCAGCATCAGGAGTTTCATGAGGCGGGTTCTCCGGGCGGAACGTACTCAATTTGACTCCCACAGCCCGCCGGCGTCAACGGACATTCGACTGCCGACACCCTGGATGGGACACACAGACTTGGCGCCAACCGCGGGCTTCCTCCGGCCGACGCGCGGCGAGCCTAACCGTGTTGGTGGACATAGCGTCTCAGCCTGCTGAGAAATAGCCACACTAGATAGCGTCCGACAGCACAGCTCCGACAAAGATAATGGCAAAGCCCCGGGGAATCGAGACCTCGGGAATCCACCGATGTTCAACGGACGCGTCCTGGGGCATTGTGAAGGGTAGTTTTGGACCCCCAAGCGCCAAAAATAAAAACTCAGGGTTAGCTGAAGGAGATTTGGTTGTTCCAGTGTCTAGCCGGCGTGCGCGTACGCGTGCACTTCCTGTACTATCTGCTTCTCTGCCTCGATTCGCGCCTTGCTGAGATCATAGCTCTGCTGCAGGTTGAGCCAGAACTCAGCGCTCGTCCCGAAATAGCGAGCCAGGCGCAAAGCTGTCTCTGGAGTAACGCTGCGCTCCCCGTGCACGATGGCGCCAATTCGAGTAGGCGCCACATGAATGTCCATTGCGAGCTTGTTCTGGCTAATCTCAAGAGGCTTCAGAAACTCCTCAAGAAGCACGGTGCCGGGATGCGAGGTGACTGCGCCAAACTTCCAACCAGCTGTGGGCTTTGTGATGAGTGGCATAGCTCTCTCCCTTTCCTTAATGATAATTGACAATTTCTACCTCGTGAGCCCCATCAGCCTTCCCCACAAAGCAGATGCGGTATTGCTTGTTGATCCGTATGCTGTGCTGCCCCACGCGGTCATCTGATAGCGCCGCGTTATACTCACTGATGGCGTCAAGGTGCTGCCGGACACGCCAATCTTAAGCCTTGATTCCATTGCTATTTAAAGGCCACGCTGCCGTTCGTTGGGGTACAACTTTAGATCGCTCTGTCACGTTCAGGGCCGGGAACGGCAGCCACAACTGAGCCTCGCAGCTATGCGAGCAGAACCGAGAGTCATCGGCCGGCGGATGCGCCAAGCATATGCACTGGCGAAACCGGGGTTGAGTCTTTACAATCAGGAAGAGTGTCCCAAGGAGCGAGCATGTACCCCGAAATTATGGTTATCCCGATGCGCGAAGAGCTTACGCGCGCCGGCATCAAAGAAGTGCGGACGGCTGAGGAAGTTGACGCAGCATTGGCAAAGCCAGGCACCACGATGCTGGTGGTGAACTCGATCTGTGGCTGCGCCGCCGGCAAGATGCGCCCGGGGGTCAGGTTGGCATTCCAGAACAAGAACCTGCCCGACCAGGCAGTTACCGTGTTTGCCGGACAGGATCGTGAAGCCACGGAGCGTGCCCGTTCCTACTTCGAGGGTCATCCGCCGACTTCCCCAGCCATCGCGATATTGCGCGACGGCAAGCTGGTATACCTGATGCAGCGTTCCGCTATTGAAACCGCGACAGCGCCGATGATTGCCCAGGAGTTGACACGGGCGATGAACGAGCTCTGCTCCAAAACAACGGCATAGGTAGCCATTATTTAAAGTTTTCGCGGACAGGGGCCATGCTGGGTCAGTAGATCGTCGATGCCGGCGCCGGCCCCCACCGCTTTGGATCGCCAGGATTCCTGTATCGTGGCATTCGGCTCGGGATGTGCTTTGTCAATCTGTTCCTGGTAGACAAAGGTAACGATCCGGTCCTCCGGCTCATCACGCCAGACGTTCCCTTCGCCGTCGCGGCGACTTGATCCGGATACCCAACCTCTGGGCGTCAGATGCCATTCGGTCCACTGCCGGCTGATGGCCATATACTCTCCAAACCTTGTATTACCTACTTTGACGATTTAGGGTAACAGGACGAAAGGGCGCACTGTATCCATATGACGACGACCGAAGAAGCTGCGTCTCCTCGCCGTAAGCGATCGCTGATCAAAGGCTTTATTGCCGGAGCCTTGGGGGGGTTGGTGGGAGCGGCCGCAAAGGCCGTCGGGGAGGCGGTGTATCCACCGCGGACCCTGGGACAGATTGCTCCTCCCGCCGTGCTGGTGAATCGAATGGTCAATCATCCCCTGACCGAAAAGCAGGAGGAGGTCTCGGTACAGGCAATTCACTGGGGATTTGGGGCGCTGGTGGGTGGCGTTTATGGGGCCCTGGCTGAGTATCAGCCGGTGGTTACGAAACGGCTCGGCGCCAACTTTGGCTTGACGTTATGCGGGATTACCCACGCGTCCGCATTGCCCATGATGGGCTTGACCGAAAGTCCGGAGAACCAACCTGCGCGCGAACATGCCAGCGAATTGGTTACGCATGCGATTTATGGCGTGACGACCGAGCTGGTTCGCCGGGGGGCGCGGAAGATTATTTAAGCCGGTCTTTGTTCTTGATTCCCTCCGCGTTTCTTGATTCCCTTCGCGTCCGAGATGAAAAGGCAGCGCGGCCTTACATGCTGCCGAAAAACCCGAAGGGATCGCAATCGTAAGGCTTCTTCTGCTCCGACTACAAAGGTAATGTCCAAGGTTCGCCTCTTGAGCATATCGGGAGAGGGCGATTATCCGTCCGCGAAACCTCCAGTCTGCAGCTTGACCTGAAACGTTCCTTAAATCCCCGTGAAGAAGGACGGCGTCACTGTGAATTTTCAGCGAACGCCGGTGGCCTTAAGGTTCGCTTAAGGAAGCAAGACCTACTGTCATCAAGAATTAGAGATCGGAACTGCGGAGCGCTCGTTGGCGGCGTGGGAGGTATGGACTATCTCACCGTGGATCCTGCGACCCGCCGCCTGTACGTACCCCGCGGCACGCGCACGATGGTGATCGACGCCGTTTCCGGCGAGACACTGGGCGACATCCCGGGCCAGAAGGTAGCCCATGGTGTTGCGATCGTTCCGAAACTCAATCGCGGTTTCATCACCGATGGTGGGGGTGGAGGCTCCGTCACCGTCTTCAACCTCAAGAGCAATGAACTGCTCGGCGTGATCCGTGCGCTCCCCGATGCTGACGGCATCATTTACGACCCAGGCACAGACCGTATTCTTGTCAGCGCCGGAGACAGCAACAGTCTCATTACATTCAAACCAGACATCGATCCCAAATCGGGCAAGATCGAGGAGCCTATTGCTCTGGGCGGAGCACCTGAATTCCTGGCTGCCGACGGCGCGGGCAAAGTCTTTGTCAATCTCGCAGACAAAGACAGCGTAGCGGTCGTTGACCTGAGAGCGCGAAAGGTTCTGGCTCGCTGGCCCGTAGCGCCCGGGGGCAAACCTGTGGGCCTCGCACTTGATCGCGAGCACCACACCTTACTGATCGGCTGCCGCAAGCCCCAAAAGATGATCGTGATGAGCACTGAGGACGGAAAAGTGCTGGCCGACTTGCCCATCGGCGCCGGTGTAGACGCCACCAGGGTCGCAGGCTCGGAAGCTTTTGCCAGTTGCGCCGACGGTACTTTGGCGGTGATCGATCGATCGCCGGAAGGCCAATACTCAGTCAAGCAGCCGGTGCCTACGGCAAACCGCGCGAAGACGATGGATATTGACATGATGACGCATACAATTTATCTGCCCACCGCGGACTTCGAAGATCCCGCGTCTGGCGGCGGGCGGCCGGCAGCAAAACCAGGTTCGTTCAAGATTCTGGTCGTGTCTCGCTGATTGCCGTAATCCGAAAACGGCTCGGCGCATCGCGCTTCGGCCCGGGTGCACCTTCCACGTAGGCTGAAGCGCATCGATTGCTTTAACGGCGCGCCGCGGACTCTCCCGCGGCAGCATAGAGCACTGTTGTCTTTTTATTGGTGGAATCGGTGATGGGCGCGATAGACGTGAGGAGACAGAAGGACTGCCCCCTCAGGTCGCGGCGTGCGGTTTAGAGGGATTTTACGGCTGGCAGCCCTTGCCGTCCGTGACATTCGTCAACACCTGGTCCTTGGCGGTGAGCGAACGGCTGAAGCAGCGACCGAGCGAGTCCTTGCTTTGAAAGGACGCACTCGAGTTGCCGGCTGCACCCGTGAGCTGATTGGAGGCGTTGATCGACAGCGTGTCCGTGGAGAGGACCTGCTCCTGGGTATTGCTCGCAAACAGCGGAAACCCGTCGAGAGCCTTGGTATCGCTCACGAGATTCTGCTGATTCACCGAGGTCGCCTGGCTGGCGGAGCCATCACTGTTGGGAGTGAACGCAAAGTCCACCGTCAACGGATACGACACATGCTTCGCCACGGTCTGGCGTAAAACTCCCTGCTGGGTCGTGGTCTGCGAATCGACAGTGCTGGTTTGGACGGCGTTCTGCACGTCGCCTCCGGTGTTCGGGTTGACATTGAAGGTCTGGGTGTTGAGGAAGTTGACCTGCTGTTCGACCGAAGTTACGACGCGACCGTGCGAGGTGTTGACGAAGCCGCTGATTGAGAAGGTGCGGTTAGAACCGACCGATACCGTGCCGGTTACGACTCCGCTGGAGCTGGTTGTCAGGTTTTCCTTGACTTGCGGGGTTGGGGCCGCACTGAGGGTGTTGCTGATCAGCCCGCCAGTGACCTCCCTGCTGCCGTGGTCGGTGAAGACGAGCAGGTTCGCGGTTGCGTTGAAGAAGTTGTTGGCATTAAAGACGCTGACCGCGACGGTGTGCTGGCTGCCGTCGCCGAGCACGCCGGCAAATGGAGTAAGGTCGACGCGATAGGGCTTGAAGTCGAGGGTCTGGACACCTGGGATCGGCTCCCAAAGGAAGGGATCGATGCCTCCGGTGAAGATGAAGGGAAAGACAGGCGCGACCCCGGCGGGCTTGCCGTCGATGCTGATCTCCGTTTCGCGGAAGGCGGTGTTGCCACAGCTCTCGAGCTCGGCCGCCACATCGTCGGGCACGCAGAAGTAATAGAACTCATCGTCGATCTGGTTCTGGGCGAAGACGTCGAGATACACGTTCTCTACGTTGCGGGGCAGGTTAACGGTCTGGCTGAGCAGGTCGGTGGCGGTGACCAGATCGAGCGGATTGCTGCCGGAGCTGAGGCCTACGACGATATCCGGCGTGGCTGGAGCGGGTGCAAACGGCGTAGCAGGATAGAACTCCAGCGCAGCGTCGGCAAAGATTGTGCCATTGTCGACGGAGTTGACGATATTGCCGATAGTGGCCGAGCCGGGTTGGGCGGTTCTGAGGACCGAGGCGAGGTCGGTGACATCGCGTTCAATGTGCCAGGAGGGACTGAGATTGCTGCGGGGCTCGGCTGTCGTGCCAAAGAAGAGATTGACGTCGCCAAGATAAATCCAACCACTGCGGTCAAACTGGTTTCCTTCAGAGACGGTGAAGTCTGCCGTGAGGACGACTTTGGCCCAGGGGCCCGGGCAGGCTGCGGGCGGTGCGTAGTTGAACGTGGTTGGGCTGAAGCTGTTAAAGGCAGCATTGGTCAACAGTGAAATCGTACAGGGCTTGACGTTGGGCACGGTAACGGGCGGTTCGGCGGTGGCAGGATTGGAAGAGCCCACCTGGGGGGTGGATGGAGCGATAACAACCTGCGCCTGAGCAGCACCTAAAGAAGCGAAGACTAGGAGAAAGAGAGTTGAAAGAGTTTTGCGAGGGTTGAAGACGGAGTCACTGGCTACTGCTTCCCGCATGTAAGAAAACCATCCTTTTGTTTAATGCTGCAAACATCACAGAACTGTGTGTCCGCTGAAGTTTGACGGTACTAAAGGAAAATGGGCATCTTCGGTGTCGCCGTTTCGCAGCCATCTATGCGCAGCCAACCCTGCGGACCGCCACTTTCTGGGACTGGGCACTTTTCTTTTCGGGGACGTCCATGATAGGTAAAAATCAATGTCACCTGGTGTTCTACTCGGAGAACTCCCGGTGTGCGCGGTCGAAAAGGGATCGGCTGGTCCAGACTTGAGTCCCTGCAAGACCGAAGCAGAGCGTGAAGAAAGCACCGTCGAAGGGCACTTTCTGGTCCCGCGTATTCCACCAATCCGGCAGGCACGCGTCAGACGATCGCAGCCTTTTCCTTGAGGGAGGATTCCTCCCTCAAGGGTTTGCCATGCGGCTTTAGGCGATGCGGTCGATTTGTTCGCCGGGCAGCGCTTGCTCGGCTTTCCGGGTGGTGATCAGTACCGCGGGATGGCGAAGGCCGGCATAGACTATGGCCGCCAGTACCGCACCCACGAACGGCGCGACAATAAACATCCATAACTGTTGCAGGGCCCAGCCGCCGACAAAGATGGCCGGGCCAATGCTCCGCGCAGGGTTGACGGATGTGTTGGTGATGGGAATCCCCACCAAATGGATGAGGGTCAGAACGAGGCCGATCGCCAGGCCGGCAAAGCCAACCGGGGCGCTGATGTCCGTCGCTCCCAGGACGGTCAGGACAAGGAACATGGTGAGCACGGCTTCAGCAACAAAGCCGGCTGCCATTGAGTAGTGATCCGGAGAATGCAAGCCGTAGCCATCGGCGCCGAGGCCGCCCACGGAGGCGCTGTAACCGCCCGGAAGACCATTGGCTATCATGAGAATGACTGCCGAGGCGATGATTGCGCCGATCACTTGCGCGACCATGTAAGCGGCTGCATCCCGGGCATTGATCTTCCTGGCAAGAAAGACTCCTAACGTGACCGCCGGATTCACGTGGCAACCAGAGATAGGCCCGATGGTGTACACCATGGCGAGCAATGAGAGCCCGAAAGCCGCGGATATGCCGGCAAAACCTATGTGACTCCCGGCAAGCACCGCACTACCGACGCCCCCGAAAACCAGGACAAACGTACCGACCAGTTCCGCAAAGTATTTATTCATGGACGCCCCCTCTTAGGCCAGAGAAGTATACGGCCATTTGCTAGTTTCTTAGTGCAAATATTCGTCGGGACTTAATTTGATAAGGCCGGAGTTAGCGGCTGTGGCCGGTGGTTTCTGCCGGGCTCATGGCCTGCACTTTGCTGTGTTTGATGCTGTAAGTGAAATAGATTACCAAACCTATGACCAACCAGATGATAAGTACCTCCCAGGTGAGGAGGGGTAGCTTGATCATGAGATAGAAGGCGCTACAAATGCCGAGGATGGGCACCAATGGAACCAGCGGCGTCCTGAACGGCCGCTCCATGTTCGGGTGGCGGCGGCGCAGGATCCATACACCGGCACAGACGATGGTGAAGGCGAGGAGTGTGCCCATATTTACCAGGGCGGCGAGCTTATCGATGGGGAGCAGAGCGGGGAGGAAAGCGACAATCGTGCCCACAACAATGTTTGAGATCCACGGCGTACGGAACTTGGGATGAACTGCGGACGCCCACTTCCAAAGTAGCCCGTCCTTCGACATGGAATAGAAGACGCGCGATTGCCCGAGCAACATCACCAGCATGACGGTACCCAGACCGAAGACGGCGCCGATCTTGACCAGCAGGCTGCCCCAAGAGACGCCGGTCACGTCAATGCCGACAGCCACAGGATCGCTTACGTCAAGGCTGCGGTAGTTAACCAGCCCGGTGAGTACAGTCGAAACCAGAATGTACAAGAGAGTGCATACGACCAGCGAACCGAGAATGCCGATGGGCATGTCGCGCTGCGGGTTGCGCGCCTCCTGGGCTGCGGTCGAAACAGCGTCGAAACCGATGTAGGCGAAGAAGACCGATGCCGCTCCGGCCGTGATGCCCCCGAAACCGAACCTACCCGCTCCCTCGGATGGAGGAATGAAAGGGTGCCAGTTAACCCTCGCGAGTTCAGGGTGATGAAAAAGGTAAGCCGCGCCTAGAACCAGAAAGACCCCGACAATCGTAAGCTTCACGATCACAATGGCGGAATTCAGGTTGGCCGATTCCTTGATACCAATCACCAAAACGGCGGTGACCACCAGGATGGCAAAGAAGGCGACAAAGTTGAAGATGCCGGTGACGTGAGGGAGCGAGGCGGGGTTGACGGTGGAAGGAAGCGACGCAGCAGGTAGCCATCTTTCGCCGTAAGAATAGAGCACGTTCCCGTAGGTAGTAGTGAACTGGGGCGGTATCAGGTGAATGTGTAGTTGCTCCATCAGGCTCACGAAGTATCCTGACCAGCCGGACGCCACGGTGGCGGCCCCGAAGGCGTACTCAAGCACCAGGTCCCAGCCGATGATCCAGGCGACGAGCTCGCCGAGCGTCGCATAACCATAGGTATAGGCAGAGCCGGCGATGGGGATGATGGAGGCGAACTCCGAATAGCAGAGCCCGGCAAAGGCGCAGGTGATGCCGGCAAAGACGAAGCTGAGAGCCACGGCAGGGCCAGCGTGAAGAGCGGCCGCCTGGCCAGTCAGCACGAAGATCCCCGCGCCAATGATGGCGCCGATACCGAGAGTGATGAGGTTGACCGGGCCGAGCGAGCGCCTGAGAGTGTGCTCCCCTACCTCGTAGGCCTCTTTGGTGAGTATCGAGAGGGGTTTAGTTGCCAGAAGTCTAGGCATCGGTTCCGGTTGATCCTCCAGTTAAGGATTTTGGGTATCGGTCGGCTTGCTGATGGTTGTATGTTCTATACCGTTTTCCGGTTAGTGTGTCCAGCAAAGGTTAGCCGGCGTGATCACTGAGCAATGCAAGAAACTCCTCTACCATCTTTCCCGTTGAGCTGCCGGGGCGCGGAATCAGATCGGAGATGACAGCCACTGAATCCGCCCCAGCCTGAATCACGGCGGCGCAGTTAGACCGCGTAATGCCTCCGATGGCGACCAGCGGCTTGGAGGTCACGGCACGGGCGGCGCGAACCCCGTCGAGGCCGACCACGGGATCCGGATCCTGCTTCGATGCCGTGGCGAAGACCGGTCCGATGGCTACGTAGTCCGCCGGGCCGTCTGCCGCGTTCCTAAGCTGACCCGCGCCGTGGGTCGACAGCCCGATGAGAACGTCGGGCCCGAGGGTTGCACGAGCCTGGGATGGAGACAGGTCCTGCTGGCCGACGTGGATTCCGTCGTAGCCCGCTGTGGATACGAGGGATACCCGGTCGTTCAGAATGAGACAGCTGTCGGAAGCTGGAAAGAGGGTGCGCAGCAGCATTGCCCGCTCCAGCACCACTTTGTCCGTTGCCTCTTTGTCACGGTATTGCAGAAAGCGGATGCCGGCCTGGCGCAATTCACAGGCGAAGCCCTCGATCGAAAGGCCGGCCCGGAGGAGAAGGCCCGCGTCCAGAATGGGGTAAAGACGGGGCAGCCTACACCTGGGCAAGGAGTTGCTCGCGGCGTAGTTTCTCCCGTTCGAAGAATCGCTCCATGAACTTGGTATCGAAATTTCCCTGGCGGAATTCCGGGTCTTCCAGGATGCGGCGGTGCAGCGGGATGGTGGTGTGGATGCCCTCCACCACAAACATCTCGAGTGCCCGGGACATGCGGGCCATCGCTTCCGCCCGGTCATTGCCATGGACGATCAGCTTGGCAATGAGGGAGTCGTAATAGGGCGGGACGACGCCTTCTGCATACTGGGCCGTATCCACACGCACGCCGTGGCCGCCGGGGACGTTGAAGGCGGTGATGCGTCCAGCGGACGGCGTGAACTTTTCCGGATGTTCGGCATTGACCCGGCACTCGATGGAGTGGCCGCGAATGGGAATCGACTCAGGAAGAATGCTTCCCAGAGTCTCTCCTGCGGCAATGCGGAGTTGGGCTTTCACCAGATCGACGCCGGTCACGGCCTCGGTGACCGGGTGCTCCACCTGGATACGGGTGTTCATCTCGATGAAGTGGAGCTTGCCGTCCTCATCCATGAGGAACTCCACCGTGCCCGCATTCTGATAACCGATGGAAGTGAGACACCGTTTGAGTGTCTTGGCGATGTCTTCACGGATCCTTGGCGTCACCTTGAGCGAGGGCGCCTCTTCAATCAGCTTCTGATGGCGGCGCTGGATGGAACACTCACGCTCTCCCAGGGAGACGACGTTGCCATGCTCGTCGGCCAGGATCTGGAACTCGATGTGCCTGGGCCGCTCAATGAACTTCTCCATGTACAGGTCGCCGTTGCCGAAAGCGTTTGCCGCCTCGGTGTGCGCCGCCTGGTAGAGCTGGGGTAGTTCCTCTTCCGAGCGGATGACGCGCATGCCGCGTCCGCCACCGCCGGCCGAAGCTTTGAGGATGACGGGAAAGCCAACGGAGCGGGCCCATGCCAGGGCTTCTTCTTCGTTCTGGAGCACGCCTTCCGACCCAGGCAGGATCGGCACCTTTGCGCGCTTCATGGCCTGGCGAGCTTTTTCTTTCTCTCCCATCAGCCGAATGGCCTCGGGAGTGGGCCCGATGAATTTGATATTGGAAGCGCGGCAGACTTCAGCGAAGTTGGCGTTTTCACTGAGCAGGCCGTAGCCGGGATGAATGGCATCGACGTCGGCGATTTCCGCCGCCGAGATCACTGCGGGCACGTTCAAATAGCTCTCGGCTGATCGCGGCGGGCCGATGCAGATGGCTTCATCGGCAAAGCGGACGTGGAGAGAGTTGCGGTCTGCTTCGCTGTAAATGGCAACCGTGCGGATCCCCAGTTCCTTGCAGGCGCAGATGACCCGGAGCGCGATTTCGCCGCGGTTGGCGATGAGCAGTTTTCGAAACATAGCTTCCAAATCGGGGCCTGACCTCTTGATACAGTTGCTGTGACGGTTATGCGGCGGAAGGATCTAGAGCAGCCGCAGAGAAAAAAGGTGCTGGCCGTATTCGACCGGCTGGCCATTGGTGACCCAGCGCTTCACCACTTCGCCGGCGGCGTCCGATTCGATCTCGTTCATCAGCTTCATAGCCTCGACGATGCACAGCACCTGGCCGTCCTCGATCGTGTCCCCTATCTTGACAAAGGCGGGGGCGCCGGGAGAAGACGACTCGTAGAACGTGCCCACGATCGGCGACTTGACGATGTGGAGTTTCTCTTCTTCGACCGGGGCTGCCGGCGCCTCTGCCGCGGCGGCAGCTCCGGCGGAAGCCACGGCGTGGATGCCCTGCGCGGGCGAGGTATGCCCGGCGGGCGACAACAATTGTCCTAGACGGGCGATATCGAGAGCCGAAGCGGGGGGCGCCTGCACCGGCTGGCCGAACTTCAGGCGAATCTTGAAGTCGCCGCGTTCGAATTCGAAATCGCCAATATCGTATTCCTTCAGGAACTCAATCAGTTCCTTTAGCTCATTTATTTCATCAGGCGTCATGAATCTCTCGTCTGCATCAGAGTTGCGTCCAACCGGTGGATGCGGGGGTTAATACCTGCCCGCCGTTCCGGGTAACGACAACCATATCTTCAATGCGTACTCCAAAATGACCTGCAATGTAGACGCCGGGTTCGATGGTGACGACCATCCCCGGCAAAAGGAACTGCGACTGGTCCGCGGCAATGCGGGGTGATTCATGAATCTCGAGCCCTACGCCATGACCGGTGGAATGAGTAAAGTACTCAGCCAAGCCAGCCTTGCGCAGGACGCTGCGCGCTGCTTCGTCTACGTCACCACAGGAGACTCCTGGCTTGACAGCCTTGACGGCGGCCTGCTGGGCCTCCAGCACAGAATCATACGTGAAGCGCTCCCGGCGTGTTGGCTGCCCCAGGAATACAGTGCGCGTCATGTCTGAGCAATAACCATTGAGAATAACACCGAAGTCTATAGTTAAAAAGCCTTTACGGGGTAACCGCTGGGACGTCGCGCGGCCATGGGGCAAGGCCGAACGCCGGCCGCCGGCGACTATGGTCTCGAAAGACATGCCCTCGGCGCCTCGGGAACGGGCGCTATGTTCGAGCTGAGCGGCTAGCGCCGTTTCCTGCATCCCGGATTGGATCTGGGGCAAAAGTTCGTGGAACAGGTCGACCCCCAAGCGCGCAGCTTGTTTCATCAGCCGGAGTTCATCCTCGTCCTTGATCAGGCGAAGATTGCGGACCAGGGGATCGGCCAGCGGTTGGAAGAAACCCCTTTTTCCGGGAGGCAAGGCTTTGCGGAAGTGTTCGAGGTCTGCAACCGTGGTCGTTTCGGGATCGAAGGCACAGTGGTTGACTCCACTGGCGGCGAGCCATTGGCAAGCTTCCTCGCGTGCGGACCTGGCCGCGATCACTACCCGTGCAACCTGGGTTTCCTGCTTCGCCTGGGCGATGTAGCGGCCATCAGTGAACATGGCCGCGCGACTCGCGGTGAGGGCAAGGAAGGCGTTGGACCCGGTAAACCCGCACAGGTAGCGAACATCCGGCAAGTGAGTGACCAGTAAGCTCCGGATGCCCTGTTGCTTCATCTGCCGGCGCAAGCGGCGCAGCCTGGGTGGGTGATTCATCTGCTCAGGTATACCAGATGTTTGCCGCAGCTCACTCAAGCCAGTACACTTAGAGTGCACGGAAAGGTCATAAATCCTCATGCTCGTGGTGATGAAGCCGCAGGCAACGGCCGAAGAAATCCAGGCCGTCTGCGAACAGATTCAAGTGCTGGGCTTTCGCGCCCATCCCATGCCGGGGGCGCAGCGTACCGCCATTGGCATCACCGGTAATAGCGGCGCTGTCGATCAGGGCGACCTCGAAGAACTGTCCGGCGTCGCGGAAGTGATCCGGGTTTCAAAGCCCTATAAGCTGGTGAGCCGCGACGTAAAGCAAGAGGATACGGTCATTCGTTTCCCGGGAACCAATGCGACCATTGGCGGACGGGAGTTGGCGGTCATTGCCGGACCGTGCTCGATTGAATCCCGGGAGCAGGCTTTTACGATAGCCGAACAGATTGCGCGGGCAGGAGCGCAGTTCTTTCGCGGCGGCGCGTATAAGCCGCGCACTTCCCCGTATGCGTTTCAGGGGATGGGCGAAGATGGGCTCAAGATCATGGCCGAGATCCGAGACAAGTTCGGCCTGCGCATTGTTACCGAAGCTCTGGACAACGAGAGCCTCGACCTGGTGGCGGAGTACGCTGATGTGATCCAGATCGGCGCCCGCAACATGCAGAACTTTTCGTTGCTGAAGCGCGCCGGCCGGACGCGTAAGCCGGTTCTGGTGAAGCGCGGGATGTCGGCGACCCTGGACGAACTCCTCATGGCTGCCGAGTACGTAATGAGCGAAGGCAACTACCAGGTGATTTTGTGCGAACGCGGGGTACGCACGTTTGCTGACCATACCCGCAATACCCTTGATCTGAGTATTGTGCCGGCGGTGCAGAGGCTGAGCCATCTGCCCATCATCGTGGATCCCAGCCATGGCACGGGCAAGCGCAATATGGTTTTGCCGCTGGCGCGCGCGGGAGCCGCGGTCGGGGCCGATGGCCTGATGATCGAGGTGCATCACCAGCCCGACAAGGCCCTCTCCGATGGCGCACAATCCATGTACCCCGACCAGTTTGTTGAACTCATGGATGAGGTCGCGCAGATCGCCGGTGCTGTCCACCGCTCTCTGCCACGCGGAATCACGGTTTCCGAGTCTGCCCCTGCCGCGAGGGTATAGAGAACGTAGTGCGAGACATGCTTAGCCGCTGCCTACCCTGGCTGGCCCTGATCACGATGGGCGCAGTGGGTTGCCGGCAGAGTGATTTTCCCAACTATCCCGCAAATTATCGCGAATACGCTTACATCAGCAATGGTGGCAGCAATACTGTGACCGTGCTCGACGTGGTGAACATGCGCCAGGATCGGGTAATCGCGGTTGGGTCCAACCCTTCCGGGCTGGCGGTGAACCCGCGTCGGAATGAAGTGTACGTAGTGAATGCCGGCAGTGGCACCGTCACGGTGATCAATGCGGAGACCAACACCGTGGCTGCGACCATTCGTGTCCAACGGCAGCCTCACTTTATTGACGTGGATGCGCAGGGCGACCGCGCGTACGTGGCCAACTCGAAATCCAATAATGTTTCGGTGTTGGACCTGGCGCGCCGGCGTGAGATTGCAGTGATCGGCGCAGGTGAGGGACCCGGGATGGCCCGGATCGCCAACGACGGCAAGACGCTGGTGATCACCAACCGGGTCAGCGGCAGCGTCAGCATTGCCGATGTGCAATCGTTCAAAGTAAGAAGCAGTTTCGACCATTGCCCCGGGGCAACGGATGCCATCATCCTGCCTGATTCTTCCAAGGCTTTTGTTACCTGTTCGGGCGGGCACCAGATTATGGTGATCGGGCTGGCGCATGCCGGGGGTAGCGATCCCACCGCAACGGATGTTCTCCTCAGTTTTCTTGATGTAGGCAAGACCCCGGTCCACATTGCTCTGAAGCCGGATGGCGGGGAGGCGTTCGTCTCCAACTACGATAGCGACACTATCTCCGAACTGGCTACCTCTTCCAACGAGGTGGGTGGGGCGTATCTGATGGGGACGCATCCGGTACGCGGACTTGTCAGCGCGGACAATTCATTGTTGTATGTGAGCGATTTTGGTGCGGGAGGAGTGGGCGTCTACAGCATCGACGACGGCAAGCTGCTTCGCCCGGGGGTGAAAGTGGGGGAGGGCCCCGACGCGATGGCGTTTTCTGCTTCGGGTCGTTTTCTGCTGGTGGTGAATGCACAGTCAGGGGATATTGCGGTGGTTCGCACGGCGAATCCAGCTTCCCTGTTCACGCTTTTCCCTGCCGGACGATCGCCGAATGACATAGTCGTCAAGGCGTTTCTGGTTCGGTAGGAATCTCCCGAATCCGTGGTCAGGCGAGATCGGGATCGGTGCTGGACTACGCTTGCTTTTCTTCCTTTGCTCTTTCCATGTCGGCCAGGTAGGCGAGCCGGAGAGCGTGGCGTGAGGCTGAGTAGTGGGCTCCCGCCAGCAAGAGCAGGCCGGTGATGAAGGCCCAGAGCATCAGGCTGACCGAGACGGAGAAGGGACCGTAGACCGAATGGAGGTCCATCCAGGGGAGAGCCCCGATGTACAGCATCTTTGCCACTTCCCAGGAGAGGCCGACCACGATGGCGGTCGGCAATACGGCGCGGACGGGCAGCCTGCGGTTGGGAAGGATCCAATAGATGAGGAAGAACAGGACGACACTGGCAACTGCCGCAGAAATCTGCAGCAGCCAATGCGAGACAAAGACAAAGCCGACATTATTAATGTGGCCGAAGAACAGGATCCGCAGAACCGATTGCTGCGCCGCCGTCACGGCAACACTCAGCAGGGCGATGGTGCCAATCCCGGCGGCCAGCCCCAGCGAGATAAGCTGATTCATCAGATAAGTGCGGTTACGCGCGACACCCCAGACCCGGTTCAACGCCACTTCCAGGGGAAGGAAGACGCCGGTCGACGAGATGAGCAACATCACTACCGATGCAAGCTGTACCCCGCCGCGGGCGTTGGCCACGATTTCCATGTTCTTGGTTACGAATTCCTGGCCGGTGGGCAGAAAGTAACGGATCATGTCCGCGATCGCGTTTTCCATGGCGTGGGAATGGAAAACGACGCGGGCGATGGTGAACATCATCACGATGAATGGGAACAGGGACAGGATTGTATTGGCGGCGACGCTGAAGGCGTAGGTATGCACTTCCGTCTGGGCCATGTAGCGGGCGAGACTCCAGATTTCCTCTCCGGGGCGAACGTCGCGGGCTCGAGCGACCGGCTTCGGTGCGGCGGGAACACCTACGAGTGCGTCGTCTTCTTCTGGCATTGCCACGGTCTGGGGGATCGACATGCTGGGCATCATCGCCACTTATGCTAACAGTCGGGGCATCCACCCGAAATGACCCACATGATCCAGCAACTACAACCTTCCTACTGTTTGTTTGATTGCCGACGACTGTCTTGTGGCGCCGGCAGGTAAATTTCTCTTGCACTCAATTCCAATTCCTGCCATAACATCATCAAGCTCGAACAGAAGTTCATGGTTCGAAACGCTCGGAAGGCCAATTGGTGTAATTGTTTCACCCCTCAAAGCATTCCAGGTCAACCACGATTTGCCGTAGACAGATAGCGGCCGCTCGAGGTGTCTCCAAGGATGCTCGAGATGCTTAATCAAAGTGTGAAAGGGTGTTCGCTTGAAGGAAAATGGCGTGGTCAAGTGGTTCAACGGAGCTAAAGGATATGGGTTTATCCAGCGCTCCACTGGTGAGGATGTCTTCGTACACTTCTCTGCTATTCAGGAGAACGGATATAAGACTCTGAACGAGGGCGATCCGGTCGAGTTCGAATGCCAGCAAGGACCCAAAGGACTCAACGCCGCGAACGTGGTACGCAGCGCCTGAAATTGGATCAGAGGCCGTCGCCGCCATTTGTCTCAGCGGTTGTGAGTCGAGCCAGGGCCCATTGCGCTGCCTCGGCAAGCACCGGATCGGCGGCGGAAGCCCATTCCCGCAGCTTGGGCAGATAACCGGCAAGTCCGCTGTTCCCCATAGCGATGGCGACATTGCGCAACAAGCCACTTAGTTTGGTGCGTTGCACGGGAGAATGCCGGAACCAGCTGCGAAAGCTGTCCGAATCCAGTTCGGCGAGCCAGGCAAGGGCCGGGTTGACCAGTTCCGGGCGGACCGCCAGCTCGTGATCGGTACTCAGCGGAGCCCGGCGATTCCAGGGGCACACCTCCTGACAGATGTCGCAGCCGAAGACCTGGCGTCCCATTTGAGAACGCAACGATTCGGGAATCGGCCCGCGCTTTTCAATCGTCAGGTAGGCGATGCACAGGCTCGCGTCCATTTGATACGGCGCGATCAGAGCGCCGGTTGGGCAGGCATCGATGCAGCGGGTGCAGCTGCCACAGCGGTCTTCCGGTAACGTGACCGCGCGATTGGATGGCAGTTCGAGGCCGGTAAGAATCACGCCCAGGAAGAACCACGAGCCAAGCTGCTGGTCGAGGATGCAGGTGTTCTTGCCGATCCAGCCGATTCCCGCGTATAACGCATAAACCCGCTCAACCAGTGGGCCCGTATCCACATAGCACCGTGACGGGAAGGGACCAAGCTCTTGCTGCAACCGCTGCTCCAGCTTTTTGAGCCGGGCGAGCAGGACATCGTGGTAGTCGCTCGGCGGTGATGGGCCTGGGGAGGACTCGGGCCGATAACCAGTCCAGGCATAGCGGGCTATCCAGGCGCTCTCCGGTGAGGCTGGATCCAAGGATCTGGGTGCGTCCGCGTTGTAGTTTGCGGCACAGACGATTACGGATCGGGCCCACGGGATGGCAATCCCCAGTGAGGATCGCAGCAGGCGGTTGTCCTGGTCGCGCCGTTTCAGGTACTCCATCTCGCCCGCATACCCGCGCTCGATCCAGTCCTCGAAGTAGGTTTCGAAGTCAGTCAGTTCGGGGTCCCCGGGCTGAGGAACCGGAGCGATGCCCGCCTTGGAAAAACCGGCCTCCTGAGCCAGGGCGACGATCTGGTCATGAATGGCGGTTCCAACCATAAACCTACATTCTAGTGTTACTCCGCGATGTGGGAGGCCAGGTTCTCGATGAAGGCGATGTTCTGCGCGAGAGGCGAGGGCAGTCCATGCCGTTCCGCCAGATATTCCGGGGTGTTGTAGGAGATCCAGACTTTTTCCTGGTCATCCTGCCAGATCAGAATTTTGAGCGGGAGGTCGATGGCAATGCTCGGGGCCGCGAGCATCAGGGGGGTGCCTCCCTTTGGGTTGCCGAAGATGAGGAGCTTGGTCGAACGCATCTTCATGCCCACTTTCGCTGCTTCCCCGCTGTGATCGACGAGTGCGAACACGGCGATTCCCTTCGCTTCGAGCATATTCTGGAGGTTGCGCAGCGTGTCATCGACCGAATGCTTGCTGGGTTTGTTGACGATTCCGTTGTTGGCCACGGGTTTCTCCGTCGTTCCTGGTGTCAGATGTGACGTCCTTAGGATAAGTCTCATGGTGCGATGGCTGGAACCTGTGGAGTCGGGATTGCGTATCTCTCCATGGGGGAATGTGGGGTAAATATCAAATGATCAAGTTTTTGCTGTGGTGTATTCTCTTCCTTCTTTGCTGGCCTCTTGCATTGCTGGCGCTGGTCCTATATCCGCTGGTGTGGCTGGTCCTGTTGCCGTTCCGCCTGGCCGGCATCGCTGTGCACGGTGCGCTGGAGCTGGTGGTCGCCCTGATCACGCTGCCTGCGCGGTTGTTGCGCGCGATTTAGCAGGCGGATGCAGAAAAGCATTTCCAGGAAGGGTCCGCGGAACTGCAGGTCCTTCCTGGAAATGCTTTTCTACGGCTGGGCGTAGTAGCCGGTGCGGGTGCGAGCAGTTAGACCGGGCTTTGCTACCTGGACGAGAATGTTGTGGTATTCGTCGCGATGATCGGCCGCAGCTGGCACAAAGGACAATTCATAGTAGGCCTCAGTGTCCGCCATGCATTTTTCCAGGAGCTGAGCGACGTCGTTGCTGGAGGCAAGGGCCAGTCCACCACTCTGAACGGCTAAGACCTGCAGGCTTAGGTCTCCGACGTTGACTTGGCTCTGCTTGCTCACCCCTTTCAGGAATTCCTGATAATAGAAGGTGCGGGATATTCCCTCGTTGGAGCCCAGCGGGTCGACGCTGTATAGAATGATCCGCGCCTGCCGGAGCTCGGTGGATAGGCCGACCACGGAGCTGAAAATCTGGTTTTGTTCCTTGTTGTCGAGCTCAATGCGTGGACCGGAAAGGAGTGGCCAGCCCGGAGAGACCCAGAAGATCATCTTGCGTCCGGGGAGCTTGGCTGACTGCTCGATAAGCTCTCCAAGAGCAGTCATGGAAAGCTGAAAGCGGTCGTTCGCCTCGTATTGCGAAGAGCGGCGGATGTCGCGCAGACCAACGTCATGGTGGTCAAAGGATTCGCTGAGCCCGTTGCCGTCGGTGGAAAAACCTTGTTCGAGTTCCATTCCCTTATCGGTGAAGAATGCGAGGGTCATCGGCTGGGCCAGACGACCGCCGTTGGCTCGTAGAAACCTGTCGATCTGTCCTCGCTCGTAAGCGATGGTCTGATACGTGGTGTTCACGGCGTCGATCACCAGGATGATTTGGACGGGGTCCTGACTGCCGTTACGAGCCTGAAAGGACGTGATGTGCTGCCCAGCCTTGTTGTCAAAAATGGTGAAGTCCTTCTGCTCGAGACCAGCAACCGCCGGCCCGGACTTCGGCGTCACAACGACATCAAGGTCGATTTTGGAGGGAGGGGCTGAGGTTGGCTCGGTGTTGTGCTGGGCGAAGAATACGGGTGTGCATAGGACAGGGATGAGCAGGAGAAATCCGATACGGCTGCGGATGGACATGACTCCCCTTCAGGAAGGCCGCGCATCGTCTACGCCCAGCCTGAGTTCCTACAACTATGACGAAGGGAGTGTGCTTAAGAGTTTCGAGCGCATACGCGATTCAGCTTCCTCCGGTCAATACCGGAATATCCTCCAAAGATTCTTCCTCCGCCAGGAACTCCGCGGCGAGCTCCGGGTCTTCAGCGCCTTCTACATCCCTGAGCCTGCGTTGGATGGCCCTGGTGCGTGTCTCGGCATTGTCGATCGTATTTTGTGCCTCGCCCAGCTTCTGTTTGACCTTTGCCAGGACGCCGGCGTACCTGCCGAATTCGATTTTTACTGAGCCCAGGGTCTCCCAGACCTCGCTCGATCGTCGTTCGATGGCCAGGGTGCGGAAGCCCATTTGCAGGGCACTTAAGAGTGCGGCCAACGTACTCGGTCCCGCCAACACGACGCGGTGCTCCCGCTGGATAGAGTCAGCCAGGCCAGGATATCGCATGGCTTCTGCATAGAGTCCTTCTGAGGGAAGAAACAGGATACCGAAGTCGGTGGTGCGGGGTGGTGCAAGGTACTTTTCGGAGAGGTCCTTTGCGGTCAGCCGCAACACGGCCTCCAATTGGCGCGAGGCTCGGTCGACTGCTTCCCCATCACCCCGTTCGGATGCGTGCATCAAACGCTGGTAGTCCTCGAAAGGAAACTTTGCGTCCATCGGGAGCCAGACTGGCTCGCCGTGGCTATCGCGGCCCGGCAACTTAACCGCGTATTCCACGCGTTCGTCGGGGCGGCCGGTGGCCACGTTCTTGCGGAACTGGTCCGGGGTCAGGATCTCCTCGATGATCGCGCCCAGCTGTACTTCTCCCCAGGTCCCACGTACTTTGACATTGGTCAGCACTCGCTTCAGATCGCCTACCCCGGTAGCCAGCGTCTTCATTTCTCCCAGCCCGGTGTAAACCTGATCGAGGCGTTCGCTGACCTGCCTGAAGGACGCTCCCAGTCTGGACTCCAACGTTCCCTGCAGCTTCTCGTCGACTGTCTGCCGCATTTGCTCCAGTTTTTTCTCGTTGTCGACCTGGATGTGGAGCAGCCGGGTATCCACCGTTTTTCTCATCTCGCTCAGCTCGCCGTTCTGCATCTGGGAGATGCCGGTCAGGGTCGATAACACGCTGTCGCCGAGGTTCCTCAAGGAAGCCCCATTCTCTTCGCGCAGTTGCGAGAGGCTCCCATCGACACCCGATTGCAAGAATCGGATCGCGCCGGCCACGGCTTCGGCTTGCTGACCTTGCAGCGAATGGGTTTGGCGGATCGTTGTATCCAGCGAAGACTTGAACTCTACCAGCCTCGCCGATAGCTCATCCTGCAACCTGGTAGATGAAACAACGACGGCCTGAGCGAGTCCGTCGACCTTACGGCCGGATTCCGTGGTGAAGAGATCCAGACGCTGCTCTATTCCCGAGCGGAGAAGCTCAAGCCTCTGGTCATTCAACCTGGTGAACCCTTCCAGCTTTGCGGAAACGGAGTCTCCGACGCCGGTCAGTAAGCTCACGACCTCACAACGGAGACCTTGCGCCTGGGCGGTTTGTTCCACGCGATTGCGCGCGCTCTCCTCGCGTGCGGATCGCTCCGACTGTTCCAAGAGTGCCTGCAGCCACTCGATACGACCAAGGACGGGCGAAGACAGGTCAATCGCCTTCGCGGTGAGGCTGGAAAGCTTGCGCGCCTGCATGAGAATCACGAGCAGCAGGAGCCAACAGATAACCAACATAGAGACGATTGCCAGGATGTCCATAAAAGTTTCCTTTTCCACGCGCATTACCGGTAATGGGTTATCCCTCACCGGCGATCGAGGCTGGTACATTCCGGTGGACGCTCTGCACCGCAAGCGGTAATGAAAATTGAGGCGGCCCCGCCAGCCCGAGAGGGAGATATTCGTCCAGATACCACGCCACAAACCGGCGTATACCATCTTCGAGGGAGACTTGAGGGCTATAGCCCGTAACTTCTTTCAGCCGGTCAACGCGGGCCTGAGTTTGGTAGACGTCGCCCGGTTGCATGGGCATCAGGCGAATGTCCGCGGCTTTGCCCAGGCAGGACTCGATGGTGCGAACCAGGTGGAGCAGTTCAACCGGCTGTTGATTCCCTATATTGCATAGCCGCATCGGGGCCTGTGCGCCTGGTCCGTGTTTGCCATCCCATTTCGGTGGCAGCGGCAAGAGACGAACAATTCCTTCCACGATGTCGTCGACAAAGGTGAAGTCGCGCTGGAGGCGGCCGAAGTTATAAAGTTCGATGATGCGGCCGCCCATCACCGCATCGACGAATTTGAAGACTGCCATATCCGGCCGTCCCCACGGACCGTACACGGTGAAGAATCGCAGTCCCGTAGTCGGGATGTGAAACAGGTGGCTATAAGCGTGAGCGACAACCTCGTTGCTCTTCTTGGTCGCCGCGTAGAGGCTGACGGGATAATCGGTCGAGTCCTCTTCGGCAAAAGGGATTTTGTTGTGAGAGCCGTAGACGGAACTCGAAGAAGCAAAGACGAAGTGCCGGCAGGTACAGGCGCGAACTCCTTCGAGTACATTCACGAAACCGACCAGATTACTGGCGACATATTCGTCAGGGCTGGTAAGGGAGTGCCGTATTCCGGCCTGGGCTGCGAGATGAACCACGGCTTCGAACTCGCCGTCACGGAAAAGGCTGTTCACCCGTTCTTTATCTGCGAGATCAAGCGGGAAAAACCAGAATCGGGGCCCCATGCAGAGCTTCCTAAGCCGCGCATCCTTGAGCCTGGGATCGTAGTAATTGTTCAGATTGTCCACACCGACGACCTCAAAGCCATCCTCAAGAAGCCGGCGGACTACATGCGCGCCAATGAAACCCGCAGCGCCCGTCACCAGAATTCGCTTGTCTCTTACCTTTTTCATCACTCTTCTCTCTGACTTATTGCGAGCGTCTCACGTCCCGCATCCTAGATCGACTTATTCATTGCATTCACAATTTCCATGAATGCCGGCTAACGATCTCGTCCTGCTGTGATTGCGATCTAATCAATAAGCGCCCTGTCCGGTAATGACTACCCTTGCGGTACGCGCCAGGATATTAAGATCCAGCCAGGGGGACCAGTTGCGAACGTAGTAACTATCCAGCCGGACTCGATCGCGACGACTTACTTCGTTTCGTCCGGAAACTTGCCACAAGCCCGTGAGGCCCGGTGTAACCCGGCAATACAGGGAAAAATTATGTCCGTATGCTGGTATCTCCTCCTCCACGATGGGGCGTGGGCCGACCAGGCTCATCTCACCCCGCAATACATTCCAGAACTGGGGTAATTCATCGAGGCTTGTTTTCCTCAAGAATTTGCCCACGCGGGTAACCCGAGGATCGCAGCGCAGCTTTCGCTCCCGTAGCCACTCTTCACGCAGGGCTCCATCGTTCGCCAGGGCATCCTGCAGCAACTTATCCGCGTTGACCTGCATGGTCCTGATTTTCCAGATGTGGAACTTCGAATGATCGCGGCCGATCCTGCGATGACGGTAAAAAATGGGCCCGGGAGACTCCAGTCTCACCAGCAAGCCCACCACGAGAATGGTGAGCACCACCGCCGGAACGGTGAGGGCGACCGCCAATAGATCGAAGGCGCGTTTGGCAAATCTCGGGATCGGTAGAAGCAGATCTCTTCTGCACTCAACCGCTAAACAACCACCCAGCTGGCGAGCGTCGACAGTCAGGCTGTAGAGGTCCGTGGAGCTATGCATCATCATCAGACGAGGAAAAATGCTCTCGAACTTCTCCAGCTCCTCCAGCAGCTTGCCGGAACCTGCATCGGGCAGGGCGATCATGGCAAGCTCCACGCCGCAGGCCCTCACGGCAGCGGCGAGCCGAATATCCACGATCGGCAGCGTGTGCGTGGGCGGAGTGGGGTAAGAGGTCGAGAGGACGACGACCGGCCTGAGCCCGATCTCCGGATGATTCTCCAGTTCCCGGATGATCTCAATCGATTCGTCGCCGGTGTCGAAGACGGCGACCGGAATGCCCCACCAGGATCGATGGCAGATTCGGGCTCGCACCACGGATCGCAGCAAGGGGGTAACAATGATTGCTACCATCCACCATAAGAGAACAATACGGCCGGGGTATTTATCCGAGCTTCGAGTGACAAAGATCAGGCCCGCCATCACCAGGAAACTAAGCGTCACGGCGAGCACCAGGCGGCGAAGCTCAGTGACTGCGTTATGAATAACGCCGGGATAGAGATGAGAAGAGAAAAAGATTGCGATGAATACTCCGAGGACAGGCCAGAGGGCCAAATATCGATGAATGTCCAGACTTCCACTGCCGGCGCGCTTGCCCAGAAGAACCAGGCTGCCTGTGAGCACGATAGCAACGCCGTCGCAGGCGAAGAACACCAGGGAGCATGGCAACGGGTGGCAGCGGATTTTTGGCGGACCAGTGAGCGGAAAGGCCGCATCTACCGGGAGTGCGGTTATCGAAGCCATTTTCGTCTCCGAGGGTCTATGTCGAGTGCGGTTTCACAGTTACTGTGACGTGATGAGAATGGCGTGGAGTGGTTTCACGGGACAAACCACGGAACGTGCTTCTACAATCCTGGACGCGGCGCCAGCCGAGGGCCTGTTCAGTCCCTGAGCCAAAGCTCCGCGGGAAATTCAGGTTTGGCCAACAATCAATTGTGGACCGCTGTAGCCGTGAGATTAGTAGGAGAACCTGAAAGCTCTACGCGGAACGAGATTAAAAATTGCTCATCGAGGCATCGCCGGAGTGGCGGTACAAGATGCCGCTTGGATTTAGAGCCATGGGTCCTGCGGAGGGTTCGTGAGTTTCGTCAGACTCCGGCAGCTGCGGGGCGGCCGCGCGGCATAGTGTGCCATCCGGAGCCGGCGGTCGCCGGTTAAGAGAAGACGGTGCGGCGATATAGGCATTTGAACTGCGAGCTATTGGACTACGCTCGCCGCACCAGCACATTCGATGGCTCCGAGGCCGAATCGGGGGGCTTGCGATGGCCATTAGACTCCGCCGGAGGAGCGCTGCCGGAGGCAAGAGTGTAGCCGATACCCCGGTTGGTCTGAATCAATTTTTGCGGGAAGTCGCGATCGACCTTGCTTCGTAAGGCGCTGATATACACGTCGACCACGTTGGTCAAACCTTCGAACGAGGAATTCCAGACGTGCTCCAGAATCATGGTTCGCGTCACCGGGCGATTGGCGTTTCTCACCAGGTATTCCAGGAGAAGAAATTCCTTCGGGCGGAGATCGATTGTCTTCCCCAGGCGAGCGGCTCTTCTGCGGATCAGATCCAGTTCGAGATCGCCGGAGCGAAGGACACTCACCTTGCTGGCGGCGGCGAGATCAGCAGCTGCCTGCCGCAAGCGTATGGAAAGGCCAAGGCGGACTGCCAATTCCGAGGCAAAGAACGGCTCCCGCACGCAGTCATCCACACCAGCTTCAAACAATTGCAGACGCTGCTCCAGGTCAAGGTATCGGGCGAAGACAAACAAGGCTGCGTTGGAGTTCTCCTGGCGGAGCAGCTTCACCAGCAACACAATATCCCCAAAGATGAGGGAATCCGAATCGACCAGGACACCTTCGTAGGGCGCAAACCGGGTAAGCTGCAGGCACTCCCTGGCGGAGACAACCGTTTCCACAACAAACTGAGCTGAGCTGAGCGCTTTGGCGACTCTTCTTTGCAGATCACAGCGGGGTAAGAAAGTGAGCACCTTCAAGAATACCTCCACGATCGTAACCGCGATCGAACGGTCCCAGGAAATCTGTCGTTCAGCAACGTCACGGTTGCTGTGTCCGATCGGCCCTTGTCAGGTGGGGCTGTTCCCGGTGAAATGACGGCGTACGGCATATTTACCGTTACACCTGTCGTGAACCGCTATGCCGGTAAGGCAAATCGCCCTTTGCATTACGGCAGTAGAGTTGGCAGTGCCAACATCAAGATTCGGTAAGCGCGCTCCGTGTTACCGGGATCGCATCCGCCAGGTCTTTCACAATGCCGCTGAATTCGCCACTCCGCGTAGAGAGAGGAGCGAGGAGCAAGGCACAAGACAGAAGTGAAAATCCTAATCCGGACGAGGAGAGCAACTTACATGGTGAAGAAGCAATATCAGAGTTCATTTGCTCTGTCAATTGTATCTATTCCAGTTATTAACAGTCCCCCTTGTTGCGACTAACCGGATCTCGTTGGTGGATGAATGGAACTGGGCTTCACCTGCTTGCGCTTTCATCCCGCCGCTTAAGTGCCGATACGACCCACAAGAGGAATAAACCATGCGCCTCGAAGTGGTGAGTGGGTAGTAACAGCTGTTGCTTATCGGAAACACAGCGACTAAGGCAAGTACGCTAAACACCACGTAATCAAATGTATCCAGCGCACTCACCGGAAGGCGACCTTGCGGATTAACTGTAGTAGGTCTTGTTACGTGTAAGCAACATCGCGAGAGAGATCATGGGTGTTTGCGGCTCTGCGCCGTAGTCTCCGGGCAGTGCACATTTGCACTCCCAAGGAGAAACCCCCATGCTGAAACAGATTGCTCGCACCGTCGCTATCAGTGCAACCCTGCTCGCGCTGGTCACCCCGGCCGCCTTCGCCGCAACCCCCACCGGCACCGATCCGGAGCCCGGAGTTGTCCACACGATTCTCGCATTTTTCGGTATGGCGTAGTATGTTTCTCTAAGCAGTGGTCACAATCACCTTGGTCGCTGCACGGTGAAGGTGGCATTTTAACTACTTGTTAGCCGGGTGCTGTTTTGCGAGGATCAAAGCCGCACCCGGTTTCACAAACTCCACGACTTACCAGGTATCTGTTATCGTCCAGAATTGTTGGGACCGCAATCGTGTGCTGGTCCCGGGCTGAGTAGAAGAAGGCGCCCCGATGCATCTTACCGGCATAGATCTCCTGTTCTGGCTGCTTGGATTTC
Organism: Acidobacteriaceae bacterium; assembly: GCA_049693715.1. Lineage (GTDB taxonomy): Bacteria > Acidobacteriota > Terriglobia > Terriglobales > Acidobacteriaceae > PALSA-350. Next base: position 11,204 of record JBAVQC010000149.1, on the reverse strand, counting down.
TGGAGAATCTCGGCTTGCTTATGGTTCTTGTGTATCGGCGCCGGGTCGAACGTTTTCCTTATTTTACAGCCTTGATCACGCTGAACGTGATCAGGACGATCGTTCTGTACCTGGTTCTGCGTTATAGCACCAGAGACGTGTATTTTTATAGCTACTGGTCATTGACTGTTCTGGATACGATCCTGCAGCTTTGCGTAGTCTACGAGGTCGCTTCACGCGTGTTTCGCCCACTGGACGTTTGGGCGCATGACGTGCGCGGCAGCTTTGTCTGGCTGTTGGGCCTGAGTCTATTGGTATCGCTTTGTCTGACATGGCTGGCCAGTCCGCCGGCACGCACATGGGTGCAATCGTTTTCAACCAAGGGTAACCTGTTCGCGGCTACTTTGCAGAGTGAGCTGTTCGTCGCCATGATGGCTCTGTCTATCCACGCGCGGCTTCCCTGGAGAACGCACGTGGCAAAGATTGCTCAGGGACTGGGAGCGTATTCCCTGCTCAGCGTACTCGTTGAGACTGGCCACAGTTACTTCGGGGTTGGCCGGGAAGTACCAGGCTTTGTTATTTTGTCCCATGTGCGCATGGCGGCATATCTAGGCTGTGTTAGCTATTGGATTGTCAGTTTATGGCGTAAGGAACCAGCGCTTCGCACCATGACTTCGGAGATGCGGGAAAAGATGTTTACATTGCAAATGCTGTTGGAATACGATCTTCAGAACTTACGATCGCGTAAGGAGCTGTGAATACGCATAACCTCCACTTAGTCACTGCTATAGGGCCTTTTGTCATTATTCTTGCCCTGATCGCAGGATATTACTATTTCCAGAGCCGCCGATCGGCGTCGGCGAGTTGGGAAGAGCTGTTGGCCAAGCTAACCCGGATAGACCGGAATAAGATTGCTGAAGTGGCTCTCGACCTGGTCGACGAGTCGGGCCAGCCCAAGGCGGCCGATGACGCCGGAAGTTTGGACCCATTGCAGGTATGGAAATTGACCGGTGGGCTCGAGGGACTTGAAGTCCTGGAGAGAAATAGCGAAGTGCTGATTGATCTGGCTTTCTATGTCCAGCAGTGGTATCCGGAGGCACTGGTCATCGCGGAACGGCTGCGCCTGGACGCGGGGGAACTGAAGTGGCATGTCGAGCGGCTGAAAGGGGCGGCCCAGAAGGGGAACCTGCAGATTTCCTTTCCCTTCTATGCGCAGCGCGCTGTGGTTAGCTACTATCGCATGACGCGGCGGGTGCTCAGGCTCTACGAGGCAGGCAACTTCTCTATGCTGCCGGATTTGCAAAAGGCGTTGTAGAGACCATTGCGATATCGAATCCCGTAGGGATGGTTTGACTTCACACTTGTCCAAATCAGGTCGGCGGCCTCTGGCGGATTTGATCTCCCAATCACAGTCAGTGGTCCTGGACGGGTGCCTGGCTCTTTGCTGCTACCGCCGATCGCCGGCGAACTCCACCTGGGTCGCAAGGCGACCTTATTTCCGCCCTCAGGACGCAGGAGCTCTTCACGTTCGGACACCCTCCCTGGGGTATCCAGGCCGGTCAGGGCACCAATCGGATGGCCACCACAATGACGCGCCCGATGTTTTCTATTTCCGTGCGGTACTTCCACCTGCGACTCGAGGCGCCTGACAGGGGATGCGGGATGAGTGTCAGCCAGTCCGAGTCCTTGTCCAACTCGCACCAGCCGCAAACGTAACCCTCCCGGGTCATGAGGAAGTAGATGGGCCGCTGAAATTCATGGGTCCAATCTTTCCGCGAAGAAATCGCGCGTTTCTGGGTGTCGATCTGCACGATGGAGCCGGCGGGAATCATCGGATCCAGGGTTAGGTCGCGTTTACCGATGATGCCTCGCCGGTAAGGCGCCAGTGACTGGCTATTCTCGGTCGCGAGTAGTGTCGTCTCATCGGGCGGCTGATCCGGGATGGGTATATCGGGTAATAGATATCTTGCCTGGGCTTCCAGTGGTCCTTCCGTCAGCAATATGGTGGCATTGGGGCTGGAAAGTTGCTTCAGATTCATGATCTGTTCATTTGCCGGATGCATGGAGCGGAGCAGATGCTCCGTCGGCATGTTATAGATGGAAGCCAGGGCAATGAGCTTGTTGACCGTCAATTCGTGCTCTTCGCGTTCCAGGCGGTCGAGCCAACTGGCCGAGATCTGATAGGACGGACTTCCCCGATCCTGAGCAAAGCGGAGACTGCGTTCCTCAACCTCTCGTAGAGAGAGTTGCCATTGCCGGCGAATTGTACGGAGCCTAGCTCCAATTCCTGCCATGAGCGAACCTTTCCCGTTCCGCCCCAAGTTGCAAACGCAAAGGACTCATCGTTTCGCCAATGTCTTTTGCCCCCGGGGGAAGGAGGGTCTGGTGGCTTAAGATGAACATTTATCTACATCACTCATTGTTCTCATAACTTCTTTCCTATCGGTGAGGTGAAACGCACCACAATACCGCAAAATGACCTGGTGTGGATCGCCGGTAAGTAGTACGCGTCCCTCGCATCAGTTTGTACAATAAATTTCCCTATGGAAACTTCCCCGGTCCCTTACTATAGCTCAGGGATGTCCTCCGCCCTGGCGTCCTATAGCTCAGGGATGTCCTCCGCCCTGGCGTCGTTCAGACGCGGGCGGTCATGCAGGTAAGGCTATAGCCGATTCCACGCTTGGTCTGGATTAATTTTTGCGGGAAGTCTCGATCGATCTTACTTCGTAACGAGCTGATATACACATCGACTACGTTGGTTAAACCTTCAAACGATGAGTTCCACACGTGTTCCAAAATCATGGCCCGGGTGACCGGGCGGTTGGCGTTCCGTAGCAGGTATTCAAGCAGGAGAAATTCTTTTGGCCGAAGGTCGATTTCCTTACCCAGCCTGGCAGCTCTGCGCCTGATCAGATCCAGGTCAAGATCGCCGAGGCATAGCTTGTTGACAGTGCGCGATGCGGTGGCGTCAGAAGCCGCTTTGCGCAGCCTGATGGAATGGCCAAAACGTACGGCCAGCTCGGAGGCGAAGAATGGCTCGCGCACATAATCATCCACACCCGCCTCAAACAAGGCTAATCGCTGCTCCAGATCCGGGTACCGCGCGAAAACGAACAACGACGCATCCGCATTCTCCCGCCGCAGGTGTTTTACCAGATCGAGAGCATCTCTGAAGTCAAGAGAATCCGCATCGACAAGAACACCATCGTAGCGTGTGAACTGGGGAGAGTAGGAGCATTCTTTGGCGGATGCTGCTGTCTCTATAACAAACTGAGCAGATCTGAGAGCCCTTTCGACTCGCTTCTTCAAATCATGCCGGGGCAAAAAACTGAGCACTCTCATGGAAAACTCCAAGATCAAAACAACAATCCAACGTTCCGGAAAAGCGGTAAGAGCGAGGCAAAGCCTGTAAGGGAAACTCAGTCTTTACAGACATGCGACGATTGGTGCGTCGCGGTGACTCGATGCGCAGGAAACAACGAAGGGACCTTGGAGTGCCTCGGACTCAACCACGATAGCAGACTGTATGACTGCGACAAAGCCGGCGGATCCCATGCTGAGCGTTAAAGCGAGGGGACCCGGCCACGGACAAGACGAACATTGGTCTTGCCTGATCTTACAAAATTACAAAAGGCATCTTGTAGTGTCAAGATATCTTGTAACTTTTCTTCATCGTACCAACATCATTGCCAGCGAGACTTCAGATGACGCTACCGTCGTGGTCCTCATGGACATGTGTCCGCTCACTAGCAGGAAATTCATTGCCGGTGTCGTTGTCAGATTTGCTGGACCAGGTATCGTGTACCGTTAGGTAGCACCCAAAACGGGGGATGCGCGATACCACTTTTGGGAAGGCGTGCAAGACGGAATTCGCCACCGCTGAACCCTTCGAGAGTTAGCATTGGACCGGTACGTGAGGTATGCCGGGCAATGCTCCTGGGGAGTTGGCACAGACGCTGCCCGATTGCCAAGCCGAGCACTCCCCGGAGGGCGCCATGTCTTTCGCAACTCCTCTTTTCCAATCGTTCTCGAAGGTAGTACTCTCGCTTGTCGCCAGCGCCCTCATCATGTGCGGTCTTGCTTCCTGCAGTGGCGGGAGTAGCGCCAGCGGCAACGGCAGTGGGTCGCAGCCGACGCTCACTCTTTCTCCTTCCAGCATCCGTCTAACCGCGGGCGCGGCCGGTCAGCAGGTTTCCCTGCTACTGGGGGTATCGGGTGGAGGGAGCGCGGTCACGGTCTCGTTGTCCGGGTTGCCGAGTGGAGTTACCGTATCCCCGGCAACATTGTTGGTGACTCCGGGCGTCGCTTTACCGCTTACGATGACGGCATCCTCGTCGACACCAACGAGCATGGCTACGTTAACATTCACTACTACCGTCAATAGCCAGACGGCCAGCACGCAGGCTTCGCTCTCCGTAACCGGGGTGGCGCCTGCCGACTTCACGCTCAGCGTGATGCCGGCTTCGGTCAGCTTGACCGCGAACGGCACGGCGGCCACTGTTTCCGTATTGGCGACGGCACAGAATGGGTTTTCTTCCAACGTTCAAGTAGCGATCACCGGGCTGCCCACCGGGGTGGCAGCGCAGCCGTCGTCGCTCACGCTCACACCGGGCACGGCCTCCACTCTTACACTGACGGCGCCTGCGGGAACGGCAGCGGCCTCTGCGACGGCCACGCTCACCGGGACGTCGGGGACGCTGATGCACTCAGCTTCCCTGCCGATCACCGTGACTGCCCCACCGCCGGCACAAGCTGATTTCTCGCTCGCGGTCAGCCCGCAGTCACTGAGCCTAACCATTGGCGGGACGGGGCAAGCCGTGCAGCTGGCCGCGACTGCGCTCAACGGCTTCACCGGGACCATCGCTGTGGCCTTGGGTGGATTACCTTCCGGGGTGGTTGCCAGCCCCACCTCGGTTTCACTGACCCCCGGCACGCCGCAAACCATTACCCTCACCGCGGGTAACAGCGCGCAGGCGGCAAGCGCCAACGTGGTATTCACCGGGACCTCCGGCTCAACTACGCATACCGCCACGCTGGCTCTGACGGTAGCGTCTTCGGGGGTGAACGTAACCACGTATCACAATGACAACGCCCGCGATGGGTGGAATGCTTCCGAGACGGTGCTCACTACGCAAAACGTCAACGTCAACAATTTCGGCAAGCTCCGTGAATTACCGGTGGACGGCAACGTCGACGCGCAGCCCCTTTACGTCAGCGGCCTTTCTCTCGCCGGGCAGCCGCATAATGTGGTCATCGTAGTTACCGAACACGGAAGCGCCTATGCGTTCGACGCCGATTCAGGCACGCAGCTCTGGAAAGTGAGCGCCCTGGGGGCAAATGAGACCAGCAGTGACGATCATGGCTGCAACCAGATCTCGCCGGAGATCGGAATCACCGACACCCCGGTGATCGACCGCAGCCACGGGCCCAACGGTACCGTGTTCCTGGTCGCCACGTCGAAGGATGCGAGCAGCAAATATCATCAGCGGCTGCATGCGTTGGACCTCGCCACCGGCGCGGAACTGCAGGGCTCCCCGACGGAGATTACGGCCACGTTCCCGGGCACCGGCTACGGTTCCACCAACGGGATGCAGGTGTTCGACCCCGGTCAGTATGCGGAGCGGGTGGGTCTCCTATTGATGAATGGGCAGATTTACCTGGCATGGACGTCGCACTGCGATGAAGATCCTTATACCGGGTGGCTGATGGCCTACAGTGAAAGCACGCTGCAGCAGACGAGCGTGTTGAACCTGACGCCGAATGGACCGTCCACACCTCATTTTGGCGACGGCGAGGGTTCGGTGTGGATGAGCGGCGCCGGCCTGGCTGGGGATACGCAGGGCAACATCTTCTTCCTCGACGCGAATGGCACCTTCGACTCAACCATGAACGCGAATGGCTTTCCTGCAACTGGAAACTTTGGGAACGCGTTCATGAAGGTATCCACCACCGGTAACACACTGGCCGCGGCGGATTATTTCGCGGCCTACAACCTGCAATCGGAAAGTGACGCTGACCAGGATCTTGGGTCGGGAGGCGCCATGCTTCTGCCCGATCAAACAGACGTCCACGGTAACGTCCGTCATCTTGCCGTCGGCGCCGGCAAAGACACCAATATCTATGTCGTCGATCGCGACAACATGGGAAAGTTCAATGCCAGCAGCAACAATGCGGTGTATCAGGAGCTGCCGAATGCGCTCAGCGGAGGCGCGTTTTCCATGGCTGCCCTATTCAATAACACCGTCTACTACGCCGGCATTGGCGATCACCTGAAGGCGTTTCCGATCACTAGTGCATTGTTGGCGACGACTCCTGCCAGTGAGTCGGTCACCAGCTTTGCCTACCCTGGAGCCACCCCGAGCGTAAGCTCGAACGGAGTGCAGAGTGGCATTGTGTGGGCCATCGAAAATCAGGGTGGCGCAGGCGTATTGCACGCTTACGACACGACGAACCTGCCCACCGAGTTGTACGACAGCAACCAGGCGCCGAACAGCCGCGACCATTTTTCCGACAACAAGTTCGTTCCTCCCATGATTGCGAATGGAAAGGTATTCGTGGGGACGAAGAACAGTGTCGCAGAGTTTGGCCTGTTGCCGTAAGAGACCTGAGGGGAGTGCGAAAACAAAATCGCAGAACTGAAACAGGCCCGTAGAGCCTGCCCTGAGCTTGGCGAACTGTTGGCTCTCACGCACACTCCTGCGGCGCCCTCACAGAAGGAACGGCGGTTGGCCTCATTTATCGCTAGATTCAGTCCAGAAATCGCCGCGCTCGCCCGTCGATTCCGGCGGCGATGAGAAACACTCAGTGAATTGTCGGTTAAAAAAATGACGGGGGAAGCTACGACAAGAGCCCCGTTTGCTCCGCGCGGAACTCCCCGCCTGATTATCCGGTCGCGGGCTTAACTGCGGAGACGAGCCAACAGATCCTGTGGGTGCACAGGCTTGGCAAGTATCTCGAATTCGTGGCCCTGGACACGCGCGCGGTCCAAAAGATCGGCGGTGGCCGCCTGGCCGGAAAAAAGCAGAATCTTGCAGTCGGGCAGCATAGTCCGAATGGTGATCGCAGCGTCAATGCCGTTCATGTCGGTCATGATGACGTCGGAGATGAGCATGTCGGGCCGCAGTGTACGCGCTGTTTCAACGGCCTTCTCGCCGTTGTACACAGCTGTGGCTTCAAACCCGCTCTGGTTTAGGATAATGGCAAGCGTGTCTGCGATTACTCGCTCGTCATCTGCTACCAGCACCTTGGGCTTTGCTTGTGAATTGGTCATTTGCTCCTGAGTAACGATCTGTGTCTTTCTGACCCTCGTCGCTCCAACACTCCGAACGGTCGAAGCAGGTCGCGATATCGTAGTAGATAAATGCTGACGCGGCATCTGGAATCATACGCTCCGGAGTCAGATGCCGCATCCGGGCGTAGTGTTGCGGGACGCCCCTGAGATTCCGGCGCCACGCGCACCATATAAGATGATTTGACCACAAATCCTTTCGTTGGACATTTTCCCATGGCTGAACCGATCATCCGTGCCCAGCAGGTTGAGAAGTACTACGCTCAACCGAGCGAAAATCGCATCCAGGTGATCGCGCCGACTGACCTGTCGATTGTGCAGGGAGAGATTGTAGCTCTACTGGGCCCGTCGGGTTCGGGTAAATCGACCCTCCTGCGCATGCTGGCGGGGTTGTCGCGGCCCTCGGCCGGTGAGGTCTTCTGGCACGGCAAGCCGATTCTGCAGACCCAGATCAATGTCGGCATCGTCTTTCAAAGCTTTGCGCTTTTTCCCTGGTTAACGGTGCTCGAAAACGTCGAGGCTCCGTTGATTGCTCGCGGCATCTCGAGCGACGAGCGGCGGGAACAGAGTCTCAAGATCCTGAACACGGTGGGACTGGACGGTTTTCAGGCAGCCTACCCAAAGGAACTCTCCGGAGGCATGCGGCAGCGGGTGGGATTCGCCCGAGCCTTGGTGGTGCAGCCGGAAGTACTCTTCATGGATGAGCCCTTCTCTGCCCTGGACGTGCTGACAGCGGAGAACCTGCGCAGTGAACTGCTGGAGCTGTGGCACAAGAAGACGATTCCCACGCAGTCCATTTTTCTGGTAACGCATAACATTGAAGAAGCCCTGCTGCTGGCCGATCGGATCATCGTGCTGGGCCGTAACCCGGGGCATGTCCGGGTGGATTTTGCGGTGACGCTGACCCAGCCGCGCGACCGCAAGAGCGCCGCCTTCACCCAATTGGTGGATTACATCTACAAGGTGCTGACCCGGCCGGACGTGGCCCCTTCCGCCGTGCCGCAGAGGATGGCCGCGCGCGATCAACGGCAGATGCACTACCAGATGCTTCCCCACGCCCGGCCCGGAGGCATTGCCGGCCTGCTGGAATTGCTGATCGATTACAACGGCCGCGCTGACATCTACCGCCTGGCTGACGACCTGGCGTTCGAGATCGATGACCTGTTGCCCATTGTCGATGCGGCGCAATTGCTTGGCTTCCTAAAAGTAGAAGAGGGCGACGCAGCCATTACCCCGGAGGGACGGGCGTATGCCGAATCGGAGATCCTGCTGCAGAAAGAGCTGTTCCGTAAAGCAGCGGTCGAAAATGTGCTGTTGCTGCGGCAGATCACGCGCGCGCTCGATACCAAGTCGGACCACACGGTACCGGAAGAGTTTTTTCTCGACATGCTCGATGAGCAGTTCAGCGCGGATGAGACGCTGCGGCAGTTGGAGACGGCCATCAACTGGGGCCGCTATGCTGAGTTGTTTGACTTTGACGCTTCCCGCAGACGGTTCATCCTTCCCGAGCAGGAAGAGTCACCCGAGGCGGTCGAAGAGGCGCAGGCTGAATGAGCGAGCCAATCAAGCTCTTCCGCGTGCCCACCCTTTCCCGCTCCCTGGTGCTGGAGCGGACCTGGCCCTTTTTCCTTGACCTGAGTGTCGCCGCCTGTGGGCTTGCGCTTTTCTATGCGGTGTTGCGCATTGCGGAGTATTGGATGGGTCATCCGGTACCCGCAATCGCGATTTCGCCTTCAGCGAAAATGCTGCCGCTGTACGCGTTCTATTCCATCGTACGTATCACGGTTGCTTACCTATTGAGCCTGACGTTCGCCTTGGGCTACGGCTACATGGCCGCTTACACCCCGCGGGCCGAACCCTTCATGATCGCGGCGCTGGATATCCTGCAATCGATCCCGGTTCTTAGTTTTCTACCGGCGGTGATGCTGGCCATGATCTCGCTGATTCCCGGGCGCCAGTTGGGTATTGAGATGGGCGCGATCCTGCTGATCTTCACCGGGCAGGTGTGGAACATGGCGTTCAGTTTCTACTCCTCGCTCAAGAGTCTGCCGCGGGAACTGCGGGAGGCATCGGGCGTTTTTCGCTTTTCCGCATGGCAGCGCTTCTGGCAGTTGGAACTGCCTTATTCGGCCATTGGCCTGGTTTGGAATTCGATGGTTTCGGTGGCCGGTGGATGGTTTTTCCTGATGGCATGCGAGATGTTCGTGCTTGGTGACCGCGACTTCCGCCTGCCGGGGCTGGGCTCTTACCTGCAGACGGCGGCGAGTTCGGGCGATAGCCATGCCATGCTTTGGGGGTCGGTGACCATGATCCTGATCATTGTGGCCACCGATCAGCTGGTGTGGCGGCCGGTGATTGCCTGGGCGGATAAGTTCAAGTTTGAGCAGGGAGAGAGTAGCAGCCGTAAGAGTTCGCCCATCCTCTATATGCTGCAGAACTCGGCAGCGCTGAACTGGTTGAAAGAGGCGACGCTGGTGCCGGTGAGCGAACGCATTTATGGTGCGCTAGCGCGGCGGCAGCGGGAGTTGGTCGCGCAACCCACCCACAAGGCCCGCAAGCGGTCGCAGCTGGCGACGATTCTCTTCATTGTCGCGGGTGGTTTGCTGGTGGCGTTTGCCGCCTTCCGGGCGGTGGAGTTGCTGCGTCATATCCATGGAGCGGAGATCGTGGAGTTGCTGAAGGGCGCGGGCGCGACGTTTCTGCGCGTGAATGCGGCCCTGCTGATTGCGTCCGCCTGGACCATTCCGGTAGGGGTGGCGATCGGTTTTCATCCGCGGCTGGCCAGGATCGCGCAGCCGCTGGCACAGATTGCCGCGTCCTACCCGGCGACGGCCATCTTTCCTATTCTTCTGATTGGCCTGGTTCAGGCGGGCGGCGGATTGGGGATCGGGTCGGTCGCTCTCATGCTGCTGGGGACCCAGTGGTACATCCTCTTTAATGTGATTGCCGGGGCCAGCGCGATTCCTTCCAACCTGAAGGAGGTGGCCCAGCTTTACCACTTCTCCACCTGGCAGAAATGGAAGGTGGTGATTCTGCCGGGGATTTTTCCTTACCTGGTGACTGGGCTGGTGACTGCGTCCGGGGGCGCGTGGAACGCCAGCATCGTTGCGGAGTATTTCCACCTGAAGGACCGGACCTTGCAGACGCTGGGTCTGGGGGCACAGATCTCGGCGGCCAGCGATCATGGGCAGTTTTCTATTTTGCTATTGGCCACCATCATCATGTCGCTCATGGTGGTCACGGTCAATCGGCTGGTATGGCGGCCGATGTTTCACCTGGCGGACAACAAATTCCGGCTCGATACGTAGGTGGGCAACTTGCTGGGCTAGGCGGCATCCTGGGTGTAGTCGGTCCTATGCCTAAAACGGCCAGGCCGCAACGTCCCTACTCAGCAGGGGGCAATTAAATAGGCGGACAGGAGTATTCGTCGTCGGTGACGTGTTCCAGCCACACGACATCGCTGCCGTGCTCATCGGTTTCCTGCATGGCCAGGTGGGTCATGGTTCTTCCCGGCACGGCGCCGTGCCAGTGGCGTTCTTGCGGCGCGATGGATACGGTATCGCCGGGACGAATGATCTGGGGAGCCTTGCCGGCGGATTGCACCAGACCGAGGCCGTCTAATACATGGAGTGTTTGGCCCACAGGGTGGGTGTGCCAGGCAGTGCGGCTGCCCGGGGAAAACCAGACGCGAATCGCCTTGAGATGCGAGGGCGGCGTGGCGCCCACAATTTCATTGAGCCAGACGGTGCCGGTGAAGTAGGCTTCGGGTCCCTTGCGGCTGGTATGAAGTTCGGAGGTAAGTATCTTCATGGTGCCCCATTTTATCTGCAACAAATCCCGGGTGCCCCACATCTCGCTGGTTTTTCGCGAGATGTGGGATAACCACAAATCTAAACCTTAAGTGCCGATAGGGAGCCAGTGCTCACGGGTTGAGCGC
>JBAVQC010000148.1:0-1853 GCA_049693715.1 Acidobacteriaceae bacterium | reverse complement strand
TGGGCGGGAGCGACCATGCCCTTGTACGATCCCGCGACCGGCCAGGCACGCCCAGCGCAGTTGTTCGTGGCGGTGCTGGGAGCCAGCAACTACACCTATGCCGAGGCTACGCTGGATCAGCAGATGGCGAGTTGGATCGGGGCCCACGTGCGGTCGTTGGAGTTTTTCGGCGGCTGCCCGCAGCTGGTAGTTCCCGATAACACGCGCACCGGGGTGTCGCGGGCTTGCCGCTATGAGCCCGATCTGAATCCGACTTACCAGGAGATGGCGATGCACTACGCCATCGGTGTGCTGCCCACGCGTCCGCGTAAGCCGCGCGACAAGGCCAAGGTTGAGGTCGGAGTGCAGATCGCCGAGCGCTGGATCATAGCTGCTCTACGGCATCGCAAGTTCTTTTCTCTCGGTGAGATGAACCGCGCTATCGCCGAGCTGCTGGACAAGCTCAACCAGCGTCCGTTCAAGAAGCGTGAAGGCTCGCGGCTGAGCCTGTTCGAGCAACTGGACCAGCCGGCTCTGCGCCCGCTTCCTGCTGAGCGCTTCGCTCTCGCCGAGTGGTCACAGGCCACCGTCAACATCGACTATCACATCCAGTTCGACAAGAGCTTTTACAGCGTGCCCTATCAACTGGCGCGGCAAACGGTGGAGGTGCGGGCCACGCCCACGACGGTGGAGATCTTCTATCAGGGCAAGCGTGTCGCCTCGCACCTGCGTACGGGCAAACCATACGTAGCGGTGACTGATAGCGAGCATCGGCCCGCTGCTCACCGTGCCCATTTGGACTGGCCACCCTCGCGGCTGCTTCAGTGGGCGGCCACGGTAGGCATGCGGACGCAAGAAGTGGTGGAGAAGATACTCCAAGCCCAGCCGCATCCGGAGATGGGTTACCGATCATGCCTGGGCATCATCCGCCTGGGGCAGCGTTATCCGGTGGCTCGCGTGGAAGCTGCCGCCGACCGCGCCTTGCTTACCGGCGCGGTCAGCTACAGGAGTATGAACTCGATCCTGCGCCACAACCTTGACCAGCAACCCATCAACCCGCCGTCTGCGCCGCGTGCTGTTCCGGAACACGACAACATCCGCGGCGCGGCGTACTTCGAGTGAGAGGAGAGAGCCATGTTACATCAACCCACCATCGAAAAACTCCTGGCCATGCATCTGGAACCCATGGTCGAAACCTGGCGCAACTTGGAACAGAACCAAGACGCCGCCGAGCTGAGCTTCGAAGAAAAACTCTCCCTCATGGTCGACCGCTTGTGGACCTGGCGCCAGAACCTGGCGCTGGAGCGGCGGCTGCGTTATGCCAAGCTAAAAGGCAACGCCTGCGTGGAAGACATCGACTACCGCACCTCCCGCGGCCTCGATCGAACGCTGATACGCTCATTGGTCAACGACTCCGGCTGGGTCCGACGGCACGAGAACATCTTCCTTGTCGGTCCAACCGGGGTAGGCAAGAGCTGGCTGGCCTGCGCGTTGGCTCAGAAGAGCTGCCGCGACGGATATCTCGTGCTCTACACCCGCGCCGCAGCGTTGTTCCGCGACTTGGCCCTGGCGCGGGCTGACGGCAGCCAGCGCAATCTGCTGGCCCGGCTAAGCCGGGTTGATGTCCTGGTGGTCGATGACTGGGCCATGGCGCCCATGCAGGAATCTGAGCGGCGCGACTTCTGGGAAATCTGTGAAGAGCGTTATCAAACACGATCGACGATCTTGACTTCACAGGTTCCCATCCTCCAATGGCACGAGCAAATCGGCGACGCCACCATCGCTGACGGCATCCTCGACCGGCTCGTGCACAACGCTCATCGCATCGAACTGCGCGGCGAGTCCATGCGCAAGACTCGAGCCAAGAAAACGGA
>JBAVQC010000147.1:0-1557 GCA_049693715.1 Acidobacteriaceae bacterium | reverse complement strand
TATCGGTGTTCACCAGCATGTTGAGGGCAAAGAAGAGCCCGTTCAGCGGCCCGGTTCTATCCGCATTCACCAGAAATTCGGCAACAGCGATGGTTCCACCTGGTGCAAGCGCCTGGAATGTCTTCTTGAGCAACTCCCGGCTGCGATCTCTGCCTTCGCTGTGCAGGATATGGCCGAGCGTCGCCACGGTGTGCCCGCTGCCGAAGTCAACCTGCAACAGATCACCAGCGATAAAGGAATAGCGCTCGGCCAAGCCGAATTTGCCTGTCGTCTTGCGGGTAATCGGAATGACTTCCGGCCAATCCACGACGGTGACAGTCGCCTGTTCCGAGCCCTGAGCCAGCGGGTTCGGGCAAGGTGATCAAATAAGTCGTTTGTTTCACGAAGATGATCAAATAAGTCCTTTGTTTCGTGAAGGTGCTCAAGATGCTCAATTAATTAATTTGAGCATCTTGCCTCCGTGGGTGGCTGGTTTTCGGGCCGCGGAGACGAAGCTGGTCTCGAGGCGGCTCGTTTTGGAGCCATACTTTGAGGATGGTGGGCCAAATAAAAGTGCGCGAAATGCGCCGTAAGCGCTATAAGGCCCCTTCTCATGTGCTGGATCGCCGGCCCTTTGCCGATGGGGACGGTTCTGCTTCGTCGGTCCGGTGACAAACGGGACGATCTTCTGCCTACGAGGTACGTGTCGGCGAACGTCCCGTATGTCATCCGGCGTCCGTATCCTCCGGCTTGGGATGACCTCGGGATGGTATCCGGTGGGGTGGTGTTTCCCGGGTTGTCAAAACTGCTTCATCAAGAGGACGCACTGGGCGCACCCTGTTTGGACACGGTGATTGTTGCCCTCCGCAGGCGCGCCCTCGCGGGGCGCAGGAATGCTGCGGACAGGCGTCATCCGTCACTTCGATGTCACCCTACGGTTTGCTACACCGGACATCAGGCTGGCAAGCGCTGATGCTTTCGCGGTGGCGGGCGGCGGATGCACCGGTAGAGCGCATGGGTGCAAGGCCAAACAGGGTCGTCGTGACAAAGACGGCGCTGACGTGTGGTTCTTAGTGCCACAGTAGTACGGTTTTGGGATTCCGTCCAGAGCGGAAGAAGAATTCTTTGGTAACCATGTCTGCGCGTTGTTAGGTGCTTCGCGGGAATTGGGAAATTGGGGGGGACTGACCTTGCCCTGCGTGATTTTTCCTCGACCTTCAAGAGAGATAGCTCGCGCAGATCAGGTCGTCCCCGAGTTAGGCCAATCTCCGAATCTCCCGGGGATGATTGCGCCGTTCGCGCATGTATCGGGAGGACATCCAACGGCGCATCGGAGGTCACCACATTCGCATGCGCCGGTGACAGGAAGGTGTGAAAGATTTCAGCCGGCCCGGAGTCTCCCCGCTGAGTATTTCCATGGCTTCACGTTCTCCGTCCCCATCACGAACCAGATGCCTGGGGTTTCGCTGTGCGTGCCAGAGGTAGTGGCGTTTAATGTGGGGAGAAGCGGATCATTGGTGTCTTTCCCTTAGGCGGCAGCGACAGTCCGGTTAGCGATCTTGCGGCGTACGCTAAATA
>JBAVQC010000146.1:0-17009 GCA_049693715.1 Acidobacteriaceae bacterium | reverse complement strand
GAGTAGAACCATGACCGATGAACGGCTTGCATATTATCGTGAGATCAGCTCCAGGTTGAGAGAAATGATTGGGCTGTTTGACGACCAACCAGGGGGAGCGAGCTACCGAGACTATTTTGAGGAAACGCTTGATGCAAACGAGCTAGAAATCGCCCTGCACGCACTTTGTAATTTCCTTCTCGAGACCAAAACGCGACCCGTTACCGAGTCTGTGATTGCTCAGATACACGCCCTTCATGGCGCGATGGGGCTTGAAGATAATTGCGTCTTCAAGCTCAAGGAGAAGTTGTCTTCTCAGCCAGCATGATAGAGCGAACGGCGAGTTTTTGCCTACGATGCGAGGGTGATTAGGGTGATTGGGGACACGATACCAGTGTTTCGAGCGGTCAATGCGTCGACACGATACCTATTTCCCTCGGATTTGGTTCGTGGTAAGTTTGCGCTCATGACGCGTTTGGCCCGCATGGTGGGATCCAAGGTTTCGTGGACAGACACGGGACGTTCCCCACGTTCTGGCTATCCAAGTTTGCGGTGCTTGAGCAGCCGTCGTCGGTGTGCTCGCGGGAATTCTTGTGGACACTGACCGGACATGGGACCAAAATTATTTCGGCGAGGACACCATCGCATGCCGGTCGAATACCAGGAAGAAACCTTTGACTGCTTTATCCAGGATCAGAAAACGGGGGATAAATACAGCGCTTCGGTGAGGGTCAAAAAGCGCCGACCGCTTGACATCAGTCGCAAAGAGGGAAAGATGAAGTTGTGCGACATTTTCGTCGACTCCGTGTCCGCAGTTGAAGGTCAAAAGCACCATCACTTCGCGATGCACACATTGAATGGCGAGGGAATCTACATCTTTCGAGTTGGCAAAGAGGATGAGAGCGAACGGCCCTACTCCATCTGGGATTTGGGCCCCGTATTCGGAAAGCTAGTGACGCGAGCCCTACAAAAGATGGCATAGACTTCTTAGGGGCAGACGAAACGTACCCCGTCAGGTGACCAAAAAAGCCGGGTTAACCCGGTGACAGCATGGACACCATACCTATTACAGCAAATTCAACTGATCGCCTTCGGCCCGGCTCGAGCAAGCGTCGGAAGCGGCCTTAGAGGACGCAGAGCTAACCTGATTCCTCTGTGGGGACGCAACCACTAGGATCGCTGGTTCCGAAATTTATGCGTCAAAATTTATGCGTCAAAAATTTATGCGTCAGACAGGACCGGTACTTTACGGTTTCCCCAAAATATCGGTTCCGTCCGACGCATAAAATTAGAACGAGTGAACGCAGTCTC
Source organism: Acidobacteriaceae bacterium (assembly GCA_049693715.1). Taxonomy (GTDB): domain Bacteria; phylum Acidobacteriota; class Terriglobia; order Terriglobales; family Acidobacteriaceae; genus PALSA-350. Next base: position 15,719 of record JBAVQC010000146.1, on the reverse strand, counting down.
TATTACCCAAAGTACCGGACCCGACCACTAATCCCAGTCTATGCTCCTTCGCCCACCGAGGAGTCCGCAGAGCGAGCAGAGGATCGCGTGATGAGCAGGAGTGCGCCCAGGCGTCCTCATGCGATCAACAGGTCTTTGACAACTTGGCACCACAAACAACCGGACACCGGCCCTGCCGCGGGGGAAGACCATCCTTCATCGCTGGAAAGAGCATTCTTTCCAGCCCCGTCCAATTCGAAAGGGGGACTCAGATATGGGGGCACGATGACAGAAACCGCGATTGCTAGTCCGTCCTAGGCTTCGGGATGCGTGTAAGGCGCTCGATATTCCTGGCGTAACAGTGCGTTTGCCTCGGAATCTCCGAGCACGAGCTGCTTCTCTGAATCCCACGCCAGGCTTCGGCCTAGCTTCATCGAGTTGTTCGCCAAAATGCACGACGCGGTTGAAATGTAGCCCTGCTCGATGTCGGAGACCGGATGGCTACGCGCGTCGATCGAGGCAAGAAAGTTCTGCATATGATGCCGGATGGCGGGCGCGACGTGTTTCTCGAGTTCCTTTTCAGTCTTGTCCTCGGGGTATTGTTCCAACTCGTAGGTAACGTCTTTATGAACAGGCTGTCCGCCGCCGACGGGAATAAAGTCATATCCCATCACGCTCACCTTTAGCGTTCCTTTGTCGCCGTAGAATGTCGCGCCCCATGGATAATTTGGATCTGCGGCCTCGCCCCAACTGCGGTGCTGCCACACGACTCGAAGATCCCGGAAATCGAAGGTGGCTGTCTGGGTATCGGAAATGTTGGCCTTGCTGTTCTTATCGACAAAGATCCCACCGGTGGAATCAATCTTCGTCGGCCAGCCCAATCCGAGCATCCACCGTGTCATATCAAGCATGTGGACGCACATGTCACCCACAATGCCGTTCCCATACTCCATAAACGCGCGCCAGCCGCGGGGGTGAACCAAGCTGTTATAAGGCCGCATTGGAGCAGGGCCAGTCCAGGCATCGTAATCCAGACTCGCGGGCGGCGCGGTATCAGGGGGATTTGCCGTCGCGCGCATGTGGTAATAGCAGTAGATCTCGACAAGCGCGATCTTCCCGAGCTTACCCTCTTCGATGAAGCGCTCTTTTGCCTCGACCAGGTGAGGCGTGCTACGGCGTTGCAGACCAACCTGGACAACGCGATTGTTGTGGCGGGCAGCGGCCAGCATGGCCTTGCCTTCCAGAACGTCGCGGCTAATCGGTTTCTGAACCCAGATGTCCACGCCAGACTTTGCGGCTTCAATCATGATCAGGGCATGCCAGTGGTCGGGCGGTGCAATCAGCACCAAGTCCAGATCTTTCTCGGCAAGCATCTTTCGATAGTCCGAGTAGGTGCGAGGCCTCTTCTTGGAACGCTGCCGGGCGGCGGACATGTCGGCGGCGTTCGAGAGCATCTGCGAATCGACGTCGCATAAAGAGACGATCTCGACCGGCGATACCTGCACCAGCCGGAACAGATCCGATTTTCCATACCATCCACAACCGATCAAACCAACTCGCCGACGTTTGTCGCGATCATACTCTTGCGCGGGCGCTACGGCGGCCGCAGCCAACCCGAGGGCAGTGGTGTATAGGAATTCACGTCGATTCATAGGAATACAGGCAAAGCGAAATCAGTTTCCTAGTATATTCTTTCGTATCAATCATGACTGACAATTACCGCAAATCCCGTTTGAACTGGAACTCCTACCGGTGCTGCCGGCCTCAAGGAGTCACTGTCCACATTCTGTGCACTGAGTCGTGGTTCGAAATCGGCGACAACCTGACCGCAAATCTACGATTTGCCCGCCACCCTCCATCCGCGCCTGTTCGCCGGTTGTATCAAAATCCCATTCGGTGCTGCTTTGCTCGATCAACTAGCGCATGAAGCGCTTCTCTGGCTGCCCAAACGAATCTCTCTTCGTTGGTATGAAGGAGCGCGCGGGCGGCGTAGGCCGTAACCCACTCATCGCTCGGGCCGAGCGAGGGGGTCAAAACCCTCTCATAGCCGCGGCTCGTTTCCGCAAAACAGACGATTGGCGAACAAGAAATCGATTCCCCGCTCGATCGCGTGGGAAACGGTTCTTCATCTGCCAGCCCCCTCTGGAATCCTGCGGACGAGGAGTACCTATGGAACTTGACCCAAAATGCCTCGCGACCAATCAGCGGACATACGTCTGTCCTTGGTCGTCATTCAGAAAGACCAGGTTCGTCTACGATTTGAGCCGGAGATCGAACGGATAAGAGAACCACTCCGCAATGTGGAACTTCGCAGCTTGTCTGTGTGATGGATTGAAGAGAAAGTTGACGGTCTCGGGCACAATAGCGCTCGGCACCTGTAGCAGGACGCTCTGCTTCTTTTTGAGCCAGGCGGTTCCTAAGTCTCGCGTCACTTCCAGCCGAGCCTGCCAATTCTTCTGCAAGCTACCGATGGGGATGGACGGAACCGCTAAATCGGGCCCCTCGATCTTTAAGAGGGTAAATGAGGGAGGCACGTTGTTTGCACTGGTGTGGACGCAGACTTCAAGCAGCGCAGAGGCCGGCGTCTGGGCCAGATACACAATGGCGCAACCGGCATCGTGCCAGCGCCCGGATGCTTTCAGCCCCCCCATCCCTCTAAGATCCCGGTGCCGGCTGATCCGCCACAGAACCATTTAGACGAACATGCCCTCGTCAATCTGGATGAGCAGTTCTTCGACGATCCTACTACCGGTGTCCGTTCTCAAAAGGGAGAGCGGCGCTCGGCCATCAAGCCGCGCATGGGGTTTACGCAGCCATTCCAGAGCGCGCTGACGGCTTCCATAGATAGACTCGGTCAAGGAAAGAACCCGGATCACGCGCAGCACGCGGTCGGATTCTTCTACTGTCAGCTTTTCACGGCGGGAACGGCGATGCTGGAGCGTTCGGGAGGGAATCACCACCGCATCAATTTCTGATCGTTCCAGGCCCAGAGTACTCAGGCGTTTGATGACAGACGGAGCAAGGCGCCCTTCTACAATGCGCAGGATGTCGCCTTCTGTGGCCGGCGATTCTAAACCGAGCCAATCACCGATCTGTGCATTTGCGGCGTTCATGTGGGGCAGTCCCCTTCTACATTATGCCACACATCGCATGGCAAAATGGTCCGGCTGGACAAAGCTGATCAGGGCTTACCCGGCCAGGGCAACTTCGGCAACTTCGGCAACTGCAACAGCCGCCGGCCCGTTTCCGCCTCGACGTCGACAAATACGATTCGATTTCCGTCCGGGTCCTTGACCATCAGCAGGCTTCCTTGCTTTTCGACCTGCAGATTCTTGTCCTTGAGTTGAGAAGCTGCGTGCCGGAGGCTGGGAACGGACAGGAGAAGCTGAAATACATTCGGCGTTATCTCCACCATCTCATTCGAGGAACCCGGCAACAACAGCGGTATCAATCCCGGATCGAGGGGATGACGGGATTCGTGGAAGCCGAGCTGCTGTTCATAGAAGGCACGCGCGGCGACCGGATCCTCCATGCTCAGGCTGATACCAACGATTTCCTTTGAGATGCGTTCTGCGCCCAGGTGCAGGCCCTGGTCTTTGGTGTGCAGGGAGCCCGGCATGTATTGCGTGTATTCGATGTTCTGGTCCTCCGGGCCAACCATGGTGAAGAGCAGGTTACCTGCCCCGGCACGCTTGACTGGGGTGGGCGTGAGACTGCGTCCGAGGTAGGAGTGATTCAACGCCTCAAGGTCAGTGGCCTCGAAACAGATGTGCATGAAGCCGACCGACTGCGAAGGGTCCTGTTGAGGATAGAGCTCAATAAACTGCCGGTCATTGACCTTGAGGAACGACTCCGTGGTCTTTCCATCGTTGGTGGTTACGAAGGCCTGCTGAAAGCCCAGCTTCTGATAGAAGATTCGGGAGCGGGTGAGATCGGAGACACGCAACGCGACATGCGCGATCCCAGCGAGGTTCGCCGGCTGTATCTGCGCGGTGCCGAGCGCGGGAAAAAGGCAAAACAGGATCGCCAGTAGGCAGGATCGAAGATTGGTCATAGGGTCTTGTCGCCGACGATCTCACTGAACTCGCCGGCGGCGTTGTAACATTCAAAATTACCGAACAGGACGCGTTTGATCGATCCCACCTTGGTGCTTTTCCTTGGGGAAGTTGCTGCATCCGATTCCCTCCCCAGCAGGCAAATTGTAGCCTGAAACTCTATGGAGCGTTCTGCTACGGAAAAATCTTCGTACGAGGGACACGGCTTCAAGCCGTGCCGAAAATGCCCAGCTCACGAGACTGCTTTAGTTACCCCCTGATGCCCAGCCTTTTGCCGCCGACTCCAGCAATAGAGCCCGATCGTTAGCGGTTGCCGATGGCAAACTGACCCTCGACTCCGGCAGCCTGGCCAGGCTGTCCCCCGCCCAGGAAGATCGCGTAGTCACCCGGCTGCATGGCAGTTTTTCCGTCATGATCTACCTCGCTCAACTGCGCCGGTTGAAGGGTAAAGAGCACGTGGTGTGTCTCGCCGGGCTGGAGCCGGACGCGCTGAAATGCGCGTAAGGAACGCAGAGGCTCACCACCCGCCTGCAGCCCGCGCAGATAAAGCTCGACCACTTCGTCTCCGCTCCGCTTCCCGGTATTGGTCACGTCGGCCTCGACGGTCAATGACTCCGCCGCCTTGAGAGTCGCCTGGGATAGTTTGAGATGGTTGTAAGCGAAGGTGGTATAGCTCAAGCCATAGCCGAAGCCATATAGCGGCTGGCCGGAGAAATAACGGTAGGTTCGACCAGCCATGGAATAGTTTTCGAACGACGGTAGTTGATCGACGGAATTGTAGAAGGTTACCGGGAGGCGGCCCGACGGGTCGTTATCGCCGGCAAGGGTCTCGGCAATGGCGGCTCCTCCCTCCTCACCCGGGTACCAGGCTTCCACCAGGGCAGCGGCATGCTCCTTCGCCCACGGGACAGCAAGTGCGCTACCGTTCATCAACACCACCACCAGCGGCTTCCCGATTGCGGCGACTGCCTGCAGCAAATCCTCCTGCAATGGGGGCAGGTTGATGGTGGTTCGGTCACCCCCGCTGAAGCCCTCGAGATGCACCGGCATCTCTTCTCCCTCGAGACTGGGCGACAGGCCTACAAACGCCACAACCACGTCTGCTTTTTTGGCCACCTCGAGCGCTTGATCGCGCAAAGGGCCAGGTGCGGGCTGCCATTTGAGGTGAACTCCGGCGCCAAACATGGGAGCGGTGTGAGCGTACTCCAGCCGGATGGCATGGGGCGCGGAGTCGTTGAAGTGGCTGGTGAAGGAAGCCTTTCCCGTGGATTGCTCGAGATCGCGGCCAGCCTCTAACACCTGCTTGTCATCCAGGTAGAGCAGGAACTTATCCACCCCGTCGCATGGGGAACAATGCTCCGGAGTTATCTCAAAAACGTAATCACCCGCGCCAGGGGCGGTGATGGAGCCGCTCCAGCGGACACTGAAGGCGGCGGCCGGTACACCTTGAGCCGGGGAGGCAGCGTTCCAGTCGAAATCGACCTGCTTGTCGACCCGGGTAAGCACCGGGTGGTCTTTCCACTCAGCGTTAGGGAAATACTCGCCCTTCAGGCCGATGTCGTTGCCGCTGTGCAGGACGGTGCGTGGCACCACCACCGGGAAGCCTGCGACATAAGAGGAACCTTCCGCATAGAGCACCTTGCCCTTGGCGCCAAACCGGCGTTCGATACCATCGAGCGGCAATACCGGATGGGTTGGCTGGCCGTTGTAATTGCCTTCGAGCGACTCGAGCATGGTGGCATTGGGGCCGATCACCGCGATGGTCTTGCCTTGCGGCGGCAACGGCAAGACGCCCTCGTTCTTGAGCAGAACGATGGACTCCCGGGCAACCTGGCGAGCCAGTTGCCGATGCGCCTCCGAATCGACTTCACTCATCGGTAAGCGCGCATAGGGCACATCCTGCGGGGGATCAAACATGCCCAGGCGGAAGCGCGCCGTGAAGAGCCGCTTGACGGCGGTGTCGATTTCGCTCTCGCTTACCAGTTTGTCTTTGAGCGACTGGTTGAGAGCTGCGAACTCCGGACCGCAACTCGTGTCAGTGCCGGCGCGCAATGCGAGCGCCGCCGCATGCTCCTCGTCCGGCGCAAACTTGTGGCCTTTCCATATATCGGTGAGCGCCCAGCAGTCAGAAGTGACAAAGCCTCCAAATTGCCACTCGCCGCGCAGCGTTTTCTGAAGCAGCAAATCGCTGGCGCAGGCCGGTGTTCCATCGATGGCGTTGTAGGCGCACATCGTAGAAGCCGCATGGGCTTCCGTCATGGTGGTATGGAAGGCGGGCAGATAGGTCGCATACAGGTCCTGCGGGGATGGGTTTACGTCGAACTCGTGACGCAGTTGCTCCGGCCCGCTGTGTACAGCAAAGTGCTTGGGCGTGGCAATGACTTTCAGATACTTCGGATCGTCCCCTTGCAGTCCAGTAACAAAGGCCAGGCCCATGCGCGAGGTGAGGTAAGGATCCTCACCGTAGGTTTCCTGCCCTCGGCCCCAACGAGGATCGCGGAAGATGTTGATGTTCGGCGACCAGATCGTCAGGCCAAAGTAGATGCGATGGTTGCCATGGGCAATGGCGTCGGCGTATTTGGCTCTGGCTTCGGTGGAGATGGTGTCGCCGACCGAATGCATCAGGCTGGTATCCCAGGTTGCGGCGAGGCCAATGGCCTGGGGAAAAACGGTCGCATAGCCGGATCGCGCCACGCCATGAAGGCCTTCGTTCCACCAGGTGTATTCGGGGATACCCAGCCGCGGAATGGCGGCCGCGGTCAGGGTCATCTGGGAGATTTTTTCCTCGGGTGTCAGACGGCCTACCAGGTCCGCGACCCGCTGCTCGATGGGGAGTGACGGGTTCTGATAGGGAAATTGCGCCGCATTGGCGAGGCTTGCGCAGAGCCCTAAAAGCACCGTGAGCAGCAGCCACTGTTGCGCGCGACTTCGCATTAAGAGCCCTCCCGCGTGAACGTCAGAATAGTACCAGCCGGGAGCAAAAGCGCGAAGCCAGCGCCGCGGAAGCCGAACAGGGGGGTAACAGGATGCAGAAAGACCCGTGAAGGCCGTACCAGAGATGCCCTCAGGGCCAGCCGTCTCATCCCATCTAAAGAGGGTGTGTGAGAACCGAAAACCCTCTTAGGCCACGCGCTCGCCTTGCGCGAACACCATCGCGGGCCGCTGCGTACCCAGGAAATAAGGAATCTCCCGGTAGTCGTTTGCTTCATGGATCACAAAGTCGGCGGACTTGCCTGGTTCCAGAGAGCCCACCACGCGGCCGAGGTTAAGACTCCACGCGGCGTTGATGGTCGCCGCAGTGATGGTTTCCGCGGGAGTCATCTTCATCTGCGTGCAGGCTAAAGACAACACCACAGGCATGGAAGCAATTGGCGAGGAACCGGGATTAAAGTCCGTCGCCAACACTACGGCGAGGCCGGCGTCGATCATGGCGCGCGCCGAGGGATAATGCTTCGAACCGATGGAGTATACGGATCCTGGCAAGAGAACCGGTTGCACGCCCGCCGCCGCAAGCGCGGCAATCGAGGCTGCATCCGTATGCTCCAAGTGATCCGCGGTCGCGGCGCCGAGGGTTGCTGCCAGCAGGGCGCCACCCGAACAGCTGAACTGGTCGGCGTGGATGCGGAGTCCCAACCCCAGCCCGCGAGCCGCTTCCAGAACGCGGGCGGCAGAAGTCTCATCGAAGATGTGCGGTTCGCAGAAGACGTCGCAGAAACTCGCCAGTTTCTCCAGGACCACCAGGGGAAGCATCTCCTCGACTACCAGGTCGACATAGGCCGGGGTGCGGCCGGCATACTCGTCCGGCACCTCGTGCGCGCCGAGAAAGGTAGGCACGCAGCGCAAAGGGGTAGTTTTGCCTGTTTGCTGCACGACGCGCAGGATCTTCGTTTCGCCTTCGACGCTGAGTCCATAGCCGGATTTGGCTTCGATGGTGGTCGTGCCCCCACGCAGAAACCAGGATGCATGCTTTTGCGCCACCGCCAGAAGATCGCTTTCGCTTGCGGCACGGGTGCGGCGGACAGTCGAACGGATGCCTCCACCTTGCTTGGCGATTTCCTGATAGGTGATGCCGGAGCAGCGCATTTCAAATTCATCGGCGCGGTTGCCGGCAAAGACCAGGTGGGTATGGGCATCCACGAAGCCGGGCGCCACCACTCGCCCCCCTGCGTCGATGATCCGGGCGTCCTTGGGCAGATGCGCCTCGATCTCGCTCCGCGTACCCACCGCTTCGATCTTGTCTCCACGGATCAGCATGGCTCCGTCGGGGATGATCGCCAGCTCGCGCATCTGCCCCCCTGCACGAGGGCGGTTTGGGCCCGCCAACGTGAGTAGCTGTGAGCAATGGAGAATCGCGGTTTCTTCGGGTGAGTGTGGAGTGGCCATGCACCACGAGGGTACCTCAGAGCAGGTGGTTGAAGGAAAAGCCGGCCGCTGCCTAGCCCTGGGAAGATCGAACCTCGTCTTCTCCGTGCCAGTTACCAGGGCGCCATTGCGGCGCTTGCACCGGCCACTTCAGACGTTCCTCTCCGTCGGGAAGCACAGTATTCAGCACCCAGTCGATGCGGGCGGTCGCATCTTTCAGGACCGATTGCAGCGGCTGATCGCGCTTTACCGAGCTGGAATAGACAATGGCAGTCAGCGCATTCCGGATATGGTGATTCACTTCCGCCGCGATCGCCATCCTGCGCGCCAGGATCATACGCCTCCGCTTCTCATAGATCATGAGCAGATACGAAAACACGGAAGCGACCACGCAAGTATAGAGATCGGACACATAGAGCCTGCTCGCATGGTGCACCAGGCGGTCGAGTCCAACGCCGCAAAATCCAATGAGCACTCCCAGAATCACAGCCGAAATGATAATGCGCGCGTCCAGAAAGGTGGTCGAGCGAAGCCAGCCCTGCGTGAATGTAGACTCACGCCCGCCGGCGTCGCGCGGGGGCTCAGCGTAATCAACATGGTGGTTCCATTTGGTCAGCATCCGGCGTGCCCTTCGACGACAACCGTGGAGCACTCAGATCCGCTCCCATAAGCGCGTCTTGGTCTCAATGGTTCCATGGTGGAGGCCCGGCCTGTATTTGCTTCATGCCCAGCAAGACTCGATGGACACGCGGGAGAACCAAGGTCAGCTAACCAGCCTTTTTCGGACCGCATACAGAACGATCTCGGCTGTATTGTGAACATTCAGTTTCTGCATCAGGTTGGTACGGTGGCTCTCGACTGTGTAAGGACTTACGTCCAGTAGCGTGGCCACTTCTTTGTTCGTCCTTCCCTCAGCCAACAGTTGAAGCACTTCTTTTTCCCGTGTGGTGAGCAAGTCGAATGTATCGGAGAGGCCCTGCTGCTTAAGAACTCGCATGTAATCCTCGAGCAAGACCTCATTGATGGCCCGGCTAAAGAAAGGCTTTCCACCAGCCACTGATCTTATGGCCAACAGCAGATCGTCTTCGGCAGACTCTTTCAACAGGTAGCCCTTGACTCCCGCGTGGAGTGCCCGCAAGACATAGCTCTCATCCGCGTGCATGGTGAGCAGGATGACTCCGATCTGACCGTTCGTCTTTAAGATTTGTTCGGCCGCTTCGATCCCGTTGAGGATCGGCATGCCGACATCGAGGACAACCACTTGCGGAGAAAGGGTAGCCGCCATGGTCACGGCCTCGCGGCCATTGGCCGCTTCTCCTACGACGACCAGCTCAGGATACTGTTCCAGGAGGAGCCGCAGGCCCTTGCGCACCACTCCGTGGTCGTCCGCGATGAGCACCTTGAACGTCATGCTTGCTCTTGCCCTCTGCAGGCCATCGGTCTTCCGAAATATCGACTGGTGTTCCTGAATGTTGTAATACAAGGATTATCGCCGGCCTCCTTTGGTGCAAGTAGCAGGGTGCGCTCTAGCACAACAATAGGGGGAAGGGTGCCCGGAACAAATCCCGTGGAGACACTATGGACAATACAAAATGGCAGGAGATCCCCGGGGTCCTGTGAAAATCCGGCCATCAGGATACGCCCTGATCGAGCGCGGCGGGCAACTCCAGGCGGATCTCGGTTCCGGAACCGGGTTCGGACGACACCAACATACTCCCGTGTAAGGCGCGTACCCGTTCCGTCATGCCCAACAATCCGAGGCCTGGAGTTTTAACCAGCGCATCGAAGCCTTTCCCATCATCATGGACAGAAGCGACCACTCGAGCTTCGTCCTGCTTCACGACGACCGTGACATGACTGGCGCCGGCATGCTTTCCGCAGTTGGTCATGGCTTCTTGAATGGCACGGTACAAACACAGGCGCAGGGATTCAGGCAGATTGTCGAGCTTGCCTTCGATGTTCAAAGACACGGGTATACCGCATCGGCGGGAGAACTCTTTGGCTTGCCAGTGTAATGCGGGCTCCAGTCCCAGGTCGTCGAGCATGGAAGGCCGCACCAACAGTGCGAGATTTCTCACCGAACGAAGGGCTTCTTCCGCCAGCCGCTTGACACTTTCCAGCCGCTGGCGAAATTCCTCATCCGGGTTGTAATGCGATAACGTCCCCAATTCCATGCGCAAGCCTGTCAGTATCTGGCCTACTTCATCGTGAAGTTCTCGAGAGATGGTTTTTCTCTCTTCCTCCTGCACACGCACCAGCTGGTTAGACAAGCGGCGAAGCTCCTGTTCCGCCTTCTCGGCACGCTGTCTCTCGGTCTCTGAGACGTTGTCGAGCCGAAACATATAGGCAGTGCTGAAAATCGCAATGGCCAATTCCAGCAGGAGAAGTGTCAGTGTCGCGGCAATAGCAAATTCCCGGAGCTTGGCTTGTTGCCCTGCACTCTCCTGCTCTTCGCGGGCGAGGCTTGCCTGGTTCAGCGCATCGATGCGGCCGGCGAGATCGAGGACTCGCTCTGGCTGGAGCTGCAACTCGGTGAAGAACTTCTGCTGCGCATGCTGCTTGCGCGATGAGCTGAGACCTTGCTGGATCGAGCTCCAGTACTGATCCAGGCCTTGCTGCAGGGCAACAATCTGGCGCCTTTGGCTGCCTCCGATCAGGTCCATCAGGGTGGTGAGGTCGTTGCTTGTATTTATCTGCAGGTCAGAGACTCTGCTTTCGGTTTCAACGCCGTTGGGGTTGGTGAAGCCGCTCTGCTCCAGGAGCGCGCCTTTGTTAATGTTGGCCTGGATGTCGGAGATCGCGTCATCGGCTCTTTTGTAGATCTGGTGGGCGATTCTGGTACGCTCGTAAATCCGCGCCTCTTCGCGCGAGACGAGCCACGCAAAGAAGATCGAGAGCACGATCAGTGCGCCAAAAGATACGGCGACCGCCGGCCAAAGTCGTGCGCGCATAGGAACACTCTACTACCTTCGATCAGGGATTCTGAAGGGGGGTGCGACGCAGGAACGCGCCCGGAACACGGCTGCTGCCAGGCGCCTGGGAGTAATAACGGCGATTCTCCTCGATACACCTCATCGACACTTTCCGGAGCGATGTGGGATCACGAAAAGAATCGCCGGTTGGGCTGTGGCTTAAAGGTCCCGCCGATGGACAACTTCGTCCGCCGCCAATAAGCCACATCAACATCAGTATGAAGGCTGCGATTCAGCAGCTCCATCATGAAGTTTGATCATAGGCAGGGCTCGGGTCGGCTGCTATCCCTTGAGGACACTAGAACATTAGAAAAAAAGGAGGATCAATTTTGGTTATTCGGCACTCAATGCTTTGACTGGATCGACCGATGAGGCCCGCCGCGCGGGAATCAATCTGGCCAGTAATGCTGAAAAACCCAGCACCGCGGCCACCGCCACCGGGGTCGAAAAGTCCCATGCATGCACGTTGAAGAGCCCGTCCTGCTCCAGCGTACGCGTTACAGTGTGGGCACGTTCTTTTTGTTGGCTATGGTGACCGGCCCAACAGGGTAAGAGAAACTGTCGCCGCGCGAGACCTTACCGTTCCTATCGACCTGCGTCGACGATCCGCTGATGGTCTTGCCGTCAATCATCAGGGTGAGGAATCCCCAGGTCGTATCGTTTCCATAACGCAACACTGCCCCTGTGTCCGGAGCTACGTCGCCCGCCTTCGAATGCAGGGCGTGCAGATTATGGTATCCGCCATTCCCGGCTACGATGAAGGGCGTCGGAACGGAAGGCGCTATGGTCTTCTCGATTCGTTGATAATCATGAACGTGTCCCGCCAGGACCAGGTTGGGCACGCGGCCGGTGTCCCGGATCGCATTCTCTAACACATCTGCCATCTTTGAGCTTCCGCTGTGAAAAACGTCGAAGGAATAGATGGGATGGTGCATCGCCAGGATAATCGGCAGGTCCGTTGGAGCGGTGGCGAATTCATTGGTAATCCACTGCTGCTGCGTGGAATCGATCGACCCGCCTTCAGGCACATTCGTATACATGCCAATGAAGGTTGCAAACGGTGTGGTCAGAGTCCAGTACGGATTGGGCAGATTCAATCCGACTCGTGGAGCGTCTTTCGATATCGGATCCACATCGGGGTGAGCCTGCATAAAGTAGTCTACCCACCCGTCGAGAGAGCTTTGTAGGGCCGGGTTGTCTACCTCGCCGTCGTGGTTCCCCGGAATGGAAAGGATGGGAGGCGTGTAATGAGCATACGGCTCGTAGAACTGCGCATAGTAGTCGTCATGGTTGCCGGTGAAATAAACAACATCCCCCACGTGATAGCAGAATTGCGGCGAGGACGGGCCCCCTGGGGTGAGTTGGGAGATCATCTGGGCAACAACATTGTTTTGAAACTCGCCATCGACGACGCCGCCTGAATCGCCGAGAACCTGTAACACCATTTTCTTCGCGGCGCCCAGGTTTTGCGCGATCTCGGGAAAATTATCGGTGAGCGAGTAGTGATACGGGGGGAGGCCCAAGGGCCGGGGGAGCGGCTGAAAGCTGGTGTTTCGATTCGCGATGGCGTCCAGAGGGCTGACACCGGGGTGGGCCTGGGAGTTCTTTGTAATGCTGTGGGGGCGGACTGCCCCGGGCCGCAATCGAACCTGGACCAGGGTTTGCTGTTGCGGGACAATTTGTAACTTTTTCGTAGCCATCGTTTCCTCGCGGGTAGAGTGGTCGCGCCGGCTACGCGCAGAAGACCTCTGTCTCTTGAGGAAGGCCCTATCAGCGCACCGCACGCTAATATCCATTCGACAGTGAAACCTGGTCAACGCGAAGTCAAGTGAATTTCTGATGCGCACGATGACGTCGAACCACCACTATCGTACAGACTTCTACCCTCACCTCATTCTTCCTCCATCGGCAGGCGCAGCCCGGCAGTGTGGGCGAAGTCCTGCGCTTTGGGGTAACCGGCATCTGCATGGCGCAGTACGCCCATGCCCGGATCGGTCGTCAGGACGCGTTCGAGGCGTAACGCAGCTTCCTCTGTTCCATCGGCCACCACCACCATGCCGGCATGCTGCGAGTAACCGATGCCCACGCCGCCGCCATTGTGGATGCTGACCCAGGACGCTCCCGCGGCGGTATTCACCAGGGCATTCAACAGAGGCCAATCGGCGACTGCGTCGGAGCCGTCCAACATGCCTTCCGTCTCGCGATACGGAGAGGCGACCGAGCCAGTGTCGAGATGATCGCGGCCGATGACGATCGGCGCCGAGATTTCTCCGCAACGCACCAGCTCATTGATAGCCAGGCCGAGCCTGGCTCGTTGTCCGTATCCTAGCCAGCAGATGCGAGCAGGCAGGCCCTGAAAGTGAATTCGTTCGCCGGCCAGCTTGATCCAACGCTTGAGTGCTTCGTCTTCAGGAAAGAGAGAGAGCACCAGCCGGTCTGTCTTGCGAATGTCTTCCGGATCGCCAGAGAGCGCCACCCAGCGAAACGGACCTTTGCCCTCGCAAAATAACGGCCGAATGTATTCCGGCACAAAACCGGGGATGTCAAAAGCATCTTCAACGCCGGACAACCTGGCGTTGGTTCTGAGATTGTTACCGTAGTCAAAGACCACCGAGCCACGGCGCTTCAAATCCAGCATTGCCTGCACATGCTTGCCCATGGCGGCCATGGAGAGGGCGACATATTGGTCGCAGTCCTGCTGCCGCAGTGCTAACGCCGCGTCCAGGCTCATGCCGTTGGGCACGTATCCATTCAAGGGATCATGCGCGCTGGTCTGGTCGGTGACGATATCAGGGATGACGTTGCGGCGAAGCAGTTCGGGCAAGACGTCAGCGGCGTTTCCTACCAGGCCGACAGAGAGAGCGCTTCCCTTCTTGCCTGCTTCGGCCAGTGTCGCGAGAGCCTCATCGAGAGTACTCGTGATGCGGTCGCAATAGCCGCTGTCGACTCGTTTTTGAATGCGTTTCGGATCTACGTCAATGCCGAGAAAGCAAGCACCGGTCATGGTCGCGGCCAGCGGCTGCGCGCCGCCCATACCGCCCATCCCGCCGGAGACAATCAGCTTCCCTTCCAGGCTGCCGCCAAAATGCTTACGGCCAGCCTCGACGAAAGTCTCGTAGGTGCCTTGCACGATGCCCTGGCTTCCAATGTAGATCCAGGAGCCGGCGGTCATCTGGCCATACATCATCAGTCCCTTTTGCTCCAGTTCGCGAAACACTTCCCAACTGGACCATTTGCCGACCAGGTTGGCATTCGCAATCAGTACCCGCGGCGCCAAGGCGTGAGTGCGCAGAATGCCGACGGGCTTACCGGATTGGATTAACAGCGTCTCATCGTTTTCCAGGCTCTCGAGCGCGCGCACAATGGCGTAGAAGCACGGCCAATCGCGCGCGGCTTTGCCCGTCCCGCCGTACACCACCAGTTCTTCAGGAGCTTCGGCCACTTCGGGGTCAAGGTTATTCATCAGCATGCGCAAAGCGGCTTCCTGCTGCCAGCCTTTGGTGCTCAAGCGTGTTCCTCTGGGTGCTCGAATTGCGCCTTTATGCGGACCAGCTGTCAAAGTCTCCATCGCGAATCCCCTTTGCCAAGCGTTCGATATCTCCTGCAATAACCCTATCTTCCTCCAACGTGGGGACCAGAGTGCGCACGAATTGGCGCGCTCGCTCGATCTCCGTGGCGGCCTTGAGCGGCTGCCGGTATTCGAGTCCTTGCGCCGCGGTCATCAGCTCGATGGCCAACACCTTTTCTGCATTGTCGACAATCTGCTTCAGCTTGAGGGCGGCGGTCATGCCCATGGAGACGTGATCTTCCTTGCCACCGGAAGTGGGCAGGCTGTCGACGCTCGCCGGGTGGGCAAGGACCTTGGCTTCACTTAATAACGCAGCCGCGGCGACGTGAGCAATCATAAGCCCGGACGAGAGGCCCGGAGTGTGGGAGAGAAATGCGGGCAAGCCCTCATTGCAATCGGGGTTGATGAGCCGGTCGATCCGGCGTTCGCTGATGCTCATCAGGTCGGTCACGGCGATGGCCGCATAGTCCAACGCCATGCCCAGGGGCGCGCCATGGAAATTACCTCCGGAGAGTACGTCGCCGGAAAAGATCAGAGGGTTGTCGGTCGCCGACCCGGTTTCAATCTCTATCACTTCCCGCACGTGCTGTAAGGCGCCTCGCGCCGCCCCGTGGACTTGGGGCATGCAGCGAAGGCAGTAAGCGTCTTGCACCCGGGGATCGTTGTGCAAGTGAGACTCGCGAATCTCGCTGTCGCGCAAGAGGGCGCGCAGGTGGGCGGCGGCCTGGAGCTGGCCCGGGTGGGGGCGCGCCTGGTGGATGCGCTCATCGAAGGCCACTGGTG
>JBAVQC010000145.1:0-6123 GCA_049693715.1 Acidobacteriaceae bacterium | reverse complement strand
GTCCTGGACAACCTTCAGCCGTCCCTGCGGGACTTAATCATGTTTCATGATGTACCCAGGACTGGCGTCCTGGGCTAAGTTCAGCCGTCCCTGCGGGACTGAGTTTGGAGTTCTCACGCAGGCTCTTTAGCCCATCATAGTTTCAAGCAGTTACGGCGCGACTGAGGTCGTGCCCTGATACAAAGCAGGTTTTTTCAGCAGCCTGCCAGGCCAAAGGAGAAGAGACCATGCTCATGAAGAATCCGCCCCATCCTGGGGATTTCATTCGGACAGAGATTATCGAAGCCGCAGGGTTGACGGTGACAGCGGCGGCGATAGCGTTGCGCGTCTCGCGTCCCACGCTGTCCAGCCTCCTCAACGGCAAGGCCGATCTCTCCGGGGATATGGCACTCCGCATCGAAAAAGCCTTTGGAGTGAAGATGGACACGTTGATGCGTATGCAGTCGTCTTACGACATCGCTCAAACCCGCAAGCGTGAGAATCAAATCCGTGTGCCGCGCATCTCCGCGTTGGCCGCCACGCATTAGCGCGAGGCAACATACCTCCGAAACCTCAACGGCGCGGTTGAGGAAGGTCCAAATGAGCGTCCTAAGCCGGGTTGTTAAACTAGAGAAGTGAAGATTGCTCTGGCCCAGATCAACCCCACGGTTGGGGATTTTGATGGGAACACGAAAAAAATTATCGAGTTTGCCCGGGAGGCGTCGAACGCCCAGGCAGACATTGTCCTGTTCCCGGAATTGGCGGTCTGCGGCTACCCTCCCGCCGACTTCCTGGAGAAACCATCCTTCGTGGCGCGGGCCGGCGAGGCCATTGCCGAGATTGCCGCTACCGCTACCAGCGGCAGCCCACTCGCCGTCATTTGCGGCTATGTCACCGAAGCGCCCGCGGAGTCAGGGAAACATGTGGTGAATTCCGCAGCACTGCTCCGCAATGGCTCGGTTGAATTCGTCCAGTCCAAGCGGCTTCTGCCGTTCTATGACGTCTTTGACGAACAACGCTATTTTTCTCCGGCCGCGCGCCAGGATCTATACTCCCTGGGAGATCAACGACTTGCCCTGACCATCTGCGAAGATGCCTGGAACGATAAGCTCTTCTGGCCCCGGCGCCTCTACTCCGTAGACCCAATCGAGGAGCTGATGCGGATCGGCGGCTCGCTCATCCTGAACATTTCCGCATCCCCTTATTACCGGGGAAAGCGGGAATTGCGCCACCGTATGCTGGCTGCGATTGCCAAAAGGCACCGTGCCCCGGTCGTGATGGTCAATCAGGTGGGTGGGAATGACAGCCTGGTCTTCGACGGAGCCAGCTTTGCTTTAGGTCCCGACGGCTCGATCGTTGCCCAGGCGCGCTCTTTTGAGGAAGACCTGGTCTACTTCGACAGCACCGCCCTCACCGGCGATCGCCGCCCGGTGGATCCAGACGAGGATGCTGCCGTCTACCAGGCCCTGGTTTTAGGCACCAGGGACTACGTGCGCAAGTGCGGTTTCTCCAAGGTACTGGTAGGTCTGAGCGGAGGCGTCGATTCAGCGCTGGTCGCTGCCATCGCCGTCGATGCCCTGGGCAAAGAAAATGTGACCACGGTCGGCATGCCCAGTCAGTATTCCTCCGCCGGTTCCGTCGACGACGCCCGCGCGCTCGCAAACAACCTTGGCATTCGCTACACCACCATCGCCATCCATGACCTCTTTGCACAGTACACCGAGGCTCTCGGCCCGAGTTTCGCCGGCCGGCAGCCGGACATTACCGAGGAAAACATCCAGTCGCGCATTCGGGGCAACCTGCTGATGGCCCTTTCCAACAAGTTCAACGCGCTGGTGCTCACGACCGGCAACAAGTCGGAAATGTCGGTGGGTTACTGCACCCTGTACGGAGACATGGTAGGTGCGCTGGCGGTGATCGGCGATGTAGTTAAAACCGAGGTCTACCAACTCTGCTGCTATCTGAACCGGGACCGCACCGTCATTCCGTTGCCCATCCTGGAGAAGCCCCCCTCGGCGGAGCTTCGTCCGGGACAGAAGGATACTGATTCCTTACCACCTTATGATGTGCTCGATCCGATTCTGCAGGCCTACGTCGAGCGCTACGAAACTCCGGAACAGATTGCCGCCGAACACCATTTCGATCTGGCGACCGTCTGCCAGGTAGTCAAGCTGGTGGAACGCAGCGAATACAAACGCCAGCAGGCCGCACCGGTGCTCAAGGTCACCAGCAAGTCTTTTGGCATGGGGCGCCGCTTTCCCATCGCCGTCAAAGTTCAGGTATAAGCAAGACTAGAGAGGAACTGAATGCAGCTTCGTACAAACCTACGTCTTTTTGTTCTGGCACTCAGCAGTGCGGCATACGCACTGGCCCAGAACCCAGCCCCGCAGACTCCCGCGGCTCCCACGCCGGCTGCTCCGCCGAGCGGTGTTTTCACGGTGCCAACGGCCAAGCCCGCTGAGGCGGCCCCGTTTCCCCCGGTCGACCCGGCAAACTTTACCGCGACCACGCCCACCAAGCAGACCGTAGAAGACTTTCTGCACGCATTCTGGGGATATGACAACAACCGTCTGTGGCAGATTCAGGCTATCCTGCCCACACCTGCGGCAGGCGTGAGCCGTGTCCTGGTCCTGGTTAAAGCAGCCAATCCCGGCCCTAAGGATCAGACAGCACAGCTGTCTTTCTTTACCTTGCCGGATGGGAAGTTCCTGGTTGCCGACTCGTTGCTCCCTTTCGGTTCCAAGCCGTTTGAAAACTATCGCCAGATTCTGCAGACGGACGCTACCGGCCCGTCCAAGGGCGGCGCATCCAAAGCCATCGAGTTGGTTGAGTTCTCTGATTTTGAGTGCCCCCACTGCAAGGATGCCCAGCCCATCGTCGCCAGGTTGCTGGCTGACTACCCCAGCGTCCACTTCGTCTTTCAGGACTTTCCCCTGTCCCAGATCCACACCGAGGCGCTCAAAGCATCGACTCACGGATACTGCGTGAGCAAAGCCGGGGGCAACGACGCTTTCTTCAAGTTTGCCGATGCGCTGTTTGCTGCGCAGGCGGGGCTGACGCCCGCCACATCGGACCAGACTCTCAAGGACGCTGAGACCAAAGCAGGTCAGGATCCGGCCAAGATTGCTGCCTGCGCGGCGACCCCGGCGGCCAAACAAGCGATCGAGGCCTCGCGCACATTGGGCGATCGCGTGGGCGTGAATCAAACACCCACCATTTTTGTGAACGGCCGTGCCCTGCCGCTGACTGGAATTCCCTACGAGATGTTGCAGAAGATCATCGAATTCCAGGCGAAGCTGGACGGCGTGCCGCTGCCGCCAGCTCCACCGGCTCTTGAGCCGGCGGCAAAACCGGCTCCATCGCTGCGATAGCAGAACTCCCCTAGCCAACGAACCGGGTCAACCGGTTCGTTGGCAAGGATGGAGATCTTCTTTTGAAACAATAAACGTGAGCAATAGCGTGGCGAGCGAGACCGTTTCTCCCCAGGCGCCGCGAGCAGAATATGCGCGACGCCTGGAGGAACTGTCGGCGCGCCGCTCCCGCATCCAACGCCGGGAACGGCTTGCCGGCTACTCGCAACTTGCATTGGCCGCGCTCTGCTTGACCTGGATTCTGTTCCGCCTGCGCCACTTCGGTGCGGCCGATCTGCTGCTGCTCATTCCGATCGCAGTGTTCGTGGTTCTTGCCGTGGTGCATGGGCGGCTCATTCGCCGCGTCACCGCATGCTCCCGCGCCATCCGCTTTTATGAGCAAGGAGTGGCCCGTCTGGAGGACCGTTGGGCGGGAACAGGTATGACCGGAGAGCGTTTTCTCGAATCGTCGCATCCCTGCGCACGCGATCTCGACCTTTTCGGGCGAGCCTCTGTGTTTGAGTTGCTGTGCACAGCACGCACCCGTGCGGGAGAGGAAACCCTGGCCCGGTGGCTGCTGGCGCCCGCGCCGCCGGACGATGTCCGGGGCCGGCAGGAGGCGGCACAGGAGCTAAGCAGCCGGTTGGATTTTCGTGAAGATCTATCCACCACCGGAGAAGACCTGGCCCTTGGGGTTCGCCCCGCGCAGCTGGCCGCATGGGGAGAAGCGACCGACGATCTGCCATCTGGAATCATCCGCATCATACTCCCCGTGCTCGCGGCTGCCTGGATATTGAGTGTGGTGGCCTGGCAGGTTTGGCGAGCACCGGAGTTGCTGGTGTTGGCCATCACTGTGGTCAACCTGGGGCTTTCCTACCGTTTTCGTGCACGCTTGAGTGAAGCAGCGCACCAGGCGGAGGAAGCGGGCCATGATCTGAATCTTCTATCCGAGGTATTAACTGCATTTGAGGGCGAACCGTTCTCCAGCCCCAGGCTGGCGCTGTTGCAGAGCCGTCTGAAGCAGGGAAGCGTTCTGCCTTCGCAGGCCATCGCCCGGCTGAATCGCCGGGTGGAGTTTCTGGAATCGGCGCACAACCTCTTCGTTCGCGTTTTCGATTTTGTCATCTTCTACCGGCTGCAATTTGTTCTTGCGACGGAGAGCTGGCGGCGGCGCTACGGACGATCCCTGCGCCAGTGGCTGGAGACGGTGGGCGAGCTGGAAGCACTCGCCGCGTTAGGCGGTTATACCTACGAGCACCCCGAAGATGTTTTCCCTGAGTTTGTCGAGGCAAGACCATGCTTTCAATCCGAGGGGCTGGCCCATCCGCTGATCCCACGAAGCCGGGTGGTGACCAACGATCTCCATTTAGGCCGCGATCTGCAACTGATGATCGTGAGTGGTCCAAACATGGCAGGGAAGAGTACGTTCCTGCGTGGCATCGGCGTCAATGCAGTTCTCGCGCAGAGTGGTGCGCCGGTCCGCGCCGCCAGGCTGAGACTTTCACCTCTGGCAGTCACCGCCTCGATCTGTGTTCTCGATTCCCTCGAGGGCGGCATCTCGCGCTTCTATGCCGAGATCAACCGGCTGAAAGCGATCATGGATCTGACCCACAGTCCGGTGCCCGTACTGTTTCTGCTGGACGAGTTGCTCTCGGGAACGAACTCGCACGATCGCTTGATCGGCACGCGATCGTTCGTCACCAAGCTGGTAGAACGCGGTGCAGTGGGCCTGGTGAGCACGCATGACCTGGCTTTGACCGCGATCCCTGAGGAAATTGGATCGAAGGCGATCAACTGCCATTTTGAAGACCATCTTGAAGACGCCCGGCTGCACTTCGATTACAAGCTATATCCAGGCATCGTGCAGACCAGCAACGCGCTGCCTCTTATGCGTTCGATTGGACTTGAAGTCTGAACTGCCTCAATGCACGGAGGCTTCCTCATCCTGCCCATCTATCACCAGGCCCTCGCTGGTGACGCTGGCCGTCCAGACGGGATGGATGCGCCGATCGTTAATGCCGCGAACGGCCAGCCTGACCTCAGCAAACCCCGCACTGCACATGTAGTCCTGAACGTCGGGGGTGGCGAAGTAATCCTCCACCACGGACCGGATGCTATTCAGGTAAGCCGCCTGGTATGGCCATACGACAGGGAACTGAACGGACAGGATATTGGCGTGATCGCCAAGCAGGTCCACGGTGACCGTGCGCGAGCTGAAGGCTGCCCTCATCAGGTCGGCTTTCTTCAGCCGCGCCTGCACTGCCATGGCGCGCTGATCTCGGGGGCGCAGAAGAATGTAGCCGTAACAGTTCTCTATAGGAGGAGGCTGGTCGACCGGTTCCACGGGCGGGCGCTGTATCTCGGAACGAGTCTCCTGGGTAGAGGCTGCATGAGTAACGGGCAACGAAAGCTGTTCCTGCCGGCAGGAAGTCAACATGAACAGAAGCGGGGTGAGGACCAGAAGTCTGCCTGCCATATTGCCTCTGAGATATTTCTTAGGTGTCTTCGGGGGGGACCTATAGGATGCACCTTCTTGTGGGCGATTTTCAAGTCCGCGGAAACAATCTGTGGCCGGGGTATCTTTTAGTGACCATAAGCCCATTGATACCTGTTTGATAGGGTGAACAATTCATGCAGAATGTGAGGGATTCGCAGGATGCGGGCTCGCGGAAAATGCTTTGAACGAAAGGCACGGCCGGCGGGTTCAGCCGTGCCACATGCGCTGGTATGAATGAGGGCTAACGAGTGTGCGTGAGAACGCGAAAACAAATCGCAGAACTGAAACAGGCCCGTA
>JBAVQC010000144.1:0-6116 GCA_049693715.1 Acidobacteriaceae bacterium | reverse complement strand
GCCCCCCCCCGCGCAGGCCTCGTTGGGCGTGTATGGTCGATCCATAGATCGTCGATAGGAGCAGGAGTGTCCATCCGCCGGTCCTGATCGCGCGATTCATCCTCTACCACCCTCTGTGTACTAGACTAACAGTGGTCGCATCCGAGAGCGGGGCTCTCTGTAATCTTCGACCAAACGGTTTAACTTCCATGCCTCGGTCCCGAAAATTATTTGAGCTCGTGATTACCCTGGTTACGCTCCTGGCGCCTCGCCAAATCTTCGCCGTCTCTTGCACCAACCAGTCGCAGATGACCGAAAGCGACCGCGCTACCCTGGTGCAGGCTGCGAAAACCATCGCCTCAGCCGTACAGACCGGGAGTATTTCAGCGGTGCAGGCACTGACCATTCCCAAAGTAAAAGGTCAGTTTGACCCCATCGCAAACACCATCGAGCGGACCGCGCCACTCATGGCCGGCGCCACCGTCACCATAGACGCACTCTATGGCTTGGATGCTTCCGATTTAAAGGCGGCGGCGGAAGACACGGTGTTCTATTGCGGGGTCGCGAATTCCCCGGTCCATGTCGACGTAACCATTCCACAGCTTCCTCAGGGCAAATATGCCCTAACCCTGGTGCACGCTACCGGGGTAAAGCAGCCCCAGCAGATGGCGTTCCTGTTGCAAAAGAATAGCGATTGGGAGCTCGCCGGCCTGTTCGTCAAACCACTCCTGATGGATGGACACGACAGCGTCTGGTACTGGACCAAGGCGCGCGCGTTTAACCAGAAAGGGCAGAAATGGAACGCCTACTTTTATTACACCACTGCTGCCTACCTGGCCACTCCTGCGGATTTCATGACCAGCGCTAACCTGGATAAATTGAATCAGGAGGCCACCGCCGCCCGGCCCGACGGTCTACCCGGAGCCCAACCCATGGAGATCAAAGCCGGCACCCAGGCCTACTCGGTGAACGAGTTACACACCGATGGCTCCCTGGGCGGCCTGGATCTGGTCATACACTATACCGCGACCGATACCGCCGATCCGGTCGCCGCCCGCGCACGGAACCTGGAACTGATGAAGGCTACGCTCGCAGCCCATCCTGAGCTTCGGGACAGTTTTCACGGCCTGTGGGTCTTTGCCGATGCTCCTGGCCAAAGTCCCTATGGCAATGAGCTGGCAATGAGCGAGATTCACTGATGTCCTACGAAACCGAGAAGACGCTATCCCGGGCAATTGCGGAGAGAAGGGCATCGCCCAGTTTCGACGAAAGCCCAATCCCCGATGCCGATCTGCGGAAAATTCTGCAGGCCGGGTTGCAGGCGCCCAGTGGCTACAATCTGCAGCCGTGGCGCTTCATCGTCGTGCGCAGTCCGGAACAGAAAAAGAAACTGCGCGCAGCCAGCTTCAACCAAGCCAAAGTAGAAGAGGCTTCGGTCATGATTGTGGCTTGCGGCGACGCAGATGGATGGCGAAGCGGTGACCTGGACGAAATGCTGCGCCTGGGCCGGTTGGGCGGTATGCCGGAAAACTATGCGGAGCAAGCGAAAACCACCATCCCCAACTATCTATCCAATCACCCCAACATGGCTCTCTGGCTCAATCGTCACGTGATGCTGGCCTTTACCCATATGTTGCTGATGGCTGAGGTCCTGGGCTACGACACGGCGCCCATGGAAGGCTTTGAAGAGGAGAAGGTGCGTGAGGTACTCAAACTGCCTCTCAGCTACTTCGTCGTGGCGCTGTTAGGCCTCGGGCACTTGAAAGGCTCGGACAAATTTTACGGCGACCGCTTTAATATCGCGCGCACTGTTTTTGCCGAAGAATATGGCAAACCGATCCGGTTTTCGGAGTAATATTAATCGGGCTGTAACAAACTTCCCTCCGCCAGTTTAAAAGGACCAGCCTACAGGGCGTAAGCCCTTAGCAGGAGCGTTGCTGTGCGTCGAGAGTATCCAGAGGCGCCCGTCGTTGGCGTAGGCGCCGTGGTGATCGACGGTACGAAAGTACTGCTGGTGCGCCGGGGCCAGGAGCCGCTCAAGGGGGAGTGGTCACTCCCCGGGGGCGCCCTCGAGCTGGGGGAAACGTTGCAGCAGGGCGTAGTCCGCGAAGTGTTGGAAGAGACCGGGCTGATCGTTGCTCCGGGCGGCATTATCGAGATCCTGGACCGGATCATCCCGGACGAGACCTCGGGACGGGTTCGCTACCACTATGTCCTGATCGATTTTGTATGCCACGTCACCGGGGGCGCCCTATTTCCTGGTACTGACGCGGAAGAAGTGCGATGGGTCGAACAGAACCAATTGCAAAACGGCTATCGGTTAGCGCCGGTGACCCTGGCGGTGATTGAAAAAGCATCTCGGCTGGGCTGATGAAGTGAGGAAGCGCATGAGGGTTGGAGAGAAGGCAAGCGGCGCGGTGGGCTCTACCCGCAGAGTCGGCCTGGTTTTCGGTTTTGTTCTACTGCTGGTGGGGCTGGGGTTTGGCATCCTGGCGTGGCGAAATCCGCTGTGGCTGGTCGACCAGCAGGTCGACGCAAAGCTGCGGTTGCACGGCGTGCACAGCGAATTTGTCACCGTCCGTGGTTACAAAATGCATTACCTGGTAGGTGGCACGGGCCGGCCCTTGGTGCTGGTGCACGGTCTGGGCAGCCGCGCCGCGGATTGGGCAAACCTGATACCCCGGCTGATCGCCGGCGGCCATCGCGTATACGCCGTGGATTTGTTGGGTTACGGGCGTTCCGCGCAGCCCGGGGATGCCGATTACTCCATCTCCCAGCAGGCTGCGATGGTTGAGGGCTTTCTCGATAGCCAGCACCTGCAGCAGGTGGACCTGGCAGGCTGGTCCATGGGTGGGTGGATTTCCTTGCAGGTCGCCTTGCAACAACCCCAGCGTATCCGGCGGTTGGTGCTGCTGGATAGTGCGGGCCTGCGCTTCACGCTGGGCTTCGATCCCGCCCTGTTTCAACCCGAGTCGCCGAACGACTTGGCGCAGTTGCAGGAGTTGCTCGTTCCCCATCCCCACCCTTTGCCGGAATTTCTGGCCATGGCCATGCTGCGCCGGGGCGATGACATCGGGTGGGTCGTCCGTCGCAGTGTCGACTCCATGATGACCGGAAAAGATCTGGTAGATGGCAAATTGGGTGCGCTCACGATGCCGGTGCTGATCGGTTGGGGCGACCAGGACAGGTTAATTCCGCTTTCCGTCGGCTACCGGCTGCACGCCGAGATACTGCAGTCGGAACTCGACGTCTACGCCAACTGCGGGCATCTGGCCCCCGGGCAGTGCGTCTCCCAGGTTGCCCCCAGCGTGCTGGATTTCCTCAACGCCCAGCCGGCGCGGATGGCGATCGTTCGCCAGATCCCTGCTACCGAGGTCAACGAAAGCGTATTTCCCGGTCAGTGATCCGCCGGGGGACCGGGCAGCGTTTCACCCTTCCAGACATACGCATCCGCTTGTGGTAACCCGATGTGTGCGAGCACCCGGCAGACGAACTGCTCCGCCATCTCGGCTGCATCCATCGGACGGTTGTAGAACGTAGGAATGACGGGAAAAATCACCGCCCCGGCGTCGGCGGCCAGGCTCATGTTGCGCAAATGGATCTTGTTGAAGGGCGTTTCACGAACGCACAGAATCAGCGGGCGCCGCTCTTTGAGGCTCACGTCGGCCGCCCGTTCAATCAGGTTCGAAGCGAGTCCATGAGCGATGCCCGCGAGCGTACCCATGCTGCAGGGGAGGACGATCATGCCGGCCGAGGGATAGCTCCCGCTCGCTGGACCGGCGCCAATATCGCTCTCGCTGAGCTGCTGCACCTTGGCGGACGGCTTACCCAACAGTTTTACAATCAATTCGCTCCGGCCGCCCAAATGCAGTTCCTCGGCGATGACTCTGAGCGAGTTTTCTGACGCGATGAAATTGACGTGAGTGACCCGCGAGTCGCGCTCCAGCGCACGGAGCAGGTGCTGACCGAAGATGGATCCGCTGGCGCCGGTGATCGCAACCGTCAGATTCACGCCAGAACCCGATCAAAGATTGCGTCCACGTTCGCCAACTGCCGCTCGAACTGAAACGTCTCTTTTAACCGCTCGTCGGGAAGCCGGCTCCGGATCGCCGCATCCTTTTCCACCAGTTCGCGAAACACCAGGTCTTCTTTCCAGGCACTCAGTGCATGGCTTTGCACCAGGCCGTAAGCCTCCTCGCGCGACATGCCGGCTTCGGTCAGATCGAGCAACAGCTGGCCGGAGAAGATAAGGCCGCCCGTGCTCTCCAGGTTCTTGAGCATGCGCTGCGGATAAACGAGAAGCTTCTCCATCAGGGAGGTGGTCTTCGCCAGCAGGTAGTCGGTGAGGATGGTGGAATCGGGGAAGATGATCCTCTCCACTGACGAGTGGGAGATGTCCCGCTCATGCCACAGCGGCACGTTTTCAAGCGCGGCCTGCGTATTGCCGCGAATGACCCGAGCCAGACCGCTGATCTGCTCGGAAGTGATGGGGTTCCGTTTGTGCGGCATCGACGAGGAACCCTTCTGCTTCTCGGAGAAAAACTCCTCCGCCTCGCGTACTTCCGTACGCTGCAGATGGCGTATCTCGACCGCAATCTTATCCAGCGTGGAAGCCAGCACGGCGAGGGTAGCAATGTAAGCCGCGTGCCGGTCGCGCTGGATCACCTGGGTGGCGATGGGGTCCGCGCGCAGTCCCAGCCTGGCGCAAATGGCAGCTTCATGCTCCGGCTTCAGATGGCCAAATGTTCCCACCGCGCCCGATAGCTTACCCACCCGCATGTCCTCGGCGCTGGCATCGAAGCGCACCAGGCCGCGCATGATTTCCGCGTACCAATTCAGCAGTTTGAGCCCGAAGGTGGTGGGTTCGGCATGGATGCCGTGGGTGCGGCCGATGGTGGGCGTGTATTTGAACTCCAGGGCTCGCCGCCTGAGAATCGCGGCCAGGGCCAGAATGTCCTCGCGGATGATCTCCGAGGCCGCTTTGATCTGCAGCGCTTGCGCCGTGTCGACCACGTCATTCGACGTGAGCCCGTAGTGCAGCCATCGCGATTCCGGGCCGATTTTTTCCGCCATCGCCGTGGTGAAGGCGATGACGTCGTGTTTTACCTCCGCCTCGATCTCCTGAATACGGGCAACGTCTACTTCTCCGTAGGCGCGGATAGCACGGGCCGCCGAGGGCGGCACGATCCCAGCGTCGGCCAGGACCTCGGATGCGGTGGCTTCGACGTCCAGCCACATGCGGTATTTATTTTCTTCATTCCAGATCCGGCCCATGGCCGGGCGGGTATAACGAGCGATCAACCAAAGCCTCCAGTACGGGCAAAGGCCCAACGAACTATTCTATCGTTGCTGCATCTCACAGACTTGGAGGGACGGATGGAACAACAACCGGAACTGGTCACAATTGAACGGTATCGCGATGCATTGGAGGCAGATCTTGCCAAGACCCGGCTGGACTCTGCGGGGATTACAAGCTTTCTGGTGGGAGAAAACACCGCCATGCTTTACGGCACTGGACTTGGTGGGTTGCAGCTGCAAGTGAGCCCGGCTGACGAAGTCGACGCCCGAAGCATCCTGAATGATCCCGGGCCACCGGATGGCGAAGTAGACTCGGTCTCTTAACCCAGCGGCTGGTTGGTGTTGCCGACGCGAAAAAACTCTGCCATTTCCTGGTGGAGAAATCCGCGGCCTGGACGGTAAGGCTGTATCCATTTGCCATCGACGACGAACTGGGGAATGGCCCGTTTCCCTACGTGCCGGATCACTTCCTCCGCGGCGCCGGGGCTGGTTTCGATGTCAATCTCGGTATAAGCAATCGAATGCTTCTCGAGGAAGCGTTTGGCCTCGCGGCAATCGCGGCACCACGGAGCGGAATACACCAAAACCTGCATCTTCCCATCATATCAACGGCTACGGAATTCCCCCTACCCCTTCCGTGGAAGCGCTTCCAGGAAAGGTCCGTAGAACCGCAGATCCCTCGGCTTCGCTCGCGGATGACAAAGGGGGAGAGTGCACCTCCCATCTGAGATTAGTTGCTGGTGGAGTGAAACTGCAGATCCCTCGGCTACCCCGGATTTCCTGTTGATGTTGGTGGCGTTGGCGAACTTCATGCGCCTTTCCTTAAAAGAAAGGCGCAC
>JBAVQC010000143.1:0-3719 GCA_049693715.1 Acidobacteriaceae bacterium | reverse complement strand
ACCCTTGACTTTGCAGGGCGTCGATAGCCATGGACCTCAAGATTTGTGCCTGGTGGAGAGTGATCGGCGGACAGCCATGGAATCCCACATCTGCCAAAACCGGGCAGATATGGGGCACTCGTCATTCGTTACGGATGGAAATCTCACTGCCGGCAGCGATTCGGTTATCTTTACAGATCCCTGCTACTCACTGCGCAATGCTGTCATCGGCTCTACTTGCGCAGCCCGACGCGCCGGTACCACACAAGCAATCACCGCTACCAGGAGCAGCAAGAGAGTCGCGGACAGCAGTACAAGCGGGTCGCGCGAGCTGCCTTGTGCCCACGAGGCAAGTACCCGGCTCAGAGCCAGAGTCAGACCCAGGCCGGCCAGGACTCCACCGGCCACGCTGGCCAGCATCGAGACGAAGACAATGCGCAGCACATGCCCTCGTTGCGCGCCCAGCGCCATGCGGATGCCAAACTCCTGGGTTCGCTGGGTCACGGCGTAGGACACTACGCTGTATAGTCCTATCGAGGCCAGGACCAGCGCGAGCACGGAGAACGCACCAAAGATCCAGGAGATGAGATTACCCTGCTGCCACTCGGGCTCGTCCTGGAGCCACTGCTCCAGGTCTTCGACTTCCCGGCCTGTTTGCTGATCGGCATTGACTGAGGCCAACTGCGCTCTGACGGTGTGGAGCAGCGCCAAAGGTGGTCTCTCAGTGCGCACGAGAATTTGCGTGTACTCGCGCATCGATAGCGTCCAGGGCAAGAATGCTGCCGGTTTGACCGGCTCCCGCAAGCCTGCGTCGCGGTTGTCTGTCGCGATGCCGACGATCTGTAGCCAGGAGTCCTCGATGCCGGACGAGGACAACACAATGGGAGGTCGATTTTCGATACCGGGGACCTTGAGGGAATGACCGATGGCATCGCCGTTGGGGAAGTAGAGCCGCGCCAGTGTCTGATTTATAACGGCGACATGAGCGCCATTGCGGTTTTCCGTTTCGCTCCATAAACGGCCTTGCAGAAGCGGGATGCGCAAAGTTGGGAAGTAATTCGGACTTACATAATTAATGAGGGCCGTCTGCTGCTCGAGCGCCGGGCGGCCGAGAATTTCAAAGCGCGTGTTCCAGCCGTTCCTGGGCGGAGTGGCGTTGGCCGAGATCGCCGCCGCAGTTACGCCGGGCGTCTCTGCGATCCTGGCCCGCAGTTGTTCAAAATAGGCGGATCGAGCCGCCCAGGTGGCATAGGAGTTTGTATGGAGCGGGATAAACAACGGCATTACATGATGCGGGTCATAGCCGAGTGGAGTGCGGGTCAGCCGTGCGAATCCCTCCATCGAGGCGCCCGCTGCCGCCAATAGCAGGATAGTCAGCGCTATCTGTCCGGCGATCAACGTACTGTGAGTCCTACGGCCCTGCACGCTGCCCGCCACTTTGTGGGCGGTCGATTGCATCATTTGGCCGACCTGGGGACGCGAGAGCTGTAGCGCCGGCCAGAGGCCAAACAGGATACCGGTGAGCAGGGCCACGCCGATGCTGAAGAAGAGCACCGGAATGTTGATGCCGATGACGACTTCCGGCGCAAAGGCGTAGCGCGGGAGCAGCACGCGGATCCCCGCGAGCAGGCCGTAGGCTGCTGCTACGCCCAGCACGGCGCCGGTAGCGGCCAGCAGCAGCGACTCGGTGAGCAATTGGCGAACAATCCGTCCACGGCTGGCGCCAATGGCGGCGCGTACCGCCAGTTCATGCCGGCGAATGATGCCTCGGGCCAACAGCAAAATGGAAACATTCCCGCATCCGATGGCCAACAGCAGTGCAACTCCACCGAGCAGCAGGTACAGCGTGTCTCCGATTTGCTTCACGACCCAGTCATTGAGTCCCTGGACGTGGACCCGAAAGTGCTCAGGGAAGTGCTTGGGCGTGTCTTTGGCGAGCTGCTCCATGATGGGCTGCAGAGCGGCATTGGCTGTCTCGTGGGATTCGCCCGGCGGAAGGCGGAAGTTCACGATATAGATCGGCACCGGATCCCGGGTGAGTTTCAGCGGAAGGTAGACGTCCGCGCTGTACCAGGTGAATCGCGGCGCGGTTACACCCACGATGCGGTAGTTCTTCCGGTCGAGTTGCAGGGTTTTGCCCAGCACCGCTGGGTCGGCATTGAAATGGGTGCGCCAGAATTTATATCCGAGCACGACAACGGGTTGGGCATCTTCTCCGTCTTTGGCGTCGGAGGGCAGCAGGCCGCGGCCGAGCAGCGGAGGCACGCCGAGGAAATTGAAACCGTTGGAAGTGAGGTAAATTGCCTCTACATCTTCGGGGAGTTCATGGCCGGTGAGAGTGAGCGACCATTCATCCATCGCAACGAGGCTCTCGATTGCAGGCGACTGGCGCAATTGCTGAATCTGCGGGCCGTTGAGGCTGATCCCTCGGTCTTCGCCGGCCTGGTTCTGCACTGTAAGCCTGACGATGCGATTCGCCGCGGGGTAGGGGTACGGATTCATCAGAGCTGCATAGACTACGCTGAAAACCGCAGTGGTTGCGCCGATGCCGAGGGCCAGGGAAATCACCGCCGTGAAGGTGAAGTCCGGGTTGTGGACAAGTTGCCGGGCCGAATAGCGGAGATCCTGGAGTATAGCCTGCACGGGCTGCGTCCCCCCCGAACGTGATCGTTGCAGTCCATGATCGCACTTTGTGCAACGGCGGTACGATCCGGAACCCGCAGGACGGATCAACTTTCTAGAGGCCGTCCCTGCGGGAGAAACCCGGGGACGTTGACCACGTTTACAGATTCCTCAGAGACCCGTTTGTACCCTCTTCCGCCTCGGTTCGAATTTCCAGGCCATAAAGCTTTGTGTGCGATATCACATTTCAGACTGGGCGCGGAAGAGACGCTACGGGTGGGACCCCGCGCCGACCAGGTTAACGTGGTGAACGTCCCCAGGTTTTCAAAGCGAACTAAGTCGTGGGGTCAGTTTAGGGTCGCGCCCAGCGTGCGCTTAGATTCAGGTTTGGGGGTATTCGAAATCCGTCAATAGGGCTTGCGCATTTCCGTAGTCAACTGGTTGGCTGAGACCAGTTCTCGATCTTCAGATTCGGGATCCTGCTGAACTCTCGCGTGTTGTTTGTGACGATCGTAAATCCCAGGGCGCGCGCGTGCGCCGCGATAAACAAGTCGTTAGCCCCGATCATGTTGCCACCCAGTTTCAAGTGGGAGCGAATCTGGGCATAGTGAAAGGCCGCTTCGTCCGGAAAGTCCAACGCCTCCACATAGCGCAAGAACTCATCGAGCGCCGCTTGGTCCTGATGCTTTTTCGGGGAGAGTTCGACTCCGAACATCAGTTCGGCTTTTGTGATGACCGAGATACAGACATCTGTGACCGGGGTCACCCTAAGCCGTTGGAGTACCGCGTCATGAGAACGCTTCATGATGTCCGACGAAATATCGGTATCCAGCATATAGACGGGCATCAGAGGGTTCGCTCCTGCATGGGGAGGTCCTCGATGCCTTCCATAAACTCGTCGGAGGCAACAGCACCTGAACTTAGATAGGCCGACCAATCGGCCGGACGCGGGGACAGCACGACCTCGTCCCCTTGTCGGCGGATGAAAACTTCGGAGGTTGTGAACTGGAACTCTTTGGGAAGCCGGACTGCCTGGCTCCGGTTATTCATAAAAAGTTTGGCTGTACGCCGCATGATGCCTCCTAGAGGTTTGACATATACGTTAGTATATGTCAAAC
>JBAVQC010000142.1:0-21935 GCA_049693715.1 Acidobacteriaceae bacterium | reverse complement strand
CTCATGAACCTGGCGGAACAAGGAAAGGGTTTACCTTTAACGACTGACAGCCACCGTGTCTTTTGGCAACCGCCCTCTCCCTCACAACAACCCTCCCCTTTTTGTCATCCCGAGCGTACCCGGATTTCCTACTTCACCGCTCTCACCGGCGAGCACTTATGTGGTTCTCTTCCAAGAGAACCACATGCAGTCGACCGAAGCCACAACTCTGAACAGGAAATCCGGGGTAGCCGAGGGA
The DNA here is from genome assembly GCA_049693715.1 of Acidobacteriaceae bacterium. Lineage (GTDB taxonomy): Bacteria > Acidobacteriota > Terriglobia > Terriglobales > Acidobacteriaceae > PALSA-350. Next base: position 21,697 of record JBAVQC010000142.1, on the reverse strand, counting down.
TCTGCAGTTTCACTCCACCAGCAACCAATCTCAGATGGGAGGTGCACTCTCCCCCTTCGTCATCCCGGGGAAGCCGAGGGACCTGCAGTTCTACGGACCTTTCGTAGAAATGTTTTTGCTTCTCACACGCCACGTGACCCTGCAACGGCTTGCACGGAGCCCGGGTCCCCCTCTATCGTTTGCGTAGGGCACGACGTGCGTGCCCTCGAAGACGCCTCTTCTACGGTCAAGATCGAAGGAGCCCGCTATTCGCCATTCCACGCACAACTGGTGGGCCGGTAACATGAGAACCTTGCGCTGTTTGGTTTTGGGCATCATCCGTCATCCAGCGCGGTCCACCAGGAACCTATTTTCTATGCGAAAACGTAGCCGTGATCGTATCTTCGATCACCTGGTAACTCACCGGTTTGGAAATAAATCCATCCATTCCGGCCGCCAGACACCGGTCCCGTTCCTCGCTCATCGCAGATGCTGTCATCGCCACAATGGGTATGTGAGCACCTGCCGCTTCTTCCATGCGGATCTGCATGGCGGCCTGCAGACCGGTCATTTCGGGCATCTGCACATCCATGAAAATCAGATCGAAATCACCTTGCCTCCATTGCTCAACCGCTTCCAGACCATTCGTTGCCAGCGTGATCCCATGTCCCATCTTGCCCAGCATACTCATTGCGACTCTTTGATTCACCAGGTTATCTTCGGCCAGGAGGATCCTGAGTGACCGTGAGGGAGCGCGAATCCCGGCGGCTGGTCGAGTGACCGTACTTGCGGGCTTTCCATTCTCACCGCTGTCCTGCAAATCTTCTTTACTGGGGATGAGCGGCCCTGACTGCGGCACGGGTGACAGATGAAAGCAAGCAACGAAGGTTATGGTTGTGCCCTCCCCGGGCGCGCTCTTCAGGCCGATCGTGCCGCCCATCAAAGTCACAATGCTCTTGGACACGGCCAGTCCCAGTCCGGTACCACCGTAGAGCCGGCGGCCCGAAGTGTGGGCTTGCTGAAACTCCTGAAAAAGCCCTTCCTGCTGCTCCAGTGCGATTCCGATCCCGGTGTCGGTGACGGAGAACTGCAGACAAGCACGGTCGTGCGTCACCGATTCCACAGATACATCCGCGCGGATCTTTCCTTGCTCTGTGAACTTGATTGCATTCCCCACCAGATTGATCAGGACCTGGCCAAGACGAATCGGATCGCCCGTCAGGTCAGCCGGCACATCCGGCGCAATGTGCACGGCCAGTTCCAGGCCCTTTTGTCTGGCAAGGACGGCGAGGCTCCTCATCGCATCCCTGACCACGCTCGGTAAGTGAAAGGCAACCGACTCCAGAACGGTTTTGCCTGCTTCCGTCTTCGAGTAGTCGAGAATTTCATTAATGATGGTCAACAGGCGATCTGCTGAGGACTTCACCGTCAGCAAAAACTCGCGCTGCTCTTCAGTCAAATTTGTGCTGAGCGCAAGCTCTGTCATGCCGAGAATGCCGTTCATAGGCGTCCTTATTTCATGGCTCATGTTTGCCAGGAATTGACTTTTGGCGCGGCTCGCCTGCTCCGCCGTAATGATCGCCTTGGTCAACTCCTCTTGCGACCTGGCATACCTCACTTGCAATATCGCTGCCCGTACTCCATAGATTGCAATCGCCGCCGAAATGCAGACAAAACCCAACCATGGGTGCTCTGCCGCAATTTCAACTCCCATAAGTGTGATAGCTAGCGTGAATAATACCGGGCTGAGGTTGTCAATCAAGAGTCCTGCGGTCCGCTGGCCGCTGCTCCGTTCACTCTTGTCCAAAGGGGTCTTGTGTTGCAAGGTAATAGAGCCCATGAGAGCGAGGTAAGGGATCCCCCATCCGGCGTCTTGCACTCCGTTATGCCAGCCGTGCTTCAGGCCGACGTAGCCCACGATAAGAGCTACTATCCCATTGACCCACAGATATCGGGAGAGGGTCAGATAAAAGCGTCTTCTTGCCGGGCTCGGGTGGGTAAAGAAGCGCAAGGTCACAGCTCCGACCAGAATCAAATTCTCCGCATTGTTCAAATACAGGAGATTCGTCGAGGAGATCGCCTCGGGACGGGCACGCGGGGGCAATACGGAGAAGAGCTGCAAGTATGCGAGCATCGCTGCGATGAGCGCTTGAGCCCCATCGAGCCATGCGAAACTCTTCAGGCCGGCGCCCGTATTTCGGGAGCAGATAGCCAGCATGACAGGAATTGCGTACGCAAAAAAGAAGAAGTCGGAGTTGAGAGCCCGGGTCTGAGTGTGTATATGGTTCCCGTAGTCGTTGTAAGTCAAACCAAGCTCACCGACCGCTGCGATCAGCAGACCGCACCCGAATAAGAGCCACAGGGGCTTGACCTCTGGAGATTCGTTGTAAGCGCCAAGCAGGCACGACGTAACCCCCAGAAGGGGATACAGAAGAAGGAACAGGTTAGACGCGAACAACGCACGCGGATCAAGGACAAGTAGAGTCACGTGAGCGGCCACCAGGATCGTGCCCGCCACGAAGAGACTGCGAGCCACAACCGGCCTCGCGCTGTTCACCGTACACCCCGCACAAACGCGTCCATCAGGATCCCCTGCCACTGTTGTGCGGCGCAGAGTTGTAGCAAAACGAGACATTCTGCTTCAGCTGCCTGGATCGCCAACCGTGCGGACCACTATCCTTGGGCCAGAGACTCTTTGGTCTTATGCCGGACTTATCGGCTCATCTGTGGAGCACGCCAGTCCTCCGTCGTTTGGAGACACCCCCGCCTCGGCCCCGATTGGCTGGTTGGGATGGAAGGAATTGAGAAGAACGAGGCGGTTTAGGGAGTTTTGTTCAGCGCCTTCTCCGACTTCGAAATCAGGTTGCGGAACACAGCGACCGCCGGAACCTCCGGAGAGGCGAGCGCGTCGGTAGCGCTATATCGCCAAACTGGGCGAGCGTCGAGCGGGGAATTGGACGGATTTTCCTTGTTCCCGCGATACACCACAAACATGTCCTGTGACTCCCCAACCTCAACCTGAGGGCGAGGGTCCACTGATTGAGGATTCAAAGGGCCGACTCCATGTCCCCCCTGGGTGCCAACCCGGCCTCCAGAATCGGTGGGCTCGATTACCACCGGGTCGTTATTAGCAGGGACGCCGCCAAGCGTAGGTTGGGCCAGCCTTCCGCTACCTTTCCTGACGGTAATAATGAGATCGGCGCCCGACGGGTCCAGCAACAGCGAATACCGGTCCCACTTCAGCAATGCCTTTTCCACGTCCTCGCGAGCCACACGGTTTGCGTTGGGATGTTCAACGGCTATTCCAGCGTCGGGATCGATCATTACGAATACCGTATGCGCCTGAAGAACGTCCGCCGGCAATAAGTCCTTTTTCTTGTCCTTCGCGGACCCCGTCAGACAGCAGAGCAGTAAGCAAGAAAGTGTCAACTCTTTGTGTCCCGCCATAAGTGCCTCCACCGGACGCAACCACTCTAGTCCAGATGCATAACCATCGGGAAGGGCGACAGGGGGAGTTGGCATACGAGAGGACAATTTCATTCCGCATGGAGGATTGTCGCAAACAGCAGCAGGCCCACGGTTGTGAAAATGATGTCATATCCAGCCAGAAGCTTGATCCAAAGTCCGGGTTCGGAATCACCCAACAAAATCGATGTCGTGGCCTCGACCATGCCCAGGAGTGCCGGAATAAAAATAGGAAAAAGCAGCAGAGGCAGCAGCAGTTCGCGATTGCGCGTGCGCACCGACAGCGCCGCAAAGAAGGTTCCGTTCACCACCAACGCCCAGGTGCCTAGCGGCAGAACGAGAACCAGCAGCCACGTCTCTCCCAGCGGATGGAGATTGTAGAAGATGGCAAACAAGGGAGCCAGAACGATCTGTACCAGGGTCACGAAGATAAAGTTGGCAATCACCTTAGCCAGAAACAGCGAGGACGCGGGCGCCGGCGCCATGCGTTGTGCGTCCAGCACCTGGTGCCGCAGTTCACGCGTCCACGCCTGGTTCAGCGCGGTCACCGCAGCGAACAAAGTAGCAACGCACAGAATCCCGCCGGCGATCTGCCGCGAAATAGCCGTCGTAGGGTCAAACGCCAAACTGAAAAGCACCACCACCATCAAGGCAAAGAAAAGCATGCCATTGATGGCGTCCTTCGATCGCCATTCCAGGCGCAGGTCTTTCGCCAAGTGAATCAGCAGATAGCTCACAGGCGCGCCTGATCTTTAGTCAAGCCGGCGACTGTGGCCTGCGCAGCACGCACATAATCCGCGGGTGCAAGCAGCACTTGAACACCGCGATGTCCCGCCGAGACAGATATCCAATCGAACAGCTCGATCGTCTCATCCGCAAACACGGGGAAATCTTTTTTAGCGCCGAAGACCGTGACCCCTCCGCGGATATAGCCGGTGAGCGGCTGCACATCCTTGAGCGAAACCATCTCTGCCTTGCGTGCTCCAGCGGCGCGGGCCAACTTTTTGAAATCCAGCTCCGCGTCCCCGGGAATCACCGCGAACGCGTATTGTTCCGGGCCCATCATCGTGAGCAGAGTCTTGAATACCTGTTCCACCGGCAGCCCGATCTTCCGCGCCACGTTAATGGCGGAGAGATCTTCAGGATCCACCTCGTACTCCTGCAGCGTGTGAGCGATGCCCAGCCCTTCGAGAATCCGCGCCGCATTGGTCTTCATCGCGCAGCCACCTCAATCGTGGAGATCAGCTGTCCCGCCTCCATCGTCAAAAAGCAATCAGCCAGGGGTTCGGCGAGCGATCTCTGGTGCGTAGTGAGTACCACGGTTCGGTTCGCGGCGCGAAGCTGCCCCAGCAGAGTCACCATCTTGCCCGCGCTGGCGGCATCCATGTTGGAAAATGGCTCGTCGAGGAGCAGCAATTCGGGCTGCGGCAGCAACACCCGGGCCAGAGAAGTGCGCTGGCGCATCCCCTGGGAGAATTGTCCAACCGGGCGGGTCAGCGTCGGGTCGAGGCCTACAGCAAGCAGCGCCTCAGAGGGAGTAAGACAGGAACAGGTACGGTAGAGCCCGGCAAAGTAACGCAGGTTTTCTTCGGCGGTTAGCTCGTCATAGATCATCGGGGCGTGGCTCATGTAGCCGATGCGCGCTCGTTGGCTTGCGATCGTTTCCGGTTTACCCGCGCTCCCCTTGCCTTCGGTGAAGATCTGCGCAGTGCCCAGGGTTGGTTCCAGCAGTCCCGCGAGGATGCGCAACAAAGTAGACTTGCCGGCGCCATTTTCTCCCAGCAGAACGTAGCAACGGCCGGCAAGGAAGCGGAAAGAAACCTTGCGCAGGGCAGGGAACCGGCCAAACATGCGCGATACGTTATCGAGCTGAACGAGAACCATCCCCTTGGAGTATAGAGCGCAGCGGCTCGTGCTCTACCTGGGGGCCGTCGCTGCCGGAGATTTGAGAGAAGCCGTGTTGGGCGCCGGCTTGGCTGCTGCGTATTTTGAGGCGCACTTGGCTTGCAACCCGGTGGCATGGAACACGCCATCCCGGCCATAGGTGCCCATGGCAAGGGCCTGGGAGCCATCCTTGAAAGTATCGGGCGGGGGCTCAATCCCCTGATAGCTGACCCGCAGCGTGTGACCCTGTTCGGTCAGGACAAACTGGGCGTTGGTCCCGCTGCGCGCGATGGAATTGGCTGCCACATCCCCGGCGACACGCAGATGGCGCGTATAAGCCTTGTTGCCCATGGCCTGCAACTCGCCAATGGTCACGTAGTAGCTTTTGTCCGCTTGTACGCCGCTGATCGCAAGATAAATGATGGTGCCGAGAATGATCACGGCGGCCGCGCCGATACGAAATGTCTGCCCAGGGATCTTCATTGCTTATCTAAGGGTAGGAGCGTGCGACACTTTCCGTCAAGCGCGGCATCTAAACGTATAATTCCCCTGAGGCGATTCGACAATGAGCAGCAACGGAAACGGCACTGCCGAGATCTTGAAGCCGCGGGCTGAGTGGATCGTAAAGCGCAAACTTGAAGCCGCACGTACGGGCGATCACAACATGTCCCAGATGCACTTAGCGCGCAAGGGGCAAATCACGGAAGAGATGGCCTTTGTCGCTGAACGGGAAAAGGTCCCCGTCGGCTTGATCCGCGACGAGATCGCCGCCGGCCGGCTCATCATTCCTGCCAACATTAACCACCCCGAGGTGGAGCCCATGGGGATTGGGGTCGCCACCCGGTGCAAGATCAACGCCAACATCGGCAATTCCGCGGTCACCTCCAACATCCGCGAAGAGCTGGATAAGCTGCACATGGCGGTCAACTTCGGCGCCGACACCGTCATGGACCTCTCCACCGGTGGCAGCATTCCCGAGATCCGCGAGGCCATCCTGCGCCACAGCCCGGTGCCCATCGGCACGGTGCCGATCTACGAGGCGCTGAACCGGGTAAAGAAGCTCGAAGACCTGAACATCGATGTCTACCTGGAAGTGATCGAGGAGCAGGCCCAGCAGGGGGTGGATTACTTTACTGTGCACGCCGGCGTGCTCATCCAGTACGTACCCATGGTGGCCAAGCGGATCACCGGCATCGTCAGCCGCGGCGGCGCAATCCTGGCTCAATGGATGACCCACCACCATCGCCAGAACTTTCTCTATGAGCACTTTGACCGCATCGTAAAGGTGATGGCGAAGTACGATGTGAGCTTCTCCCTGGGAGACGGCCTACGCCCCGGCTGCATCGCTGACGCCAGCGACGAAGCGCAGTTTGCCGAGCTGAAGACCTTAGGCGAGCTGACCAGGACCGCCTGGAAGAGTGATGTCCAGGTAATGATTGAAGGTCCCGGTCACGTGCCCCTGGACAAGATCCAGGAGCAGGTAGCGAAAGAGGTTGAGCTCTGCGATGGGGCCCCGTTCTACACCCTGGGACCCCTGGTGACCGATTTCGCTCCGGGGTACGACCACATCACCAGCGCCATCGGCGCCGCGATGATCGGCTGGCATGGTGCGTCCATGCTCTGCTACGTCACCCCTAAGGAGCACCTTGGCCTGCCCAACGAAAAGGATGTAAAGGACGGCATGATTGCCTACCGGATTGCCGCCCACGCGGCTGACATCGCCAGGCACCGGCCCGGAGCGCAGGACCGGGACGACGCGATCAGCTACGCCCGCTACACCTTCGACTGGAACAAGCAGTTCGCGCTTGCCCTCGACCCCGAAACGGCGCGGTCGATGCACGACGAGACTCTGCCCGACGATTACTACAAGGAAGCGGCCTTCTGCTCCATGTGCGGTCCCAAGTTCTGCTCCATGAACTGGTCGAGCAAGGTCGATGCCTTCAACAAAGAAGTCCACGGCCTGGAAAAGAGAGACCTGACCGAACTAGTGACCCTGCAAGCCGAGACCCTAGCCAGCCGAGGGTAGAGATCGCCTTACTGCACTTCTTCCAGAGTCTCGGTCGCCCTCACCAGCGCAGCCGTCACATTCGCCATCTGTGCTTGCGCGCGAACCGGATCGCGCGCATCGATGGCCTCGTTCACCCCGGGGACAACCACCGCGGCATACCCTGTGTACTCACCCGGCGCAAAGATGGTGTGCCGGAACCAGCTCCGCCCGGGAAGGCCCTCCGGCGATAGCAAATCACTCTCCACAGCCCGCAAAGAGGTATTCAGCGCGGTGTTGTCCCCTTTCGCTGCAAGCTGTTTGGCCATGACCGACATGGCCTCGCCCGCAAACCGGCTTGCCGCCCCCAACGCAGCATCAAAGTCCACGCTCACCATGCCCACATCCCTGGCGCGCGCCTGGGCGCCCAACAGATAACCCTGTATCTGCCGGGCATAAGTGACGTAATCGTAGGGCAGCACATCGGTATCCGCCATGTGCAGCACCTCCAGGCCAAAGACCCGGGCCATTTGCTGCTCATAAACGAAGGTCGGATCCGCATTCATAACGAACCATGAATAATTGTCGAAGACCGAGTGATAGACCCCATAAGGGCCGGTCGAGCCGATATCCGTCGAAGGCACGCCCAGGTGTTGAATAAAAGGTGTGTAGTCCGAGCCGCTGCCCAGATCTCCGACGCGGACCTCACCACCTACCAGCGGAACCGTCGGCGCATCATTAAACTCTTTGCTCGGGTGCCGCCGCGCTGCAGCATCGCTCAGATCCTTTTTCCATTCGTCATAGACCGAACCGCCTTTCGGGCTGGCCACCTCCATGGTGATCCCACGAATGAACTGCTTCAGGGACGGCACGGCAGAGGCCTCAAAGTGAACCCCGGAAACGGCGGCATCGGTGTTGATGTACGCGGCCGCGTGGGCCAGCTGTTTGGCATGTTCCTCCGCCCACTCCGTGGAACCGATCAGGCCCTCTTCTTCCGCGTCCCAGCTGCAAAAGTAGAGAGTGCGGCGGGGCTTCCATCCTTGCGCCAGCAGACCGCCGATGCCGTGGACGGCTTCCAGCATGGCCGTAGTCCCACTGGCGGGATCGACAGCGCCATAGACCCACGCGTCCCGATGATTCCCGGCGACCACCCACTCATCCGGAAGTTCGCTGCCGGTGACTTTGCCAATCACGTCCCACACGGTGCGTTGCGCGTAATCCATCTTGAGGCGCATGTGCACCTTCGTTAAGCCCCCGCCGCCCACGTGATAGCTGAACGGCAAGGCCCCTTGCCATTCCCGCGGCGCCACCGGGCCGCCCAGGTTTTCCAGGATGGGCGCCGCATCGTGGTACGAGAGCGGCATCGACGGGATGGTAGGCAGGCTGGTTATCTGCGAGAGCGGCAAACGCTTTGACGCGGGCAAGCCCGGTGTGGACGCAACATCCGGCGTGGTGGCGTCGCCCGGATACTTGAACATGTACTGCACCGATCCGCGCTGCACCCCGGTATCCGGGCGCCATGGGCCGTGCGGATACTTGTCCCCCTGAAAGTACCCGTCATCCGCGGGATCGGAATAAATGATGACTCCGGCTGCTCCCCGCTGCTGTGCCAGGTACACCTTGACCCCGCGAAAGTTCATGCCGTAGCGAACCAGAACAATCTTGCCCGCAACACTGATGTGCAGGTCCTCCAGCCGCTTGAAATCTTCCGGCCGGCCGTAATTCACATACACAGCCTCGGCAGTCACATCGCAGGACGGGGAAGAGCCGTTGAAGGCAGGCAGCACCCGCGGATCGTCCTGATACGCATCGGTGTCGACATGCTCGCGAGTAGGTCCGGTCATCAGAATCTTCCCCTCAGCGTTGGTGGCCTCGAGGAAAACCTCCTGGGGAAGATTCAGCCACGCTTTGTAAGGAACAATCTGGGTGTCGAGGCCCGCGGCTTTGAACTTGCCGGCCACATATACGGCTGTATCGTAGTCCTCTTTACTGGCGGCCACGTGGGGAACGGCGGTAAGAGTCTTAAGCTCTTCCTGAGCTAGTTTGGGATCCGGAATTGCCAGGAAATCCTGATCGATCCTGGCCTGCCGGCTGAAGTCGCGATAGCCCAATGCGTGATCGGGAAAGGGAACAACCTGGGCCGCGGCAGGGAACGGAGCGAGGAACAGCAGGCAGCACAAAAGCCGTCTTGGGAATGAAAAGGTGATATCAAAGTTTATACGAAGGGACTGCCGCCTCTGGAAGCAGTCCCTCACTAGGCTGGCTACGCCACCAACTGAGCGCAATGCGAGCAGCGCTTGGCGCCGATGGGGATATCGCTCAGGCACTCCGGGCAAGGCTTGGTGGTAGGCGCCGCAACCACCTTGGGCCGAAATTTGTTTAGCAAGGTGTTGACCGGCAGGACAACCAGAAAATAAATGGTCGCAGCGATGATCAGGAAGGAGATCAGCGCATTCAGAAAGTCGCCGTACTTGATGATGCCGCCGTTGACGTTGAGCAGAAGCGCAGAAAAATCCGGCTTGTGCACAACGGCTGCAATCAACGGGTTGATAATATCGGCGACCAGGGCATTCACGATGGCCGAGAATGCGACGCCGATCACAACGGCTACGGCCAGATCGACCACGTTGCCGCGCAGGATAAAATCGCGAAATCCTTTAAGCATGGGTGCTCCTGATTAGGGATTTTTACTTGGCCGGGTCTGCCCGAAGATTCTACGTCAGCGTGAGGCATTCCTCACGCTCTTTATGCTTTTGTACTTGCACGCGGTGAAATGATCTATAACAGCCAGCGGCCGTAAGGATACAAGAGCAGAAACAGGATCATGCACAGGGCCATGATGTCCATGTAAATCAGCACTACCACTGCGCCGTGATAGAAGCTCCACCGATGGCGAAGGCAGCGTATCGTGTCCCAGGTGCCGAGCGCGGCGGCGAACGTCGGAATGAGCAGCTTGAGAGAAGGGCGATCATCCGGGAACCCAGCCAGCATGAAGGCGAGAACCAGGCTGCCGAGGACCAGCGTGATTCCCCGGGGGAGCGATCGATTGCGGAGGTTCAGTGCGCTCAAGACCATGGGGCGAAGAACCCTGCGCCTTACTCAGCCGGTTTACCGCGCCGAGGCCGTGGCCGGTTCCAGCCCCCGCAGTGCTTCTCCATAAGGCGCACGGAGAATACCGCGCTCGGTAATGATGGCGGTGACATACTTGGCTGGGGTTACATCGAAAGCCGGGTTTTCGATTCCCACGCCATGCGGTGTCATCTGCTTGCCGCCGTGATGGGTCACCTCGATGGCGGCCCGCTGTTCAATGGGGATGGCGTCGCCGCTGGCGGTCGCCATATCAATGGTCGACCAGGGGCAGGCGACATAAAACGGGATACCGTGCTCTTTGGCCAGGATGGCGACCCCGTAGGTGCCAATCTTGTTGGCCACATCGCCATTGGCGGCGACCCGGTCGGAGCCGACGATCACTGCCTGAATTTTGCCCTGGCGCATGAGGCTGGCGGCCATGTTGTCGCACAATACCGTGGTCGGTATGCCGTCGTGCATCATCTCCCAGGCGGTAAGCCGGGCGCCCTGCAGGAACGGGCGCGTTTCGTCGGCATACACGTGGATCTGGTGGCCTCGTTCGACGGCCGCACGAATCACACCCAGAGCCATGCCGTACCCGCAGGAAGCAAGTGCCCCCGCATTGCAGTGGGTCAGCACTCCACCGGAGGCCGGCATCAGGGGAGCGCCGTAGGCGCCCATGGTGCGGCAGGCCGCGATATCTTCGTCGTACATGGTGCGGGCTTCGGCAATCAGGCCATCCTGAATGGCGGCAATGGCGATGCCGGGTTGAGCGGCAAGCGCGAAGAAACGGCGGCGCATGCGTTCGATAGCCCAGAACAGATTGACCGCTGTGGGGCGGGTCGCGGCCAGTGTCCTGGAAATGGATTCCAACTCGCCGGTGAGTGCCGGAATCGTCGTGGCCGAGCTATTCCTGACACCCAAGGCAACGCCCATCGCGGCGGCAACGCCGATCGCCGGGGCGCCACGCACCACCATGGTAGTGATAATGGTTGCCACCTGGTCGCTGGTGGTGGCAAGCACATAGGTCTCTTCCAGCGGTAAGCAGGTCTGGTCGAGGAAGCGGACTCCCTCAGCGGTCCATTCAAGGGTAGGTATCATGCCGCTTCCAGTCTAATGCAACCACCGAAAAACACTTCCATGACGGGTCCGCGGAACTGCAGATCCCGAGAGCCTGTGACTTTTTGACTTCGCATTTTGACAACCGAGGTGCCCTTTAACAGTCACTCTGTCCTTTGACAACTGACAACCCGTCCTCTAGCAGCCGTCCTCTCCCTCCCCACCACTCTCCCCTTTTTGTCATCCCGGAGCGAAGCCGAGGGATCTGCAGCTCCGCGGGCCCGTCATGGAAACACGGAATCCCTGCCCCCGCTGCAAACTTACTTCGAGCGTTCGATCTCTTCCGCCATGGCCAGCAACTTGTTGACAGTGTTCCAGTTCCGGCCGGTAGATGCGCATTGCAGCGTCTTTTCAATTTTGACCAGCGAAATCTTCGGGTGAGCCATTCCCTGGGGATAGTAGATGTACACCTCGCGTCCATTGATACGCAGTTCCTCCGGCTCGCAAGGCAGGCTCAGTAGCTGCTCCCGGGCTTGTTTCGTTGGCGCACTATCCATGAAAACAACCAGCAGGCGGTTGGGTTCAACGCCTGCCCGTCCAGCGAAGGGATTCTTTGCCATCACCTTGCGCAACTCGGAAGCTGTGCGAACGATCACCGCGGGGCGAAACCCGAAGCCGGCTTCGATCGCTTTCTCCAACCTTCGTGCCATCGTCGCGGGATCCTCGCCGTGATCGCGGAAAAGCAGGTTGCCGCTCTGAATGTAGGTTTGCACGTCGCGCAGCCCCAGCGAGGTGCAGAGAGTTCTGAGCGCCGCCATACTAATCTTCTGGTGGCCCCCAACGTTGACCCCACGGAGCATTGCCACGGCCATGATCCCTCCAGTATGCACATCAAACCCCTGTATGGTGAAGGCATGCGCGATCCCGTCTGGATCTTTCGCCCTGCGCAGCCTGCCGATGCCTATGCTCTGGCCGAGTTATCGATCATGGCCGGGGACGGCCTGTATGAGTTCCTGCTGGAAGAGATGGCGCCGAAAGAGATGCTGGCCGGCCTGATCGCACGCACCATGAAGCAGGAAACCGGCGGCTTCAGCTGGCGCCACTGCTTTGTTGCCGACGACAAGGGTGTCGTGGGGATGATCAATGCTTATCCGGCCGCCTGGCTCCGGGAAGAGGAGCAGGACATCCTGCCTCAGGATAAGGTGCAGATTCTCGACCCCATCGACCGGGCGCAAGATTGGGAGAGCTTCCTGGTGAACGGCATCGCAGTTCGCCCACCGTACCGGCGGCAGGGGATTGGGAAGCGGCTGATGGAGTGGGCCTTCGAGCAGGCCAGGGCCGCAGGTTTCGCCAAAATCAGCGCCAATGTATGGGAAGATAATCCTGCCGCCCGTGGGCTTTTTGTGGATCAGGGTTTCGGCCTCCAGACCCGGATCCAAGTAGCAGAGCACACTGGGCTTAGTCACGTGGGCGGCAGCTTGCTCATGGTGCGGCCGAAGCTTACGTTTGTGTGATTCAAGGCATCATTTCACCGCCACGGAAGGGGCATTTGCGGGTTTTCATTTGGCCAGTAAGCTCAACCTATGACCCCCCTGCTCAGTCCTTTCCGGAGGGTGCGCCCTTTACAGGTCGCCCTGCTGACGCTTGGCGTCCTCACCTCAACTACTATCTGTCTATCTCAGGCGCAGGCTCCAGCGTCCGGAGTCCCCTCCAATCCCGCGCTGCCCAGCGGACTTTCGCCTGTCTACCACCTGGTGGTGGGAGGGTCCCAACTGTCCCTGGATGGCAATGGCGACCTTTATCGCTCCGAAGATCAGGGAAAGCATTGGCATCAGATCAAGCAGCAATGGGATGGCAAGGCCGTAGAGCTATTGGGCATACCCGCACTGACCACCGTCCCTGGCAGCGGCCAGGCTCCGAGATCGAACACAGACCAGGAGACGTATGCCGCAGTGCTTCTGAAAAGTACCACCGCTTTGCATTGGGTTAGCGTGGACCGGGGAAAGACCTGGAAGCCTTCCACTCTCGACGACGTGCGGCGGAATGACATTCATTGGTCCGGTCCGGTGACCGCTTCCTCACTGGGTTGCACTGTCCTGCCGGACCATTCGTGCCCGTAGCGGCGTCCAAATGAGCCGGTAAGGTGTGCTCTTGCGCACATTCGCAACAATGCTGGGACGGAAACAGGCGATGCAGGTGCCGCCTTTCCGCCGGACACTGGGATAAACGATGCCCAGCGAGTCCAGCTCCATCAACTCCATCGCCAGTTGCTGCGATCGTACATAGCTGGTAGGGCTGAGCGCGTCGTCCTCGATCCCGCGCAGGTCGTGGAATGAGGCCGTGAAGTCCGCCAGGTAGTCGTCGTACTGAATTTCTTCCCGCTCCTTCCAGTCAATCTCTGCAAATTCGACGCTCTTGTGAAAGAGCACTTCAGCCTTGGCGGTCGCCAGCTCAAACGCGGCATACCAGGCCCCCCGATGAGGGGTGGAGAAGCGCGCCCCCAGCGGGTTGGCGTGGGTGAAGGCGGCGTTAATCACGTGGTAGTAGGGCACATGAGAGACAAGTTCCTGTTGGCTGATGTCCGGGCTTAGTCCCTCTTCGGCTTGCAGCCGGACATTGGTCTTGTTGTCGAGCTCAAAGACAAGCGGCAGATCCTCGTCATCGGCGATGCGCGTGAGCACGGAATCGTAGTTAGGAGAGTATCTGGCCGGCAATAGGCGGTGCGTGTCGAAGCGGCGGATGTTGGATACAGGGATAGTGGCCATTCACTAACCGCCGCGGCGGGCATCGAGCAACCGGCGCAGTGTGTCCATAGCCGGCGTGCCGGCGCGCAGGATGTAATCGAGCGGGGAGTGCCCGCCAAAGATAGGGTTACTGTTGGGCAGCTGCATCCATTGGTCGGCCAACCGCTGGCTGTAAAGAATGTTGAGCGACTTGAAGATCCCTATCAGGTACGAAATGCGCAGCAGCTTATCCTGGTCCAGGCTTTTGCCCGGGGCGCGGGGGTTCTTCTTGTGCTGATAATAGCTTCCGTTGGAGATGCCGCCCAACAACTCGCGTGCATCTTCGTCACGAACTTTCCAGTGATGGACGATATTGAAGAAGGCTTTCAGTGCAGCCGCGGATAAGCGGCGACGCTCCTCGAGACGGGAAAGATCGGGCAACACAGCCGTGGGGTAGCGGGTTTCGGGGTAAGCGAGAGTGCCGGGGCGCGATTTAGGCATGGATCCTGACTCTCCAATTATGGAGAATTATAGCTCCATTACTCGCTCGCCAGGAAATAGACCAGGGCGGTGATCGCGGCGGTGAGAAACACCCACGCAAACTGGTACCAGTAAAAAAATGGGAAGCCAAAGAGCGCGGGGGTCGCGCGGGCGTAGATCGCGGGAAAGAGAAGCCCGATGGCAGGAAGGATCAGAAGCCAGTTCCAGTGGCGGCTGCGCTTCCTGCTGCCGGTATCGGACATGGGAACGATTATAGACTGGAGAGTATGAAGCGCCGACTCATCGAGCACTATGAAGTAATTCGCAAGCTGGGGGCCGGCGGCAGCGGAGTCGTGTACCTGGCCAACGACACCCTGCTCATGCGGCCGGTAGTGTTGAAGATTTTGAAGCGCGGCGCATTGTCCATCGAACGGATGCGGAGCACCGTGCTGCGCGAGGCGCGGCTGGCCTCCGCCATCGAGCACCCCAATGTTTGCGCTATTTACGAAGTGGGAGATTTGGAAGACGAAGCCTACATCGTTATGCAATACGTGCCGGGTGAATCGCTGGACAAGATCATCGCCAACGGTCCGGCAAGTGTGCAACTGGGGCTGTCCGTGGGCATTCAGATTTCGGACGGCTTGAGCGCAGCGCATCGGCTGGGGATATTTCACCGCGATCTCAAACCAGGAAACGTGATGCTGACCGATGGCGGGGTAGTCAAGATTCTGGATTTCGGCTTAGCCAGGAGAATCTCCATCGCCGAGGTGGAGTTCGATCCGACCAAGCCGGGGCGGGCCAAGGATGTCTCCAAACGCAAGTCCCGCATGACCTACACTGCGCACGGGGGTACCATTGCCTACATGGCGCCGGAGCAGTTTGTGACCGGCCAGACCAGCGTGCAGAGCGATATTTTCGCCGTGGGTGTCACGCTCTATGAGTTGTTGAGTGGCCGCCATCCATTCGTGCGGCCAGAGGCGGAAGAGTTTCAAAGTGTGCGCGCGATCCAGTTCGCCGATCCTCAGCCGTTAACCGAGTGTAACCCCCAGGTACCCCCCGAGCTTGCCAGTGTGGTCGCTACCTGCCTGCAGAAGACGCCGAGCGGCCGCTACTCTTCTGCCGCGGATCTGCGCGAAGCGTTGCGAACCATCATGAAGACCATGCAACTGGAAACCGGCATCCTTCCCGGGGATACGGCAACCAACCTGCAGGTACCGGCCGCCGAGCGAGCCCAACGGGCTACGGGTTTTCTTTCCATGCTGGCGGAGCGCTTTCGCGAGTCGGCCGATGTGCAGAAACAGAACACGATCCTTGTGCTGCCGTTCCAGAACTTTGGACAGTCGGGCGAATCCCCGCTGTATGGCTATGCCCTGGCGGATGCGATCGCCGCGCGCCTGGCCCGCATGTCCTCACTGGTAGTACGGCCGTCCAGTTCGCTGATGCAGTTGCCGGTGCCCATGCAGCAAATGGATCCGTTGTCGGTGGGCAAGAAGCTGCTCGTGCAGTGGGTGTTGGCGGGCAACTTCATGCGCTCGGAAAAGGGCTTCGATTTGAACTGGCAGCTACTGGATGTGGCGGGACAGAGCGTACGTGCCGGGGGCACCATCAGCGTACCCTCCTTCGACTTGATCGCCGTGCAAACGGAAATCTGCAACGAGGTGTTCGCTACCCTGCAGGGGCTGGGCAAGCTGCAGCAAAACGGCGAAACGACCCGCAGCGCGCCGATGGCGGAGGAGTTGTCGGAAGAATACCTCCAGGCCCGCGCACTTCTCTCGTCGTTCATGTCCCGGTCCGGCGCCCGCAGCGATCTGGACAAAGCGAGGGAGATGTTCGAGAGCGTGGTCGCGCGCGATGCGCAGTTCGCTCCGGGATGGAGCGGCCTGGGCATCACCCAACTGCAGTACGTGCGCCACGGATTAGGCGGCCAGTTGTATCTGTTGGCAGCGCGGCGCAGCTTTGACCGCGCGCTCGAAATCGATCCCGGCTCGATCGAGGCCAATCTTTATCGCGTCTACATGCTGCTGTCGCGGGGCGAGAAGGAAAGCGCCCGCCATGGTATCGAGCATCTGTTGGCAACCGCGGATAACAATTGGAACGTGCACCTGGTGGCCGGCCAGACCCTGCGTCTGGACGGAATGTATGAGGAAGCTCTGCAGCAGTTCAACCGGTCCCTGCAGCTGAATCCTTCTAATGCGCCCATCATTTACAACCACCGCGCGCGTGTGTACCAGTATCAGAATCAGTTGGAGCTCGCGGAGGAAGAGCTGCAGAAGGGGCTGACCCTGGAACCCAGGCACCCCTTGTTGCGCACCTCGGTCGCGTACCAAAGAATGCGCCAGGGGGATATGCAACAGGCTATCGGCATTCTGGAAGCGGTGATTCATGATGATGAGAGCATGCGCATTGCTTTTCCTACGCTGGCCTTGTGCTACGTACAGGTAGGGGAGCGGGAGCGCGCCACCTCGCTGATCGAAGAAGATTCACTGTCAGCCGCGGAAGCAGACAGCGAGATGGCCTATCGCCTGGCGACGTACTTTGCGGTGGAAGGAGATGAGAGCGAGGCGCTGCACTGGTTGCGCCGTGCGATTTATCTGGGTAACGAAAACTATCCGTGGTTCTCAAAAAATCCGGCGTGGAGCAGGCTGCATGGGCACACAGACTTCGAACGCATCCTTGAAGATTTGAAGAAGAGCCACCGGGTTAACCAGAAAACCTGGCGCAGACTGTTGGAGCGGGTGCCTACGGAGAAGCTCGCTTAGGGGTGAGAAGACTGCAGATCCCTCCCCTTTTTGTCATCCCGACCGGAGCGAAGCGGAGGGGAGGGATCTGCAGTTTCTCTCGGTCCTCGCTTAGAAAGTCTGGGGCACCAACTCTGTCTTCTGATCCTGTGCCGGATTCAGAAACATCGGATCGGTCAAGCTGAACACCACCGTGGATTGTGCCGGCAGATTCGCCGACCAGTTGGTCCGCAGCCAGTGCGCGGTCACAATACCGGCGCCCACAGCCGTGCCCACAACGGCGCCCACACCACCGCCGACAAATGCACCCAGGGCAGCTCCACCACCTGCGCCGATGCCCATTTCAGCAATCGTGCGTTTGCCGTGCTCGTTGGCCACGATATTGCCCTCGCTCTTGGCCTTGGTATCGGAGCCAAAGGTATCAATCACCTGGGCATGCAAATGGTAGCGGGTGCCATCCGGCAGAACAAATTCATCGGGCCGGAGGTGGAGCACAGATCCCCCGTTCATTCGATTCCCGGCGGTGGCGAAGACCACCCTTCCGTGCAACTCAGAACCGACCGGGACAATGACTTTGCCGTTGCGCAACACGTCCTCGGTGACCGTTCCCTTAAAAGGAGTATTCGGCGAAGTAGACGCAGCGTCGATATCCTGCAGCATGCGAACCTTGAACACGGTTCCCGCAGGCAACGCATTCGCGGGTCCGGGGACATAGGTGACGATGCCGCCGTCCTGATTGTCTGTCGGAGCATCAAAAGTCCGGCCCTTCAGGGCCGCTGCGCGGTGAGGCGCGTAATCTTCGCTGGAGGCAGGCAGCGGGGTTTCGATAATCCCGGCATCGGGATTGCTTTGCGCAGCTGGAGCCGTTGCCGTTGCCGGCGCAGTGACTGCCGGAGGAGTCGCAGGCGCTTGCTCGGTGGTGCTGATCGCATCGCTCGAAGGCGGCGTGGAGACACCTTCATAAGGACTGGGCTTGGCTTGCGCCATGAGAAACGGGGAACCGAGAATGAGCGCGGCCGCGGCGGCCAAAGAAAAACGTGTCTTTTTCATAGCTGTCCCTAACCTGAAACTTAAGCGTAGTAACACTGCACTTACAGATTAGTCCAAGCTTACATCCGAAGCCTTAACAACAAAAGGAAAGAACCACGGGGGTAACATGCAATGGTGCAAACCCGCTTTCACGGAAGTTGTTGCTGGCTTTGTTAGAATTTGGTCTGACGCGAAGATGGGAAGTTTCATACACACGATTGCCGGGGCCGACGGAAAAGCGATTGCCGTCGACCGCCGGGTCCCCCTCAAAGATCGTTTACGACACCACATTACAAGGAGTGATATGACCGAGATTGTTGCCATTCACGCGCGCGAGATCCTGGATTCCCGAGGGAATCCCACGGTAGAAGCCGATGTGCTTCTCGCGAGCGGATCCATGGGCCGGGCGGCTGTACCCAGCGGCGCCTCCACCGGAGAGCACGAGGCCGTGGAACTGCGCGACGGCGACAAAACGCATTACCTGGGCAAGGGAGTGCTCGAAGCCGTCGAAAATGTGGAGAGCGTGATTGCCCCCGAATTGGCCGGCATGGATGCAGCCAACCAGCGTCTGATCGACGCCACCATGATTGCCCTGGATGGCACGGAGAACAAGGGAAAATTAGGCGCAAACGCCATCCTCGCCGTTTCCATGGCCTGCTCCCGCGCCGCCGCCAACGCGCTGCAGATCCCGCTCTACCGCTACCTCGGCGGGGTCAATGCTTCATTGCTGCCTGTCCCGATGATGAACATCATCAACGGCGGAGCGCACGCCGACAACAACGTCGACTTCCAGGAGTTCATGGTGATGCCGGTGGGAGCGGAGAGCTTTGGCGACGCCCTGCGTTGGGGGGTCGAGGTCTTCCACCACCTGAAGGGCGTATTGAAGAAGAAGGGCTACAGCACCGCGGTGGGCGACGAGGGCGGCTTTGCTCCGTCACTGAAATCCA
Organism: Acidobacteriaceae bacterium; assembly: GCA_049693715.1. Taxonomy (GTDB): domain Bacteria; phylum Acidobacteriota; class Terriglobia; order Terriglobales; family Acidobacteriaceae; genus PALSA-350. The sequence goes on along the minus strand of JBAVQC010000142.1, from coordinate 2,340 downwards.
ATGTGGAAGCCATTGAAGTGATCCTCGAAGCCATTCAGCTGGCCGGATACAAGGCGGGGGAACAAATAGCCATTGCGTTGGATCCGGCGTCGAGCGAGTTCTTCGATAAGGCGAAGGGCAAGTACGTCTTCAAGAAAAGCGACAAGAGCGAAAAAACAAGCGAAGAAATGACCCGTTTCTGGGAGAGTTGGGTACGCCAGTACCCCATCATTTCGCTGGAAGACGGGTTGGCTGAAGACGATTGGGCCGGTTGGCAATTCCTAACCAGGGAGCTGGGTGAAAAGATACAGCTGGTCGGGGATGATCTTTTCGTGACCAACACCGAGCGGCTGCAGAAGGGCATCGAAGAAGGTGTGGGCAACTCCATCCTGATCAAGGTGAACCAGATCGGCACCATCAGCGAGACGTTTGAGGCCATCGCGCTGGCTCGCCGCTACGGCTACACTTCGGTCATTTCGCATCGCAGCGGCGAGACGGAAGACACCTTCATCGCCGACCTCGCGGTGGCCACGGGAGCGGGTCAAATCAAGACCGGCTCTGCGTCGCGTACCGATCGCATTGCGAAGTACAACCAGTTGCTGCGCATCGAGGAGGAACTCGGCCAGGGTGCGGAGTTTCTCGGTCGCTCAGCAGTCAACGCCGGGGAGTAAGCGTGGCGCTGAAAAAACCGGTTGTACTCACCATTCTGGATGGCTGGGGTTATCGTGCGGAGAGCTTCGCCAATGCTATAGCGCTGGCGCGTAAGCCTACGTACGACAAGCTGTTAGCGGAATATCCTCATAGTCTGCTTCATGCTTCGGATCACTTCGTCGGACTGCCCGATGGTCAGATGGGCAACAGTGAAGTGGGTCACCTGAACATCGGCTCGGGCCGCGTGGTGCACATGGACATCACGCGCATTGACGATCTCATCCGGTCCGGGGAATTTTTCCGCCATCCGGTGATCGTGCAGGCACTGAAGCACGCCGGCGAAAAGGGACGCGCCTTGCACCTGCTGGGTCTGGTCTCCAATGGCGGCGTTCATTCTCAGCAGGAGCATCTGCACGCCCTCTTGCTGGCGGCAAAACAACACGGCGTGGAGCAGGTCTTTGTCCACGCCTTTCTCGACGGCCGCGATACCTTGCCCACCAGCGGCGTTGGGTATCTCGAAAAGCTGCAGCGCAAGATCGATGAAATCGGAGTAGGCAAGATTGCCAGTGTGGGCGGCCGGTACTTTGCCATGGACCGGGATCGCCGATGGGAGCGGGCAAAGAAAGCCTTCGACGCCATGACCGGCCGGATCGAGGGCGGAGCCTACAGCGATCCGTTTGCCCGGGTCAAAGAGTGTTATCACAACGGCGTGACCGATGAGTTTGTGGAGCCATTCGTGGTGGTCGATGCCGCCGGGAAGCCGGTGGGCACGGCGCGCGATGGGGATGCCTGCATCTGCTTTAACTACCGCGCCGACCGCGTGCGGCAAATTACGCGGGTGTTGGCCCGGAACAGCGGGCTGACCAAAAACGATGGCAAAGAATTACCCGGTGCAGAGGACCTGGATCAGGTGATTCCCCGGGCCGAGGTGCCGAAGCAACTGCACTACGTCTGCATGACGCAATACGACAAGCAGTTCTCCCTGCCCATGGTGATCCTGCCGGAATCCATGGAGAACCTGCTGGCGGATATGTTGGCCCAGGCGAATCTGCGCAATTTGCGGATTGCCGAAACCGAGAAGTACGCCCACGTGACTTACTTCTTCAACGGCGGCATCGAAAAACCATTTCCCGGTGAGGACCGGGTGCTGGTGCCTTCGCAGAAGGTGGCGACCTACGATCTGGCGCCGGAGATGAGCGCCGGGGGCATTGCCGACGCAGTGATCAAGGCGATTGGCGATCCGGCCTTCGACCTGGTGGTGGTGAATTTTGCCAACGCCGACATGGTCGGGCACTCGGGCAAACTGGAGCCGACCATTCAAGGAGTGGAGACCATCGATGCGTGCCTGGGCCGCATTTATGACACTCTGAAACAGCGGGGCGGCTCAATGCTGATTACCGCAGACCACGGCAATGCGGAGTTAATGATCGATCCCAAAAGCGGGGGACCGCACACCTCGCACACCACGAATCCGGTACCCGTGATCCTGGTGAGCGACGATGCCGGCAGTTACCAGCTACGCGAAGGCGGCTCGTTGCGTGATATTTCTCCCACCTTGCTGGGCATGCTTGGGCTGGAAAAGCCGGGCCGCATGTCTGGCGGCGATTTGCGCTACCCTTCAAAGCCGCAATAAAGAGTCGTTATGATTTGAACGCGGGCTTGGACCAAAACATTCCCACGAAAGGTCCGTAGAACTGCAGATCCCTCGGC
>JBAVQC010000141.1:0-9394 GCA_049693715.1 Acidobacteriaceae bacterium | reverse complement strand
ACTATACAGTTACCTGGGAGATACGTGGCTTCCGCAACAAAAGGAGTTCGACGTTGACCTTAGGCAAGTCACCGCTTAACGGAAAGAGTTCTTTGATCGATACGCACATCGGTCGAAGAGCCAACTTAAGTGGCCTCTCACCCACTAGCTCTGGGCCGCTGTTCTGCAAGCTGCCTACCTGGATCAGCCCCCAGCACGCCACGGGACCTTAGAAAAATGCCTGCTGCAAATTTAGTTTGCAGCAGGCATTCAGAGAATTCGCCTCTATATAGTGCGACCGCCTCGCCTGTTACTTTTTCAAAAGCCGCGCCGGAAACAAGGCTGCTAGTCCTCATGCTGCGGCAAATGCGCCGGCACCTACATCAAACGCCCGTCGATTCGGCCCAGTAGGGGTTCTTTCATGTCCCTGGGTTCTCGTAGAAGAGTCAACCGGCTCCGCCAGTCGTTCAAGTTCGGCTACCACCGCAAGCCTCCATGAGAAAAGTGTCGATTAATCTTTGTCCCTCTCCCTTCTTTAGTAACTTTCAGCGCGTGACCATTGATTCTCAACAAAATGCTCTGCTCCCATGGCTCGTATCCCGAAACCGTAATAGTGCCGAATTATGATAAGACAAACAACCACTGGCATCGCTCGGCCCCACCTGCCCACCTTCGCCGATATACAAAGACGCCAGGCCGAACTCCTCGCCCCTCTGCCCCAACCTCAACCGAACGACACACCCAATCGTTGCCCGGCCCGGCGCCCGCGCCGGAAGCAACGCGCATCCCTCCGCCGAAGGTCTGTAGGCGCGGAGAAAAAGCAAGACACAATGGCAAGCTGGAAGTTAATCAAACTCTTTATGCGCATGAGTCCTCACCATTGGCCCCGTGGGCAGAAGATCCCATGAGCCGCTGGATAAGAGAAGCGGATCCGACCCACGCCGCATCCGGTCGATGAGTTTGTCTGCTACATCAGCAGCGCTCACGTAGTAGACGTCATCCGTAGGCACCCTCGGAGAATTAGTGATTCTTTTCATTAAGCGACCGTCGGCCTTCCCAAACTTTGTCCACAATCCACTTCTGTCTATTTCTTCGGCATGGGGGGGCCGTCTCTCCATGGCCGTATAGTTGCATCCGCATAGTCAAAGCGTGCGCGAGTCTACGCCTTTTGATGCGGAGGTTATCCCGCGCTTTGACTGTGTTCATCCCCCTGGAGTTTCGCAGGGCTTTCGCGTCAAGCCGAGCCTGTCGGGTTGTCCGTGGTGCGGGGTTCCCAGCATAATGAAGGTGCGGTCCCTGAGATCAGGGGTGAGGTCGCCAGAAACTGACAGCCATGTTAGCGTCTTCCGGTCGCAAGGTCACTGTTACTTAAAGAGGCCGCCATCGCTGCTTTGTATATAGGAGCTTATTCTCGTTAAGTGCCTCTGCACAAAACGGTTGTCGGATGGGGTTGGTTCTCCAGCGGCTTGTCCAACAGTTACCTAAGCCCCCAAAAAACTGTCTTCCATTAACCCGAAAAACGTGTATATTTCATCTCGTCCCCCGAAAAAGCTTGAATCGTGTGCCCTTCTAGAAGGGGCTGATCTGCCTCCCAGATTTGGGGCGTCCGCTCGTAGACTGACGATGCGAAAAGGGGAAATCGTGGCCATCACTCCAATAGATATTCTCAAGACCCAAAATGCCATCGATCGCTATGAGAAAGCGTTTCGGCACCGGCCCTCTCCGTCTGCAGCCGAGGCCCTGGCGTGGCAGGCCCGAAGAGGTAAGTTCCCGCGGATTCAGCTCGCAATCAGAAAATTAGGGACGCTGATCCACGACAGACGCAGACGGACCGTGCAACTTGACCTCTCTACTTAGGGAAATTGCTGACCAGTGGAACAAGCGGTCACCTGCAAACGCAGCTTAGAGGTTTTCGATCACGGGGGAATAACCGGGGGGAGAATGAGACAGCGACAGGAGGTCAAAGTAAGTTTAGGTTTGCCGGTTTACAACGGTGAGCGCTTTGTGGGGCAGGCGATACAAAGCGTTCTCGACCAGACTTTCACCGATTTTGAGTTAATCATTTCAGATAATGCTTCCACAGATAGTACCCCGGACATCTGTGAAGACTTCGCCCGGAAGGATCCCCGGATTCGCTATATACGACAGGAGATCAACATCGGCGCGAAGGCAAACTTCAACCGCGTGTTTGAGTACTCGCGAGGGAAATACTTCAAGTGGGTTGCAGCCGACGATGTGTGTGGCCCGCGCTACCTGGAACTTACGGTGGCGGAGCTTGACCGCGACCCGAGTGCCGTAGTGGCGCACACGCTGAGCGAGACGATCAATGGCGCCGGCGAGATCGTGACCGCAAATGAGATGAAGGGCAAAGTGATCTTCGATCAGGGTCTCCCTGTGCGTGTTCACCCGGCAGATCCGCCTCGGCACCTCGATGGGATACTCCCTTACCGCCGATTTCGGGAGGTTCTGCTTGACACCCGCTGGTGCTTCGAGATATTCGGTTTGATTCGGCGCGAGGGTATGCTCTCTACTTACCCGAAATTGGAGTACTACGGATCAGACAAAGTAATGCTTGCGCAACTGAGCCTGATGGGCCGCTTCGTGGAAGTGCAGGAGCTGCAATTCTTCCGCCGCGCGCACAGCGGAAACTCGACGAATATGACTGTGACGGATCGGGAGAAATGGAGTCGGCCTGTAAAAGCGAAATGGAAGTTGCCAACCCAATTTCCATGTCTGCTCGGCTATACGAAGGCGGCGTTAACATCGAATCTTCGGGTGTCGGATCGAGCCAGGTGCCTGGGAGTGTTGGCGCGGTTCGCCCTCAGGCCTGGCCGCTATCACGGCGTCGCGATTGAACTGTTCAAAGTTGCGCAAGGCAGGTTGGACAAGGGCAGGATGTCTAATACTTCAGAGGCGATTTGATTGACGCTGACCGTAGCCCCTGCCCAATCGTGAAGCAGGGGCTCCTGAATGTCAGCCAGGAGTGGGCGAAGCTTGGATCGCGCTCTTGCCAGGCGCGACATCGCGGTCCCCTCAGGACAGCCAAGAAGGCTCGCGATCTCCTGGTACGATAGCTCTTCAAACTCGCGCAGCAGAATGATCTCGCGGGATTCCATGGGTAGCTCCTGAATCGCGGCTCGTACTCTCCGTCTCTCCACCTCACCAGCATAAATCTCATAAGAGTTGGGGGATCGCTTCTCCGCTTTCTGAGTTGGTTAAGCTCTCCGGTTTCCGCTCTTCATCGCAGCGAGGCAGGAAATCCCGTCAGACAAAGAGTCTTACGCCGCTTTCCTCCAGACTCAGCAAGCGCGCTTTGGTTTCGAGTCCACCACCGAAACCCGTGAGTTTTCCCGATGCACCGATCACACGATGGCAAGGCACAACGATGGATATCGGGTTTCTTCCATTAGCTGCGCCGACAGCCCGCATGGCCTGGGGATTCCCCAATTGTTTCGCCAGTTGTCCATAGCTCCTCGTTTCGCCGAACGGTATAGCCAGCAAAGCGTGCCATACATTTTTCTGAAAGGGCGTACCCCGCATATCAAGAGGGATCGAGAAGGTCTTTCGGTTCCCGGCAAAGTACTCTCCCAGCTCGCGCTCTGTATCCAGGAGAATGGGGTGCACTGTATCTTCTACCAGCTCGTTCAGACGGACACGAGCAGGCTTATCGTTCTGCCAGAGTATGGCGACCAGCCCCTTATCGCTGGCGACTAACTTCAACTTTCCCACGGGCGAATGAATCATCTTGTAGGCCAAGGTCATAAAATTCGATTCCTTATTCAACCTGTCATGACAGAGTTGTTGGTGAGTATGTTGCCGTCGGCAGCCCAAAGGTGTTGGGCTGCATAAGCGCGCCAGGGTCGCCAGGACTCCGCACGACCCAAAAGATTCGCAGGAGTCACCGCGGCTCCATCGATCGCAGCCGCGCCGCGCAACAGTCCTATATCCGTCGCGGGAAATGCGTCCATCTCGCGAACGGCGCGAAGAGCGATGTATTGTGCCGTCCATTCGCCAATGCCACGGATGGCTTTGAGACGTGCGACGGTCTCCTCGACACCGCCGAATGCGCGGAAGAGATTGGCATCTGCCACCGCCGCCTCAGCGACCGCCTTCAGTGTGGCCAACCGCGACGCCGGCATACCCAACCCGATGAAGGAAGCTGCAGCCAATCGTCCGGCAGCCGGAAATACATGCGAGAGGGCAGGGTGAATTTGCGAAGCCTGGGGAACAGGACGGCCGTGAAGCCTTACCAGCTCACCCGCCAGCCGGCGACCTGCTATGACTGTGATTTGTTGACCGAGGACAGCACGCACCGCGATCTCAAATCCGTCCCATCCGCCAGGAGCCCGCAGGCCGGGCCGGAGTGTGACCAGCCTGGCGAGTGCCGGGTCCGCAGACAGATGTTTATCGATGGTCTCAATGTCGGCTCCGAGGTCGAAGAGGCGGCGTACCCGGGCGACCATTGCGGGAAGCGACTTCACCTCCGGAAATCGGATGCTGACCTCAAGACTCTGTTTTTTCGGCAGGTGAGCGACCGCAATACTTCCAACTTCGCCGTCTACTTCCACCGTTCGCAAGTAGCGGCCGAATTCCACCACTTCGACACCCGGAATTGCGCGCGCACGCAGGAAGGCGAGCATGTTTTCCCAATCGTAAGGAGCGCGATAACGAAGGCGGAGTACGATGTCTTTCTCCTCCTCCCGCGGAGTACTTTTTCTGCGGAGTGCCCGCGGGGGGCGGTGAAAGAGGCGGTGAAAGATCTCGTTAAATCGCCTCACGCTGCTGAAGCCCGCAGCGGCTGCGACATCCGTCATCGGCATCCGGGTGTCGTGGATCAGTTGCTTCGCGAACAGCACCCTCCGTGTTTGTGCAACCGAGACGGGGGAGGCGCCAAGATGTTGGAAGAAGAGCCGGCGTAACTGGCGCTCGCCTAAACCCAGGCGTGCTGCCAGCTTTTCAACACTATTCTCAGGACCATCGAGAGCACCTTCGGCAATGAGCGCAAGAGCGCGAGAAACCGTATTGGAAGTGCCTCGCCATGATGCCAGGTCAGGAGCTATTTCCGGGCGGCAACGGAGGCAGGGGCGAAAGCCGGCATCCTGCGCGGCTGCGGCAGACCCATAAAAGTTGCAATTCTCGAACTTGGGTGTGCGGGCAGGACAGATTGGACGGCAATAGATTCCTGTCGACGAAACTCCGACGAACATGAGCCCGTCAAAACGTGCGTCCCGACTCTCCAATGCGCGGTAGCACACTTCCCGCACGGGTAATTCCATGTATCCATTTTCCCACGGTCGCGAGGTCGCATTAGCGGTTTTCGGACGTGATCATTTTGAGCTGACCACTCGCGTTGCTCCGCCAATCTTCAGATCGAGCAGCCCTTCCGCTGGCCCCACAAGCCTCGCGTGAAGTCAGGAAATTTGACCGGGGCGCTCCCTTGGGCCAGAGAAGTCTTGCTCAAGGGAGTAGGCACCGACCAGGCTGCTCCGTCGTACACGTCCATATCGGGCGCCAGTCCCTCGCGCATGCACTGCAACAGGCGGTAGATCATGATGTAGTCCATCCCGCCGTGCCCCCCGGAAGAGCTGGCCATGGCGCCTTCCTTGGCCCAAAGGGGGCTTTCATAATCCTTCTTGTACGGGTCGATGGTTCCCCACTCTTCGCCACCCGGCTGCCCGTCGATGTAGATGCGCGGCGGGTAGTCGGCAAAGACGCCCTTGGTGCCGCCGACCATGTTGATCCGGCTGTAGGGTTGGGGATTCGAGGTGTCGTGCTTGAGCGTGATGGTCAGGCCCGAGGCGGTCTTGATGAGGGATATGTTCAGATCCCCCTTGATGTATTTTTCTTTCCACTTGGGATCGCCCTGCGGCGTGTGCGCTTCGCGGTAAGCAGCCAGGCCAAGAGCCGGAGTGCCCATGGAAACCATGTAGTCGAAGCGATCGCCCCGGTTGATGTTCATGTAGTTCGCCACTGGGCCCAATCCATGTGTCGGATAGAGGTTGCCATCGCTCAGCGTATGGAAAGCGCGGCGCCACAATCCTTCGCCTTTATTCGAAAACATCTCTTCGCGCAAATCGTGCAGGTAGGCAGCCTCTCCATAGAGAACCTGGCCCAACACCCCTTGACGCACCATGTTCAGTACCAGGGTCTCGGTATAGCCGTAGCAACACTCCTCCAGCATGATGCAATGGCGGCGCGTGGCTTCTGAAGTGTCTACCAGCTTCCACAAGTCTTCCATGGTGTAAGCGAGCGGTACTTCTACGGCGGCGTGCTTACCGTTTTCCATGGAGGAGAGCGCCATGGGCGCATGCCAGTTCCACGGGGTGGCGATGATTACCAGGTCGAGATCGCTTCTTTTGGTCAGCGATTCGTAGTCGTGGGGACCTTTGGTGTAGAGTTCAGGCGCCTTCTGGCCGGCCTTTACCACCAACTGGCTGGCGTGTTCCGCCTTCTCCGGCACCACATCGCAAACCGCCACCACCTGCGCGTTCTGCGCCAGGAACCAACCGAGCAGGTCGGTGCCCCTTCCTCCAACGCCGATGAACCCGATGCGCGGATCCTTGGTCGCCGCAAAAGGAACGTTGATCATCGTTTTGGCTTTTGAGGGATGCACCGCATCCGCGAGCGCGCTGTGTTCGAGCTTGAATGCGGCGGTGGCCATGGCGCCAAGCTGCAGGAACTGGCGCCGGCTGGGCTCGATTAAATCGTCTTTCACGGGTTTGTCCTCTCTCATATCCGAAGGAAGATCTTGCGGCGGTACATCCAGAAAAGAAACATCCAGTAGAGCAGCAGAATGGTGGCTCCAAGGAGGAGAGGCTGCAGTCCTGGACCGAGTATGAAGAATGTTTTTTCGCCCAGGTTCGTGATGAGATTACGAGCCAGGAAACTCTCCCACAAGTGGGCGATCAAATAGGCGGCGATGGAGTTGGTTCCCACCACCACCAGCGGAAAGGCCCAGCCGCGCCATTGCTTCACATCGATGATCCAGCTGAACGCGGCCAGCAAGAAGAAGCAGATGCCTCCGCTGAACAAAGTCCAGCTGGGAGTCCAAATGCGTTTCACGATCGGACAAACACCGGTGAAATGAAAAAGCAGTCCCAATGCGAAGAGAATGACCCCCGCGGTGACGAACCGCCGGATGGGCTGCTTCGGAGCGGAAGCCAGAAACCATTGTCCGGCGAACAAGCCAAGGATCATGGTGGCCAGCGTCGGGATAAAACTCAGCGTGAGATAGCCGCCCTCATTCGCGACAAAGCTGTGTTCACGCGGAAAGAGATTGAGGAACCACACATCAAAGGCCTGGCCGAGATTGCTGTTCTTATTCCAGTGCGCGCGGAAACCAGTGTAAAGATGATGCCAATCGCTGGGAACTCCCACGGCGGCATAATTGAAGCCCGGCCCGGGAGCGGGATAGAGCGCCCAAGCCAGCCAGTAGCCAAAGAGTATGGCGCTGAACGCAATCCATTGATCGCGCACGGGACGAAAGGCCACCAGGAAAAGGAAGGTGTATCCCAATCCGATCTGCGTGAGCGTGTCTTCAAAGGTGAAGTAGGTCTGGCTGCTGTAGACGGAGCGGAGAATGATGCCCAGTGCAATCAGGATCAGCGATCTCCAGATGGTGTGGAACAGCATCCTGGAAAAAGGAGTTCCCTTCCGTTGGCGGCTGCGGATCGAATACGGGAGGGCCACGCCGACCAGGAAAGAGAACGAGGGCTGGATCATATCGTGCAACGAACAACCGAACCACTCGGTGTGGGTCTGGTTGAAGGCCAGAATTTTCCAGAAGATACTGTGGTTGTAGTACGCTGAAACTTTGGCGAACTCGAGCACCTCGCCCATCATCAGCAACATCACCAGGCCGCGGTAGGCATCGACCGCCAGATTGCGAACCGTGGGACCGGCCGGCCGGACAGTACTGGTGGAAGTTCCTACGCCCGCGGCTATTGTCTCCTCGGCCTGCAGTACCTCATGCATGGTAAGCTCCGCGTTTATGCCCAATCGCGTTCACTCAAGCACCATAACGCCGATGGGGCAGCCGGCTGCATGACTTTTTTTGGGTGGCGCCGGCGCCGGACAGAAAGAACTTTGCGATGCGCAACCAACGGTGCTGTCGATATGAGCTATGATCGTATCGTTTAATTGCGAGTTGTCAACTAATTCTTGCGATTGTATATCTTTCCCCTTTGAATCGGTTTTGGTGGGAACGGCTCCACAACGGGATAGATAGACTGTTGCCGAACCGCAAGACAGCGAAAGGAATATGCCATTGGGCATGCGAAAGGGCCGCCCCACATCGAACTCGCCGGAGGAGACCGTTTCTAACCTGAGTGGGGAGGACTCCGCCTCACCCCGCCCACTGGACGGCATGATGGCTGAGGAGCGGCGGACCCAGATCCTGCAGATCGTGCGCAGCGAGGGCCGCGCCCGAGTCAATGAATTGGCCAGCCGCTTCAGCAGTTCGGCGGTTACGATCCGTAACGACCTGAACGAGCTGCACCAGCGCGGGTTGGTCATGCGTTCCCACGGCGGAGCCGTGCTTCCGGAAAGGATTCAGCGCGAATCCCCTGTCTACGAGCGGCTGAAATCGCACGCAGAGGAGAAGCGGCGCATCGGGGCTACTGCGGCGACGCTCATCCACGACGGGGAAACCATCATCCTCGATTCGGGCACAACCACGCTGGAGATCGCACGCCAGATCAAGAACAAGCAAGGCCTGCAGGTCATCACCAACGGAGTGAACATCGCCGCGGAGCTGCTGGATGCGCGGGATGTGCAGACTTTCATTGTGGGGGGCACGCTTCGCAGAGACTCCGCATCCATCGTAGGGCGTTCGGCAGAAGAGATGTTTGAGCAGTTCTCAGCCGATAAGGTGTTTCTCAGCGGTGCCGGATGTGATCCTGACTTTGGCGTAAGCGGCGCGAACCTGGATGAAACGATGGTGAACCGGGCCATGTTGCGCATCGCGCGTGAGATTATCCTGGTCGCCGACGCGAGCAAGTTTTCCAAACGCAGCATGGTGCGCATCGCTTCTTTCTCTGAGATCGACACCATTGTCAGCGACACCGGATTGCGCACTGAGGTACAGGAAAAGGTGCGCGGGTTCGGCTGCAACCTGATCCTGGCCTAGGAGGCTGCGGAAAACTGAATCCAGGTACGGGTGGGGTAACGTCTCGATCGAGTCCCGCTAGGGACGTCTGAACTTCAGAGCTGTCCAAATTAGATTTTTGCGATCGCTGCAAAGGAGCGGCCAACGCATGGCTATGCAGGATGGTGGGTTTTTGCTTTGTATCAGGGCACGACTTTAGTCGGGCCGTAAAGGTCGGAGAAAGATTTGGGCTAAAGAGTCTGCGTTAGAACGGAGTGGATGGTCTTGGAGCGTCCGTTCTAAGGGGAGCGAGTGGGGTGAGTGTACGAG
>JBAVQC010000140.1:0-13798 GCA_049693715.1 Acidobacteriaceae bacterium | reverse complement strand
ACGTTTCTTCCGTACAGGGTCTGTCGCGACACTTTTCCAGGAAGGGTCCGCGGACCCTTCCTGGAAAAGTGTCGCGACAGACCCTGTACGGAAGAAACGTGCAATATCCAGACACCCGGAAAGATGACCAGGTGGACGACTACCACGGGACCAAAGTCGCCGATCCGTACCGTTGGCTCGAAGATGACAATTCGGCAGAGACGCTGGCTTGGGTTACCGCGCAGAATCAGATAACCCAAAACTATCTGGAGCAGATTCCCTACCGTTCGCAGCTGAAGCAGCGGCTGCAGGAACTCTACAACTATCCCAAGTATGGCATTCCCAGCCGTAGCGGAACCTACTACCTGTGGTCGAAAAATGACGGCCTGCAGAATCAGAGTGTGCTCTATGCACAGGAAGGCCTGGAGGGGACGCCGCGGGTTTTGCTTGATCCCAACCAGCTTTCTCCCGACGGCACCGTGCGCCTCATGGCCGGAGAAGCTTCCCGGGATGGACGGTACTTTGCCTATTATCTTTCCAGCAGTGGTTCGGATTGGTTGGATGCTCACGTTCTGGAAATTGAAACCGGAAAGGCTCTGGAAGACGATCTCCGGTGGTTGAAGGTGAGTGGCCTTGCCTGGTTTGGCGATGGGTTCTTTTACAGTCGATACGACGCTCCCCAGGACGGGCACAATCTTTCTTCGCGCAACGACGGCCACCAGGTCTACTACCACCGACTGGGCAGCGCGCAAGCAGACGACCGGTTGATTTACGAGGACCAGGCGCACCCACAGCGCTTCCACATCGTGCAGACGACGGAAGACGAACGATACGCGATGCTCATGATCTCGGAGCGCGGCCAGGGTAAAGATGGCAACGCCCGGTTCTTCTGCGATCTCTCCAGCCAGGATAGAGTCTTCACTCCGATTGTGGCCGAGGTGACCAACGACCGCTTTCAGGTGGTGGACAATGTCGGCGACAAATTCCTCATCCTGACCAACAAAGACGCTCCCAACGGACGAGTCGTACTTTACGACCCCGCTGCGGGCTGGAAAGACGTGGTGGCCGAAACCACGGATACGTTGAGCAGCGTCTCTGCCCAGGGCGGCAAACTCTTTATCACGTACGCGCGGGATGTCACTTCGCATCCGTATGTATATTCGCTCGACGGCACGAGGGAGAACGCCATCGCCTTACCAGGGCCTGGAACCGCGGGTGGCTTTGGGGGGCGGGTTGAGGATACTTCTGCGTTCTACGCTTATTCCTCGTTCAACTACCCGAGCACAATCTTTCGTTACGACATCGCAGCCGGGGAATCGACGGTGTTCCGCGAGAGTGCCATCAAGGGCTTCCGGGCCGCGGACTACGAGACGGTGCAGGTGTTTTACCCCAGCAAAGACGGTACCCGGGTGCCGATGTTTCTGGTTTTCAAGCGCGGACTGAAGCTCGATGGAAATAACCCTACTTTGCTCTACGGCTATGGCGGCTTCAACATCACCGTGGCCCCCGAATTTAATCCCTTGCGCCTGGCCCTGCTGGAGCAGGGGTTTGTCTATGCCTCAGTCAATCTACGGGGCGGCGGTGAGTATGGCGAAACGTGGCACCAGGCGGGGATGAAGCAGCAAAAGCAAAATGTTTTTGATGACTTTATCGCCGCCGCGGAGTGGTTGATTGCCAACAAATACACTTCGCCCGCAAAGTTGGCGATCACGGGTGGCTCCAACGGAGGCCTTTTGGTGGGCGCCGTGATCAATCAGCGGCCAGAATTGTTCCGCGCCGCCGTGCCCCAGGTCGCGGTCATGGATATGCTTCGGTTTCAGAAGTTCACGATCGGATGGAACTGGATTGCAGATTATGGCTCGAGCGATAACCCGGAAGAATTTCCAGTGCTATACCGGTACTCACCCCTGCACAACATTCGCGCCGGCGTGACCTATCCTGCAACACTCGTCACCACGGCTGACCATGATGATCGCGTGGTACCAGCCCATTCCTTCAAATACGCGGCTACTTTGCAGGCCAACGCCAACCACGCCAATCCCGTGTTGATTCGGATTGATACCCAATCGGGCCACGGGGCCAGCAATACCAGCAAAGCGCTCGACACGGCGGCCGATATTTATTCATTCCTCATATACAACCTGGGCGCGGAACCCCGCGAACGGTGACCACCCGAATACGTCAGGAGCAAAACAGCTCTTTTTAATCCCGGGCCAAAGCATTCTTTAGTGGGTGCCGTCTATTAATAGTGGTACCGCGCACTGGTCGACCTGTGTTACTTTACCGTCGAAATCGCATCTCTCGACCGGGCAGGCGAATCTATTTGGTAGTCGGGGTGTAAATGAAGACCAGGGGCCGGGGCAAGAGCGCAGTTCTCCTCAAAATGCAATCGCTGGGAACGCTGGTGGGCGAGTCTGCTTTCCGGCCGATGACCGGAGAATCGATGAAGCCCGTGCTGGTTTCGCCGCGGGATTTGGGGGTCACGTTCATCGGCCACTCGTCCTTCATGGTGCAGATCGCTGGCCGGAAACTACTGATAGACCCGGTCTTTGCCGAACGGCTGATCGCGCTGCGCCGTCTCCGCCGGCCGGGAGTCAAAATCAAGGATCTGCCTGCCATCGACCTGGTACTCGTTTCCCATGCGCATATGGATCACCTCAACCGGCCATCCCTGCGCCGGATCGTCGCGCACAACAACAAGGTGTCGGGCCGTGCGCCCATTGCGGTAGTGCCCTGGGGGGTAGAGGACCTGGTGAGCGATCTGGGTTTTGCACGGGTGGTGACTCTCGAGTGGTGGCAGACCAAGTCGATTGGCGGCCTGGAGATAACCATGACGCCCTGCAAACATTGGGGAGCCCGCTTTTTCAAAGATACCCATCGGGGATTCGGCGGCTACGTTATCCACGGTGGCGGTCACGCCCTCTACCATTCTGGAGACACCGCCTATTTTGACGGTTTCGCCAAGATCGGTAGCCGGCTCAAGCCTGAGGTTGCCTTGCTGCCCATCGGCGCTTATCGGCCAGACAGCTATCGTGGAGTGCACACGTGTCCAGAGGAAGCGTTGCAGGCTTTCCTCGACCTCGGGGCACGGCGGATGATCCCCATGCACTACGGCACCTTCCGGTTGTCGCAGGAGCCGATGGAAGAGCCGGTCGAACGGCTGATGGCTGCCGCCAGGCAAGCCGGGGTGGCGGGCTCGGTTTGTGTGCTGCCGGAAGGGGAAACCGACGTGATCAAGCCAGTCACTGAACCGGCCTTGACCCGGCTGGCGGCCGCTCACGGCTGATTCTTCCATCAGGCTGGAAAAAACGCCGGTTGAGTCCCGGAGGGACGGCCCGCTTCAATTTTGGTTGCACTTAACACATTTGGTGCCGCGCCTCCGGCGCTCGGATAATCCGTGCAATCGCTATCCCAGCCCTTCCGGGCTGGGCTGAAGTTTAGCGGCCGGCCCTCCGGGCCTAAGCAGCCGCCCATCAACTATCTGCGGTTGCTCTGTCCAGGTTTTCCAGCAGCCTGCAAAGCCCGTCCTATTATTGGGTGGTTTCATAAAATTCGATGTTTTTTGGCTCTTTTGGGGCTCTGGGCAGTGATGCCGCGGCGGGGTGCTCGTGATTGCCCAATTTGTGACAGGGATCGGGGACGCGAGAATCCGCTGCCTGCCGAAATCGTCTGCTGAAAGTAGATACCGTTGCGGGATCAGATAGGAGTCTAGGGCGGCCTTACTGCTGGAAAGCAAGAGGTTACCGAGAACTTGGGCTTGGATAATAGAACGCGCGGACCTCAGTCAATAGTCCACCGACAACAAGGCACAGATCCACAACATGATCCACACCGTTAACTGTCTCCATGTCAAAGACGGTCGCGACATAATCGCCATCGACAATGTGCTGCTTGATTTCTATGCCCTTGATGAGCGGAAAGATGCTGGTGAGGAAGCCCACTATCGTCTCACGGCCCGTCAGCTTCGGCATCAGCGGCCCCGCAAACGTTATGCCAGGTGCGAAAGGCACAGACGATAGGTCTTTGATCGCGAGACCGTTCAAATAACTCTCTACTACCGCTATGTTTTCAGATCGAGACACCAGCTCTCCCTAATATGGTTCTTGATGTCTGTCTGATGCACTCCACTAGGTCGCTTGGGCTGGGCGCAGTCTTTCAAGCAGCCCGCGCAGAGCTTTCACTACCCATCGCACCATCAAAACCGAAACCAGCAGCAGTGCCAGGGTGATGCTGGCCGCAGCCCAGGGATGCTGGGTGGCCAGCCAGGTGATGCCCACGGCAGCAACATCTTCAGTGCTGCTAAGGGCAATATTCGAAATGGGTTCCGGGCTAGGAGTGACCAGGGCCCGGGCCGCGGTTTTGGATCCGTGGGCAGCCAGGGCTATGGCCGCGCCCACGGCGGTAGCCAGGATCTGCATGCCGGGAGTCAGCTGCGAAGTGGCGCGAAAGGCTAGCAGAGCGGCAACGGGAACGCGAATAAAGGTGTGCAGAGCGTTCCACAACAGATCGAACCCGGGAATTTTGTCGGCAATAAACTCCACCGCGAAGAGGGTTCCACTCACACCGATAATCCACCAGCTGGAGAGCGTTTCGAGCCCCGGCGGCAGAGCCACCCAGTGGAGATGAGCCAGCAAGCCCAGCGTCAACACGGTCGCATACACGTTCAGTCCGGCGGCGAAACTCGCGGCAATGACCAGCGCGGCGATGGTGCTCGGCGTAAAAGGCATGTGATCGAGAATTCTATAACCAGCCGTACCTCTTCAGCATCCACAACACCATTCCAGTGGAAGCAACCATGGCCCCCACCACAATTTCGGTGCCGTGATCGGACTCCAGGAAGGGGAGGCCTTTAAGGTTCATTCCGTAGATGCCGGAGATGACCAGGGCAGGCAGCGCAATCGTGCTCAACACGGTCAACACCTTCATCACCTGGTTGGTGCGATTGGCAACGCTCGACAGGTAAACGTCAAACGTGTTGTTGAGCAGGTCACGCAGCGTCTCGACCATATCCAGCAGGCGGAGCGAGTGATCGTAGACGTCGCGAAAGAATGGGTAGAGTTCAGGGGTGAGGATGGAGCCGGATTCCCGCTGGAGTGACATGCAAGCATCGCGCAGGTTGACCAGTACGCGACGCAGCTCGATCAGCTTGCGCTTCTGATCGAAAAGATTTTCCAGTATCTCCGGCGATGGGTTGTCCAGGACGCGATCCTGCAATTCGTCGATGCGGTCATCGCTGTGGTCGATGGAGACAAAGTAGGAATCGACAATGCTGTCGAGGATCAGATAGAGAAGCCTGGATGGCGCCTCCTCCGGCCCGGCCTTCAAAGCCCGCTGTAAGACCTGGTTGCCGACACAGGACACGTCTCGGACCGTGACGAGAAAATCCCGTCCGACGAACAAGCAGACATTCGCTAACCCAATCTCCCCTTCCTGCACCGACTGGATATATTTCAGGATGAGGAAGAGATAATTGTCCGTTCCCTCGGCCTTGAGGCGCTCATTGTTGCTGCGGCAGTCCTCAATGTGGAGGGGATGGAGCCCAAACCGAGTGGCCAGTTCATCCAATTGCGGGTCATTGGGATTATCTAGAGCGTACCAGGACACGGAGACCCTCCTGCGACGAAGAGAACATGGTTACGGTGAGGTCAGAGAATCTTTTTTCCAAACGCGGAGCAGATAAGCTCGACCGCCAATGCGGCGGTTCGGTTGCGCTCATCAATCACCGGATTCACCTCGACCGTTTCAAAGCTCAGCAATCGTCCGTGGTCGGCCAGGATCTCCATGGCCAGATGTGCTTCGCGGTAGGTAGCGCCGCCGCGCACCGGGGTGCCCACACCGGGCGCGTCTTCGGGATCGATCCAGTCCATGTCAAGGGAGACGTGGTAGCCCGCTGTACCCCGGTCGGCCGCACGCAAGGCTTCTTCCATCACCGTGCGCATACCGCGCTCGTCGATGTCGCGCATGGTAAACACCTCGCGGATGCCGGCGCGCCGGATGTTCTCCTTCTCGGTTTTGTCGATGTCGCGAACGCCAATCAGCACGGTGTTTTCCGGGGAAATTTTGGGCCGCCAGCCGAGGAGATCCGACAGCATGTCTGGTCCCAGGCCAAGCAGAGCGGCCAGCGGCATGCCATGCACGTTGCCGCTGGGTGAGGTTTCAGGAGTGTTGATGTCGGCGTGAGCGTCGATCCATAAGAGGCCGATCTTCTGTTTGTGGCGCCGGTAAAACTCGGCGACACCCGAAACCGAGCCTGCAGCAACGGAGTGATCGCCTCCGAGAATCAGCGGGGTAATGCCTTCTTCCAGTGTCTGCAGCACCATGCCGGCGACGCGTTCGCAGCTCTCGGTAATTTCTTTGAGGTATTTTGCGTTGGCTTCCCCGGCATTGCGAGTCTCGGCAATGGCCACCGGCACATTTCCCCCGTCGCTCACCCGATGCCCCAGGGACTCGAGCCTGGCTTCGAGTCCAGCGACCCTGACTGCGGAAGGCCCCATGTCAACGCCGCGACGGGACTGGCCCAGATCGAGAGGAGCGCCGAGGATGCGGATCTGGCGCGGTGGAAGGGTCTGCACGCCACCGTGTAAGAGGCTGCCCGGGTTCGGGTCGTCCGTACGGACCATCATCGGATGACCGACCCGGACGTCTTCGCGGAAAAGTGATGCCCTGGGGGGCAAAATCGTTTCATGCCGATCGTATGACCGCTTTCAGGGATAGATCCGGTTGAGGGTGCGCGCGAACGGAATGGTCTCCCGTACATGGTCCAGGCTACAAATCCACGCCACCGCGCGCTCGATCCCCATGCCGAAGCCGGAGTGGGGAACGGAGCCATAGCGGCGGAGATCCAGATACCAGGAAAAAGCTTCGAGGGGTAAGTGGTGGTCTTCGATGCGTTTCTTCAGCAGGTCATAGGAAGCGATGCGCTGCGAGCCCCCGATGATCTCTCCATAGCCTTCCGGCGCCAGGACATCGACGCACAGGGCGAGGTTCGGGTTGTGCGCATCGGGCTCCATGTAGAAGGCCTTCACCGCGGCCGGGTAGCGGTGCACCATCACTGGACGATCAAATTGAGAGGAGAGGTAAGTCTCGTCGGGCGATCCAAAATCGTCGCCGTACTCGAATTTTTGTTCGAGCACGCCGCGCGCATGTGCGTCGTTCAGCATGCCGGCGGCTTCATCGTAGGTGACGCGGGGAAAGGGCGGCTTGACGGCCTCCAGCTTGGTTGTGTCGCGCCCCAGCACCTTCAAGTCCAACGCGCGCCGGGTGAGGACACGGTGCACCAGGAAGCTTAGAAATTCCTCCGCCAGCACCATCAAATCGTCGAGTGTGGCATACGCCAACTCCGGCTCGACCATCCAGAACTCGGTCAGGTGGCGGCGGGTTTTGGACTTCTCGGCGCGAAAGGTGGGACCGAACGAATAGACTTTGCCCAGGGCCATCGCGGTGCTCTCGATATACAGCTGGCCGCTCTGGGTGAGAAAAGCTTCCTCTCCGAAGTAGTCCACTGGAAACAGGGTGCTGGTGCCTTCGCAGGCGGCCGGCGTGAGAATCGGCGGATCGGTGAGGACGAAGCCGTTATCGTCGAGATAGTCGCGCGCCGCCTTGATGATTTCGGCGCGGATGCGCAAAATAGCCGACTGGCGTGGGGTGCGGATCCACAGGTGCCTGTGTTCCATCAGGAACTCTACCCCGTGCTCCTTGAGCGTGATGGGGAAGGGTTCTTCTTCGGTCACTTTTTGCAGGACTTCGACGTTATCGACATCGAGCTCGTAGCCGCCGGGAGCGCGCTTATCCGCTCTCACTCTGCCGGTCACGATCACACTTGATTCCTGAGTCAGGCCGCGCACCCGCTCAAAAACTTCGGGTGATACTGCGGCCTTGGGCACGATGCCCTGTACCGTGCCTGTCCCGTCGCGAAAAATAGGGAAGAGAAGCTTTCCGCTCTCGCGCAGGTTATAGAGCCATCCCCTCAGTGTTACTGCTTTGCCTTCGTGCTGGTTCAGGGTTGCGATGGTGGCCAAAGGAGCGGCCACTGCTTCATTCGTGTTTTCTTCTGCCATTTCCACCTACAGCTCGAGCATTTTGAATGTCTCCGCGGCCCGGCCGGCGACGTGCTCTGGCGGCTCCTCGGGCAGGTAATTGATTTCCAGTACTGCGGCGGACAACTGCGGCAAGGCGCGCAATTCCTTCATGGTTTCCGGCCACGGAAGGGTTCCGTCTCCAGGCCAAAGGTGCTCGTCCTTCTGCCCATGGTTGTCATGAATATGAGCCGATCGGATAAGCGGACTCAACTCACCGATTGCCGCGGCAATGCCGGTTCCGATATGCGCATGACCCAGGTCGAGGCACACGCCTACCTCTTTGAAGTGGCCGATTCTCACGATCTCGAGCAGGTTGACCGCCTCGGTCACTTCGTTCTGGAGGTTTTCGAGCAGAATCTTGACTCCCAGGGGCCGGGCAAAGGCCTGTAGATGTTCGATCGCGGTCATGGCATGCTCCAGAGTCCGCGGGCTCCAGCGGTCTTCTCGCTCGCCGAGGTGCAGAATCAGGTGTCGCAGCGGCATTTCTTCGGCGGTTTCCAGGGCTCGCTTGACCTCGTCCATGGCGTCGATGCGGCGCGACTTCTCCGGATGAACGACATTGACGGCCGGTGAGCCGCTGCGTCCCATCTCGGTATCCCCAAACATCGGCATGTGCATGGAAAACGGCTCTACGGGGTTAGCTGAGAACCACAGCGCGATTTCTTTTACATGGGTCTTGGAGGTGTAGTCGAAGTGTTGGCGCGCGGCAAAGATCTCGATTCCCTGAGCGCCACCTTTGGCTAACGTTTCCAGCAGCCCCGGATGCAGGCGCTGGCGCAAGAATATGTGGGTCGAAATCGCTCTCAGCATCGCGCCGTTTCCACGGAACTCCCCGGCTCCGTTTGTTCTCTGTTTATCTTCTCACTGTGCGCGGGCCTCCTGAGGGCCTATGAATCAGGAGAAACACTGTGCTGACGGTGGAAAGGGTAATAGGTTTGCGGTTTGTGAAGATTAAAGAATTCTGGACAGAGCATTTCAGGCGGCTAGTGGGTTTCGTTTGGAACGCCTAGTAGCGGGACTGGGGCTCGGTGAAAACTGAGAGGGCCGCCATTTCGTCGTGCAGCGCATAGTACGGAACCTGTCTCCATTGCAGCAGGCAATCGAGAACGGCCTCGGAGTCGTAGGCGATATCCGCGACGACCAGCTGCTTGCCGCCGTCGCCATGGATGACGACCCCGCGATCGCAGCGAATACGGTAGGCCCGCACGTGCTTGAGTTCCTGCCAGAGGATACGGCTGGAGCTACAACCGCCTTCGAGCAGGCCCTGCCCGTCCAGGATCAAGGGTTCTGGCCAATCTGCCAGGACCAGGGGGACCAGAAAGAAGCCAAAACCAAAGCCCAGCCACGCGAACCAATGGGTGGTTCCTGAGCCAATCATCAGGGCCGCACTAAGGCCGACTGCGCCGATGCCGCCAACTAATGCCAGGTAGTAAAGCAGAAGACAGGTTGGCTTTACCGGGAAGCGCCAGCCATCGACCGTGGCCTTCGGCTTCAGACCGAAGTTAGGAGCGATCAGGATCAGCAGGCCAATTACGGCGGCTGCGGCGCCGACGATCATGCCGACTTCAATCACTCTCGGGGGAAAGGGATGCATTGAATAAGGAGTTTCGTCTACTAGAGTAACAATTGGCAATAGGGAAATATATTAGTTTTGCGACAAAGTAATGCGGATGACGTCCGCAGACTGGAATCGGATCGATGCCCACCAGTGTTCGCTCGCATACCAAGATCAACTTAGGCTTGGCCATCGGCCCTCTGCGCCCGGACAGGTTTCACCAACTAACTACCGTGTACCAAACCCTGGCCCTGCATGAGTGGGTAACGGTAGAGGCGCGCAGGGCAACGGAGACGCGCATCACGTTGAGCAGTACTCATCCGCGTGTGCCCACCGATGCCGGCAATACCGCCTGGCGGATGGCGGCCCGTAGCCTCGAATTGCTTGGCCTGCGGGCCGAGGTTCATATCCACATCGACAAACAATTGCCGGTCCAAGGCGGCCTTGGCGGCGGCTCCGCCAATGCCATCGCTGCGCTGATAGGGCTGGAGCACGAACTCGACTGCCGGCTCTCGCCGCCGGAACGGCTTCTCCTGGCGGCGGAGATTGGTTCCGATATCCCGCTGTTTCTGCTCGGCGGCGCGGTGGTGGGAGTGGGACGCGGGGAGGAAGTTTACCCTCTCCCTGATTTTCCCTCCTGGCCCTGCGTGCTGGCGCTGCCGGCAATCGGGGTTTCGACCCCGCAAGCTTACCGTGACTGGGATAGCCTGCAGGCCGCGGCCGCGTTGACCGGGGCCGCCCCCTCAGCTACAATCACACTGTTGAGTCGGTCGATCGCTGCTGCATTTGGCGAACCGCACTCCTCCGGTGTCTTCTCCGAAGCAGTCAATGCGAGAGCAGACCGGGCCGAGGATCCGCTTCTCGCGCTTGTCCGAACCGGGATCGAAAACGACTTTGAACGGGTCGTCTTTCCTCAGTATCCCTTTCTCGGTGAAATCAAGCGCATTCTTGCGGGCGTTCCCGTCACGGAGGACGCGGCTGTCTATGCAGGCCTCTCCGGGTCTGGATCAGCCCTTTTTGGGTTGTACCTTACCTCGGCTGCGGCGCAGGCGGCACTGGTTCGGCTGGAGCGACAGGGTGTAACTGGCTTGGTCACCAGCACGTTGCCTCGCAGCGATTACTGGCGCACTATGATGGTGGCGGACGCGAAGTAACGCGTTCCAGCCGCACCCAGTTGGGCGATCGACTAATGGTAGGTCAAGTGCCTTTGGAGCACTTTGTCTAGGTTCGACTCCTAGTCGCCCAGCCAAGCTTTGCGGTCGAAGATGTGGTTCCTGCCGCGGCGTAAGCACTCCGCGGCCCAACAATCAGGCGGAACAACCAAAGCAAACCAGCTTGGGAGGTTCGTGTGAAGGGAGAGTCCACTGTATTGACGGTTCCTGCCTCGCAACAAGAGGTGGAGAGCATGACCCAGGAACTGGGGGCGCCAGGCAAGGTCAAGCCGGAGCGCAAACGCGCCGGGCGCTTGAGCGAAGACAAGCGATTCAAGATCTTCGCCGGTTCTGCCAACCGCAAACTGGCCGAGGGCATTTGCGCCCATGTCGGCGTACAGCTGGGCGAAAGCAAGCTGCAGCGTTTTGCCGACGGAGAGATTTACTTTCAGCTGCTGGAGAACGTCCGCGGCGTGGATGTTTTTATCGTGCAGCCAACTTGTTTTCCGGTGGATCAGCACCTGGTAGAACTGCTGATCATGATTGACGCGCTGAAGCGCGCTTCGGCCGGAAGGATCACAGTCGTGGTGCCGTATTACGGATATGCCCGGCAGGACCGTAAGGATCGGCCGCGGGTGGCTATCTCGTCCAAGCTGGTGGCGGATCTGCTGACCACCGCCGGGGCCAACCGGGCGTTGTTCATGGATCTGCATGCAGCGCAGATCCAGGGGTTCTTCAATATCCCGGTGGACCACATGTTCGCCAGTCCGGTGATGGTGAGCTACTTCCGGGAGCTGAACCTGCCTGATCTAACGGTGGTTTCGCCGGATGCGGGCGGCGTGGAACGGGCGCGGTTTTTCGCGACCAAGATGCAGGCTCCGTTGGCCATTGTGGACAAGCGGCGCACGGATCTGAACGTGACCGAAGTGATGAACGTGATCGGCGATGTGCAGGGAAGAACCTGCCTGATCATCGACGACATCATCGACACCGCGGGCACACTGGTCAAGACCGCGCAGGCGCTGCTCGATGCGGGAGCGGTGAAGGTTTATGCCGCAGCTTCGCATGCGGTTTTATCGGGACCGGCCATCGAGCGCATCACCAGCTCGCGGATACAGGAAGTGATCGTCACTGATTCCATTCCGCTGCGCGAAGAGGCGCTGAAACTGGAACGGCAGGGAAAGATCAAAGTGCTGTCGGTCGCCGGCCTGTTAGGGGCAACGATCGAGAGTATTCACATGGAGACCAGCGTCAGCTCGTTGTTCAGTTAGTTCGGGTGGCGCGGAAGAGTTAGAGGAGAGAAGTATGGCTGAGCAGGAAGTGGTCGCAGCAAAACCCCGCGAGGGCAAGTTCAACAAGAATGCGGCGCGGCGGGTGCGGGTCGCGGGCATGATTCCGGGTGTCGTCTACGGCGCCAAGGAGCCCTCCATTGCGGTGGAACTCGATCCCAAGCAGATTACCCGGATTCTTCATTCGGAGTCGGGCCACAACACGATTTTTGATCTCGAGATCGGCGGCGGCAAGACGAAGGCCATGATCGTCGATTGGCAGTACGAGCCGATCAAAGGCAAGCTGATGCACATCGACCTGAAGCGGATCGCTATGGACAAGGCGATGCGGGTGAAGGTGCCGGTGTTGCTCGAGGGCACTCCGGTTGGGGTCAAGATGCAGGGTGGCATTCTCGACCAGGTGTTGCGCGAGGTTGAAATCGAGTGCCTGCCGGGCGATATCCCCAGCCATATTGACGTGAACGTGAGTGGCCTGGCATTGAATAGCTCCATCCGCGTAGCCGATCTGCCGCGTGGTGGGAAGCTGAAGTTCATTACCGATGAGAACGCAACCGTAGCCCACGTGGTAGCGATCAAGGAAGAAGTGGCGCCAGTGGTGGACGCGGTGGCGGCAGCAGCTCCAGCAGAGCCGGAAGTGGCCAAGAAGGGCAAGACCGAGACTCCGGACGCGGCTCCGGAAAAGGGCGGAAAGAAGTGATCTGGCTCTGAGCTTGGCTGACGAAGTGGACGGGGAAAGAAAGGGTCCGGCCCTGGTGGTCGGCCTGGGAAACCCGGGTATCGAGTACCAGTTCACCCCCCATAACGCGGGGTTTCTGGCTATCGACCGGTTGGCGGAGCAGGGTGGGGTGACGGTGAGCAACCGGCGCTGCCGGGCTCTGACGGCCACTACCCGGATCGCCGGCAGAGATGTCGTGCTAGCCAAACCGGAAACGTTTATGAACCTGAGCGGCATCTCGGTTCAGGCGCTGGTGAAAGAGTTCGATGCCGATGCGACGCGCGATCTGATCGTGATTTATGACGAGATCGCGTTGCGCCTGGGTTCGCTGCGTATCCGGGAGCGGGGCAGCGCGGGTGGCCACAACGGGGTCAAATCCGTTTCGGGTGCGTTAGGCAGCGAAGAGTGGCTGCGGATACGTATCGGGGTAGCTCCCCCCGGGGATGAGGCAGCGGAAAGCGCCCGGAGAGGGCGGAAGGATTATGTGCTGACGCCCATGCGCAAAGCGCAACTGGTGATCCTGGATGAGGTGCTGGATCGCACGGCGAAGGCAGTAGAGATGGTGCTGGCAAAGGGAGCAAAGCCGGCAATGAATGAATTCAATCGCCGGGAGAATGGCGGCGAACCGGAAGGAACTGGAGAATAGCTATGCAACGCACTTACGAAGTCATGTTTATTGTTCGTCCCGACATTCTGGACGAGGATCTCGACAAGTTGATCGCCGGCCTGGAGGCAAATATCACTCAGGGCGGCGGCAGCATCAAGTCGATGGAGAAGCTAGGGCGGCGCAAGTTGGCCTACATGGTCAAGAAATTCAACGATGGTAACTATGTGTTGTTGACGATCAATGCCGATGGATCGCTGGTAGGTGAGATTGAGCGCCGCCTGCGGGTCTCCGAGCCGGTGATCAAGTTTATCTCCGTCCGCATGGACGAAGAAGAGAAGCGGGTGGCCAAGATCAAGGCGATTCGCGCCACGCGCAAGAAGCTCAGCGCCCAGCCGGCGGCAACTGCTCCGGCCCCCGTCGAGCC
>JBAVQC010000139.1:0-10521 GCA_049693715.1 Acidobacteriaceae bacterium | reverse complement strand
ATATCCGTCTTCCCACGTCATTGCCGAGTGCGGTTGCGTGCTGTGCTGCATTTGTTGCGAGGCCCATTGAGCCTCCGGTTGTGGCTTCGACGAACATGGTCGCATGTGTGTTGCTGACACCAGTTCTATTTTCGATCTCATTTGAGAGAAAGCCCCTGGCTGCACCTACCGCCATCGCGGCAACCAGTCCTGTAGGTTGGAAGCCCGGGTCGGGATCCTCGGCGTTTTGTTGTCCCCCGCCGGTTCCCCCGCCATCGCCTCCGGTTCCGCCACCACCACCGCTGGTCCCATGCTCACTGCCGGTTTGGCCAGCCCGCTGCTGACCTGTGTTGGGGAACGCCGGAATAGTTGACGTTCGTTGGGGGAAGTGCTGGGGCGTGAGCGGTGAGTTTGCTCTATGCCAAATACTTGGTTGCGTGGGAAAGGGTGGCATTGTCATTAAACTCAGCGTCGTCGGCCGTAGGGTCGGGCTTGCGATCAACCGGAATACTGAGCTGGATATTTGCTGGTAAAAGGGAGGACTGGTTATTGGCATGGGCCAGCCTACCACGGGCTCTGAAAATCCGGGGACGGACGGGAAGTTTACCTCATCACTTTTGATAGAACGATAACGAAAGGCTTACCTAAAAAGTCATCTGACATTCTCTTGCTAGAGTTGGAGTTGTGGGACAACTGGCCCGAGTCATGACAGAAGGTTTGTGGTCAAAGATTTGTGATCAGACCACAAATCTCTATCTCTCCTGAGCGGAAGGCAACCGAGCGATGCGGGAGTTTCCTGGACATCCGCGCGCGCATATATGGGAGGACATTCGGCGGCGCATCGGCAGTCACCACATTGCTTCCGAAACGAGATGACCGTCCCCGGGTTGCCAGAGGGTGGGTTGCGACAGGATTTCTCTTCTACGGCATATACTGAGATCTGGATGTGAGCTGCAGGTGTCGATCCGAACGCCACGCCACCCTTCCAACGTAAGCCAGCCAAACACCTCAGAAACAGGTCCTTAGACCCCAAGGGTGTGGCCGAGGGGCCTGGACGGCCAATGACCGATAAGATATTTTTAGTTCGATTTAAGTTGGCGACCTACCTAAGCCCCCGGCCTGTGCTTGCGGCAAGGACTGAAATTCGAGGCGAGCACCTTGCGCTCTTGAACTCAGAGGGCAAACTAGCTGCGCTGTTCTTGCTGGAAGTCGTAGAAAGTTGGTCCGAGGTGAAGTGGAATGCGTAATGGCGTAGTCTTAGGGAGGTAGGGTTCTCTTCTATGTCGTTCGGCACACCCGCAACGCCCGAACAGATAAAGCATTTCAAGAGCGCTGCTGCGGGTCTTAGCGGCCGAACGGCCGGAGACGCGATAGTCAAATCTATCCTGGATTTTTACAAAGCCGAGATCACTGTGTTGGATCGGTATGCGATCGGGGAATTGTTCCGTGTGGGGATTGGCTACCCCAGCCACGGCATCTACGGAATTCACGTTCATCCGATCAGCTTCCATGGTCTAACGGGCGAATCAAAAGCGCACAAGCATCCTGTCGAATTGATGACTGATGAGAAATTCAACATGTATGTAGGTCTGCTGCTCCAGGCTCTTGAAACGGGTTGCTTTCGTTCGACCGTCAAGCCACGCTGATGCGCAACCTTTTTGGTGTGGGAATTTAGTGGACGGGAGCATTTGCTTGGGGGGTAATTCCGTCCGGAAGCTGTGAAAAATTCGATAACAGCCCCGATCATAAGAACATTGGGTCTAGTTTTGGCGCGATCATCATCAGCATGAAGGCGCGGGTAGCTGCGCGTATCTGCGATGCGGACGCGATACAGAGCTTCTCCCTGCCTGTTCTCGGTTTCAGGCGGCCCGAGGCGGGCTCGGTTGTGTCCTCTTAAGCAGCAGCGGCGGCTGCGGAGTTGAGCTTGCGTTGTATGCTGAGCCACCGAATGATGTTGTAACTAAGGCAAGCCCAGGTAGCTTCCATCGATGTCTTCTCTTGTCCCCGGCATCGAAATTTCCGGAGTCCACATCGTTCTTTGATCCAGGCGTGCGGGAACTCAGCGATCTGCGACCTTTGGTGGTAGATTGTTTTTGCCTCTTCGGTCTCCATCTTGGCTTTGAAAGCAGTCGTCGCGGCAGGATCCACGCTGCGAGTGATGGAGCGCACCCATGTGGGTCCTTTCTTCTTGGGACCACACTGATCACGCAGTGGACAGCAACGGCATGCAGCCTTGGGTGCTCTGTATACATGCGTGCGCACACCGTGCTCGCTGTTCTTCACAACATGGAGAGTGAGTCGTTTGCCAGCGGGACAGCGGTAGACATCGTGCTCAGCATCGTAAGGAAACGCGCTACTGATAAACGCTCCACTGCGGCCGTGGGCGTCATATTCGGTCGGTTTCCAGCTATCTTGCCAGGAACCATAGAAATCGACCTTAGAGGACTCAGCGGCCTGCACCGAGGCATGATTGGTATAGTCCCCGTCGGCCACTATCTGCTTCGGCAAACGAGTCACAGTCTCCTGGCAGCGACTCAGAGCCGGTTCCAACTGGCGATAATCGATGGCGTCGGTGGTCGCTTCTACATTCACAATCAAACCGTGGGTCGTGTCGGTGACCAACTGTACGTTGTAGCTGGGAACGGTGCCACCCTCACCGTTTCTCATAACATGAGCCTCGGGGTCGGTGGTAGAGGCTCTGGCTACGTAGTCACCGCGATCGTGTTTCTTGCTCTCCTGCAAGCGCCACTTCACGAAACGCCGCCTCCAGGCGGCTGACCCGTTGCCGCGCCGCGCGGCGCTTGGCAGCGGATTGACGTTTGGCTACTTTCTCTTCCTCATCCGCCTGTTCGTTCATCTTCTGCACTTGCTCCCGCGCCAGAGCCAAATGAGCTTCGATCTTTTCCTTACGTCGAAACGTGTTGCCGCTGGCATTGGCCTTGATCTTGGTGCCATCCAAAGTGACCCTTTGCATGGTAATCCGCCCCTCGGCGCTCAGCATGCCCACCACTTGTACAAACAGATTATCTAACGCCTCCTTGTAATCAGACCGGAACCCCGATAGAGTTCGATGACTGATTGGCTGCAATCCGCAAAGCCACGCGAATCCAGGCTCAAACGCACATTGGCGTCCAATTTCACGTGCGGAGCTAATCCCTTGGCTGTAGGCGTATAGCCATAAGCTGATCAACAACTGCGGTGCTGTGTGGTCGCGGCCAGCGCGTCCTTCCAGGGCTGCGATTTTGGCATGATACAAACTCAGATTCATGCGCCCTACCAGGTGCCAGATCGAGCGAGCACTGTGGTCCTCGTCGATCAGTCGCTCGACGTCAAGGGTATGCAAAAGCAGTTGAGAACGGTCAATCGAAGCCACACGAGGTAGCGGCCGAGCAGGCGTATCGCTCATGCCTGCACTGTACAGGACCAACACATACGTAACAATAGCTGTATGTGTACATTTGTCAATTTCTTCACACCTTCCTGCCCCCGAATACTCCGAAAAGGCACGGCGGGCAAAGTATCAGGGTGTCTGTGTAATCTCCATGGTGATTGATGCCCAGGGAAACCCCACCCAGGTGCAGGTGGTGCGTCGCCTCGGGATGGGTCTCGACAAGAAGGCGGTCGAGGCGGTGAAGCAGTATCGATTTTCGCCAGCGATGCGCTTGGGAAATCCTGTCGCAGTGAAAGTAAATATTGAGGTCAACTTCAGGATCAATTAAATTCAACCTTCAACTTCGTTATGTCTGGCGCGGAACCTTAACCACAGACCGGCGTACTACCTAATATAATCCCGACTCTGAGCAGATTCGACGATTCGAAACGTCTTATATGCGGCTTCGCTTTATGTGCGTTAACTCCATTATCCGGAGTTGCCAGGGGCCGAGCTCAAGAGGGGAATCCCGGATCATGGCTGACCGTGTTGTGCGTAAACTGCATTTCGCTCCAAAGTTCTTGCTGAGTCTGGCCGGCTGGTTGACCGTCGCCGCCGTAGCGTTGTTCGTCCTGGTAGCCGCGGCGCAAAGCCCGGCTCAGACTTCGACAGACAACAAAACCCAAAGCATCGCCGATACGTGGCAGGGCACGCTGCACGCGGGCCGCGACCTGCGTACTGTCGTCAAAATCACCAAGGCGGATAACGGCGGGTACAAGGCGGTTTTCTACAGCATCGATCAAGGTGGGGACGGGCTTCCCGTAAACACAATCACGGTGGACGGCGCCACGGTAAGAATGACCCTCACCATCATTGCAGGTACGTATGAGGGCAAGCTGAGCCCAGATGGCAAGACCATCACCGGCACATGGAGTCAGGGGCCCGACCCACTACCGCTTGTCCTGACGCGCGCCACACGGGAGACGGCATGGACGATCCCTCCGCCGACACCTAAGCTGCCGCCGATGGATGTGAATGCAAATCCAAGATTTGAAGTTGCCACCATCAAGCCGAGCAAGCCGGACGATCAGCGTAAGGCATTTATTATCCAGGGGCGTTACTTCAAGATCATCAACCAACCCCTGACCGCGATTCTCTCTTTTTCCTATGACGTTCAGGCCAACCAGATCATCGGCCTTCCGCCTTGGGCAGATACTGACAAATACGATATCGACGCGGAACCGGACGGCGAAGGCGCGCCCAGCAACAAGCAATGGAAGGCCATGCTCCAGAAACTGGTTGTTGAGCGCTTCAAGCTGACCTTTCATCAAGAGAAAAGGGAGCTTGCGGTTTATGTGCTCTCCGTTGGGCAGACGGGACCAAAGCTCACCAAGAGTGAAGGCGATGCCAATGGGCTGCCCGCCCTATACTTCCGCGGGAAGCTTGGCGATCTTGGAGTGCGCAATGCAACTATGGCTGATTTCACTGGCCTGATGCAGCAGGCCGTGCTGGATCGCCCAGTCCTCGATCAAACGGGAATTAGTGGACGGTATGACTTCACCCTTGTCTGGACACCGGACGATTCGCAGTTTGCCGGCCTGGGAGTACAGATTCCGCCTCCGCCGGCAGACGATGGCAAAGCGCCGCCGAATCTGTATACCGCAATCCAGGAGCAGATCGGGCTCAAGCTAGAAGCTACCAAGACGCCGGCCGACGTCAAGGTCGTCGATCATGTCGAAAAGCCTTTGGAAAACTGACTCCCCTCGGGGGACCGCAAGCGAGCGAAAAGGGTCTTCTACCTGCTTCCATGAAATTCAGTCACATGCGTGACTGCACCCGGGTCTATTAAGCAACCGTTACTCCGACAGAATCGGCTCCTTCACATCTTCGGTTGCCGGCTTCAGGGATTTGTGGCGCTCGAGGAAACGAACGCAGGCGTTCCAGCGCAAAATGGAGTCGTCGTTACCGGCCGGCCGCAGGCGCTCTGCTTCCTCGAACAACCCTAATGCCTTGACGATCCACTCGTACACCCGCCCGCTGGATCCGGGCCTGCCGGCATCGTGGTATGCTTTGGCCCGCCGCTCCCAGGCGATGCCGGCATAGTAGGCGCGATCGTAGGCGGACTCGAGAGTGGCCGTCTCCGCCATGGCGCTCGCAAAGGCACGATCGTCCCGAGGGAATTCGTCGGTCAACGCCAGAATCAGGCTGATGCGCGCCTCGCGGTTCGCCGGAGCCACTTCGAGAATGTCGCGGCAGATGCTCTCGGCTTCACTGGGCTCGTTCAGCAAACGGTAACGTTCGGCCTTGGCCAAAGCGCCGTCGAGGCTATCACGAGAAATGGGTTTGAGTGCGAACATGGGACCCCCCTTTCGGTCGTCAAAGGATATTAAAGAGCTGCTTCAAAGGATCGAAAAATCGGTCCACCACCCGCTCTTTAAGCGGAATAATCGCATTCTCGGTGATGGTGATCGATTCCGGACATACCTTGCGGCAGCAGGTGGTGATGTTGCAGTAACCGATACTGTGCTTTTTCCTTAAGTCGTCCACACGGTCTTCGGTATCGAGCGGATGCATTTCGAGCGCCGCAGCGTAGACCAGTAAGCGCGGACCGATGAACTCAGCTTCTTTATGGTGCTCGCGCAGCACATGACACACATCCTGGCACAGGAAACACTCGATGCACTTGCGAAACTCCTGCACGCGCTCGACGTCGGCCTGTTGCATCTGCCAGGTTCCATCCGGCAAGTCAGGAGAACGCGGCCGGAATGGCTTGACGGTCAGCTTGGCACGGAAGTTCCAGGAGACGTCGGTGACCAGGTCGCGAATGACGGGAAAGGTATGCATCGGCTCGAGGATGATCGGCATGTTGAGGTCCAGATTGCTCAGCCGGGTCATACACATGAGCTTGGGTATGCCGTTGATTTCCGCTGAGCATGAACCGCACTTGCCTGCTTTGCAGTTCCATCGCAGTGCCAGGTCGGGCGCCTGCTGAGCCTGGATACGGTGCACGGCGTCTAAAACCACCATGCCCTCCTCCACCGGCGTCAAGTAGTCTTCAAAGCGGCCGGCCGCCGCGTCTCCGCGCCAGATGCGAAACATCGCCTGCTTGGCCATTCTTTCCCCCTTAGGTCCCTATTTCATCTCCTGAATCACGGCTTGCAACTCATCGGACATTGCGGGAAGAGCACGCTTCTCCACCAGCATCTCGCCATCCGGGCCCCGCTTGACGATGATGTTGTGCTTGCCCCACTCCGGATCTTTGCTGGGAAAATCTTCGCGAAATTGTGCGCCCCTGCTCTCTTTGCGCATCAGCGCGGCGCGAGTAATAGCCTCGGACACCAGGAGCAGACTGCCGAGATCAATCGCGGTGTGCCACCCGTTGTTGTATTGGCGGTGGCCCGTAATACCCACGTGCTCTGCCCGGGCCTGCAGCTCCGCGATTTTGGTTAGTGCGTGTTCCATTTCTGTTTCGGTGCGCACGATGCCGACCAGGTCCTGCATGGCTTCCTGCAGGCCGTACTGAATTTGATAGGGGTTCTCGCCGGAAGCGCCGCTATCGAACGGCTTGAGGGCAGTTTTGGCGATGGCCTGGAGCTGCTCGTTATCCACGGTGGTCCCGTTGGTCTTATTGGCTTTGGCAAATTCCGCCGCAAAGCGTCCGGCGCGCCTTCCGAATACCACGAGATCAGAGAGCGAATTGCCGCCCAGACGGTTGGCGCCGTGCAAGCCCGCTGCTGCTTCTCCAGCCGCAAACAACCCGGGCACATTCGACATCTGCGAATCGCCATCTACGCGGATACCGCCCATCATGTAATGCGTGGTGGGCCCGACCTCCATGGCTTCTTTGGTGATATCCAGATCGGCCAGCTGTTTGAACTGGTGATACATGCTGGGCAGCTTGCGTTTGATATGCTCCTCTGCTTTGGGCAGATGCTGCTTGATCCAGGCTATGTCGAGAAGGACGCCACCGTGGGGAGTGCCGCGCCCCGCTTTCACTTCGCGATTGATGCAGCGGGCGACGTGGTCGCGAGTAAGCAGTTCGGGAGGCCGGCGGGCATTCCTGTCACCTTGCGTGTACCGCCATCCTTCGTCTTCGTTGTCTGCCGTCTGGTCTTTGTAGAGATCGGGAATCTCGTCGAACATGAATCGACGGCCTTCGCTGTTGCGAAGCACTCCGCCTTCGCCACGTACGCCTTCGGTCACCAGAATGCCACGCACACTGATCGGCCAGACCATGCCAGTGGGATGGAATTGAACGAACTCCATTTCCTGCAATTCGGCTCCCGCACGATAGGCGAGTGCAAGGCCATCGCCTGTGTATTCCCAGCTATTGCTGGTGACCTTGTAGGCCCGTCCGATGCCGCCTGTGGCCACCACCACGGCGTTTGCCTGCCACACACGGAAGTGGCCCTTTTCGCGATCGTATCCGCAGGCGCCCACGATGCGGCCCGAGTCCAACAGGAGGCTGAGAACGGTGCACTCCATCTGGACATCCATGCCGCAGTGAATGCCGTGGTCCTGCAGGGTGCGAATCATCTCCAGGCCGGTGCGGTCGCCGACGTGCGCCAGGCGGGGATATTTGTGACCGCCAAAGTTACGCTGCAGAATGCGCCCGTCCTTGGTGCGGTCGAACAATGCGCCCCATGCTTCCAATTCACGCACGCACTCGGGCGCCTCTTTGGCGTGCAATTCTGCCATGCGCCAGTTGTTGAGGTATTGGCCACCACGCATGGTGTCGGCAAAATGAACCCGCCAGTTGTCGCGATCGTCTACGTTGGCCAGGGCGGCGGCAATGCCTCCCTCGGCCATCACGGTATGGGCTTTGCCCAGCAACGATTTGCAGACCACGCCCACCTTGGCGCCGTTGGCCGCGGCTTCGATGGCGGCGCGCAGACCAGCCCCACCTGCACCGATGACCAGAACGTCATAGGAGAAAAGTTGGAATTCCGGCATCTACAGGATTCTCCAGTCATGCCAGATCCCCATAGAGCAGAGGCGGACGTAGATATCGGAAAACCCCACCCAAAACAGGCTCGCCCAAGCCCACTTCTGGTGTTTTGCGTTCAGACAGCTCACGCAATCGTAGAGTTTGTGGCGCACGGGGTGTTCCGAGATGCGATCGAACGTGCCTCCAATCAAGTGGCGGAAGGCGTGGCAGCCGAATACGTATCCGCCGATAAGGATCACGTTGACTACCAGAACGATGGTGCCGACGCCGATCCCAAAGCCGTTGGGGAAACGGAAGGACATGACCGCGTCATAAACCAGAAAGGCCCACACCAGGTAGGAAAGGCGCAGGAAATAACGATGGAAATTCTGCATGACCAGGGGAAAGCTTCGTTCGCCGAGATAGGATTTGCGCGGCTCACTGACCGCACACGCTGGAGGATCAGCCCAGAACGACTTGTAATACGCGCCGCGGTAGTAGTAACACGTGAGCCGGAAGAGGCCGGGGACCCACAGGATGAGAAGGGCTGGAGAGAAGTGCAGAAAGCTGGGATACCAGGAAGGCCTGGGGCCGAAGAGTGCGTGGGACGACGAGCCGAACAGTTCGGGAGAATAGAAGGGTGAGATATAGGGACCAAAAGTGTAGTGGTTACCCTGCCACGCTGCCCAGGTGGAGTAAACAATAAATGCGCTGAAGCCCAGAAAAACCGCCGTGGGCGAAAGCCACCATGGATCCCGCCGGGACGTACGGCCGAACCTGCCGCCTTTCCAGACGACGTCGGGAGCTGCCATCGTTTCCTCCACGGCAGAGGATCCGGTGGACCCACTTTTCGCCGATGGCAGGCGATTATATGCCGCAAAGAACAGGCCCGCCAAGTGTGTCCCGGGAACAGATCCGTCGGGGCCGCTCATTCTTTAAATATCGCGGGGTTAGAATCGTTGCTGCTGTCGCTACTGATTGCGTCAAGGCGAAACCTCTTTTTCGGAGACTCTCATGGGCTTTCTACCTTCCACGAACGATCTTGTTCTTTTCGCCACCGCGGCAGTGATTTTGCTGCTCATTCCCGGGCCGGCGGTGCTGTACATTGTGGCGCGTAGTGTCGATCAGGGGCGCAAGGCGGGATTGGCCTCGACTACGGGCATCGCCACCGGCACACTGGCACATGTTTTTGCCGCTACCGTAGGGCTTTCGGCGTTGCTGCTCTCTTCCGCAGTGGCTTATTCCATGGTGAAGTACGCCGGGGCCGCCTACCTGTCTATTTAGGCCTGGGCATGGCGACAGCGGTCAGCGGGTCGAGGCACAAGTGACTGTGATATTTTAGGCGAAATGATGAGTTCACCTTTGCCTGGCGCGAGGCGATCATGAAGCGCCGTCACTTCTTATCTGGCCTGGTGAGCGCTGGGACGTTGCATTCCGCGCTCGGCAGCAGGCTCTCTGCCTTGCAGGGGGATGCGGCGTCGGTGACGCGTGTGCTGGTGATGTTCAAGTGCCATCTGGACGTGGGTTTTGTCGATACACAAGCCGCGATCATGCGCCTGTACTTCGATCATTACTTTCCCAAGGCAATCGACATAGGCGAGCAGATGAGCCAGGCCGGCAGCGACCGCTATGTGTGGACCACTGGATCGTGGATGTTGTACGAGTATCTGGAACAGGCCAGCGCGGAACAGCGCAAGCGGGCGGAGAAGGCCATCGCCGCAGGACATCTGGCCTGGCATGCCCTGCCGTTCACCTGGGAGACCGAGCTGCTGGACCGGACGATGATCACCGGGTCCATCGGGTTTTCCAAATCGCTCGATCAGCGATACGGACGGACGACTAGCGGTGCAAAGATGACCGACGTCCCCGGCCATACCCGCGGAATCATTGCCCCGCTGCAGCAAAATGGGGTTACGTTTCTCCACATCGGTATTAATTCTGCGAGTACTCCGGTGGAAGTGCCGCGTTTGTTTGTGTGGAAGGATACAAACGGCGGCGAGTTGACGGTGATGTACCACCCGGATTACGGCGGAACGGTCGCGTTGCCTGGATCCGGGCTGGCCATCGCCATCGAAGTCAAAGACGACAATGGCGGACCGCACACGCCCGAAGAGATTGCGGCCATTTACAAAAGACTTCGCGCGACCTTTCCCAACGCGACGATCAGCGCATCGTCGCTGACGGATATTGCTGTGGCCATCGCTCCCTTTCGCGCGCAGTTACCAGTTGTGACCCAGGAGATAGG
>JBAVQC010000138.1:0-11013 GCA_049693715.1 Acidobacteriaceae bacterium | reverse complement strand
TTTCGGTGCGGGGATCGCGATGCAACCACGGCGAATGCCTTTGTTGCGGACGTTGCCAGCCGGATGGCTAATCGGGTTCAAATCTCCACCGATGGCCTCAAGGCGTATGTGGACGCGATAGAGAAGTCCTTTGGTGCGGACGTTGATTACGGACAAATCGTTAAGACTTACGGCCACGAAGAAACAACCGACAATCGCCGGTATAGCGCTCCCGAGTTCGTCTCCTGCGAAAAGAAGGCTATTGCCGGGAATCCGGACTTCGATCTGATTTCGACCAGCTACGTGGAGCGGTTGAACGCAACGACCCGCCTTCACATGCGCCGCTTGACCCGCCTAACGCTGGCCTTCAGCAAGAAGCGCGAAAACTTCGAGGCGGCGGTTGGCCTTCATTTCGCTTACTACAATTTCGTAAAGCGCCACAATACGCTGCGCTGCACTCCTGCCATGGCTGTGGGTGTTGCCAAGAGTTTTTGGACGGTCGGAGATTTAGTGGAGGCTGCGGCATGACGAGCGACACGCGAACGACGATTGAGCCGTGGGACATTAAATCTATAGAGCTGGAATGTACCCATTGCGGGTTTCGCGCCGTCTGGCCCCTGCATGAGTGGCGGAGCGGGTATGTTAAATGTGCCCATTGCGGAGCATCTTGGCCCCTGCAGCAAAACGCTGCCTATGAAGCTCTTGACCGAATGGTTTCGTCTCTCAGTAAACTTGCGCAGGTTGACCCTAAAGCTATTCCGCTTAGGATTCGCTTCGAACTGAAAGAGCCAATCGAGAAAAGGTCATGATTCATCCGCCCCATATCCACGAGCTGCGAGACGTGATCCACCGCTTGCACAAGGCCAAGGCGGAGCACGTCGAAAGCGTCCCAGTAAAAGAAATCTTTCAGGGGGAAACGGTCTGGGATGGAGTGGTGGAAGTCTTCGATCTGATCGGCCACCCAAAGGCAGATCGTATCTATGCCTGGATTCACGATACCGATGACCCGGCCAACCCTAAGCGGCACGTGACCGTTCTCCACCTCCCGCCCGTGGTTTCGCCACAAACCGCCGTAAAAGCAGCTATCGTGCAGGAGTTCAAAGAACGTGCCAGCGCCAACTAAGCCCAAGAAGCCAGGACGACCAAAGCTGCCCAAGGGCAACGCCAAAGTGGGAACCCTCCGTATCCGGGTTACCCCTGTCGAGTTGCGGGCAATTGAAGCAACCGCAAAAGCCAAAGATCAGACGGTTTCCGAGTGGATACGGAGCACTTTGAATGCCGCGATCCAGGGGTGAGGATTTCTAATTAGGACACTACCGTCAGGTTTCGCCGCTTGACAGATGCTGGAACTACGCCTTTGTCAGCCAGCTTTCGGGTAGTTGAAAGCGGGGGCGCACCGTGAAGTATTCTGGGTCGACCGGAATGAACTTGCCCTTCAGTATCCTCCACTGGTTGATTTTTGCACTTCCTGGCGGATAATAAAGCTTTCTCGGGAAAGGTCCCCGATCACTAAGCCCGTCCGGGTGATCGGCCGTGAGTTCATACTCGTACTCGCTGATCTGCGGCAGGCGGGTAAACTTGTAGAGGCGCGCGCCATGTTTCAGGAAGTCATGAGGGAATCCGAGATCCCTCTCGATCTCTGCGGGGGTCTTTCTGAGCAGGTACTTGCCGAGTGTGAAGTAGCCACCCACGTCGGATTCTAGAGGCTTTTGGGCGGGAAACACCTTGATGGGCCGATTGAGGCCAGTGGGCCGCCACTCCTCTTGCTTGATCGCATCGTCAATGTCGGTCTCCCAGTCTTCCCGCCGTGCCATGGCAATTCCTCCGTTTGGGGTGAGCTTACACCGGAGATAAAGGGACCGCATACCGTTGGCTGCCAAGGTCTGGGCTGCACCTGTTACCGTGGTGCCGTTCTGTGCCTCCACGTACCGCCGGTGATAGCGCCCCCTTCCTCTAACTGTTACCCTCGCTTCAATGCAGCAGGCTCATGATGTGGTTCGAAGCTGATGCGAAGTCGGGTGCGGGTTGCTTTGGCAAAGCGTTCCAGTGTGCGCGTCGAGGGTAATACCTTGCCACTTTCAAGACGCGCTACTACGGCCTGGGTGGTGCCCATCTCCTCCGCTACCTGCTCCTGTGTCATGTCGGCCTTGCTCCGCGCCTCGATGAGCGCAGATGCGAGAGCAAATTCCTTCTCCAGCGCCTCATATTCAGCGAGGTACTTTGGATCTTTCTTCCATTGCCGGAAGGACTTCTCAGCCGGTATAAACTTGCGCTTCATTCGACCTCCTTTGCCTTGTTCAACGCAACTTCGATCTCACGTTTAGATTTTGACGGCTGGCTTAATTGGTATCGGCCACCGGGTCGGCGTGGTGTTCGCCCACATGCATCCGCACGATCTGACTAGGCTCAGCATTCACTCGGAAAAAAGCCTTGCCGTCTACAATTTTTACCGGTTGGGGATCCGAGTCGACCTTCCAGTCATCCGGCAAATCGTGTTCAACGACGAACGTGACCGGCTCAGAAGTTACATTCTGGAGAAGGTATTCCTGCTCTTTAACGGTGACGTTGTTGCGTAGCATCACGCCGTCCCTAAGAGCCTCTTCGACATGGTGCGAGGTGAATAGGCTCTCAAGGTGGCAAATGGCGTGGTCATTTTGCAGCTCGGCTTCTGTAAGGCCCGAGAGCGCGTCGCTCTCATCCTGCAAAATCTTGCATTTGCGGTCAACGTGAATTTCCTTGAGCTGGGCTGTAGGTTGAGCGGGAGCGGTTGACTGAGAAAAAGCCAAAGGTTGACCGAAAGCCAGGCCGATTCCAATGCCTAACAACGGTGCGACGGAGTGCCGAGGCTTAGACATGCGCGGGATTATACCTCTTTAGGAGCGGTGGTAACACGGCGAGCCCTTGCATTAAGCGGTGCGCTGAAAGGTCGTTCAAGGCAGGGCCTGCCGCGTCGGACCATCGTTTACCGGTTCTCGATTTTACAATCAAAAAACCAGTTTTGCGTTTGCGTCGCTCCAGACCGCGCGCGGAAATGATCAGAAGGAGAAACGGCCGCCGACTGCCGGAGCAAGATTGTTATTGTGGTAATAGGGGACGCCGGGGCCATGAGGGATGGCGATGGCCTGACCGCCGGTCACGTAGGAATATGCAATTCCGACAAAACCGTCGAAACGCTTGGTGAAGTGATGATCCGTATAGAGCGATCCCTCGTCGAGGGTGCCCGCGCAGGAAGCGCGGAAACCGGCTGCGGGCGAGCAGGTCGGCGGAATACGGAAGTCGTTCTGCCGCTGCTGATACCAAGACAAAGTGACGTCGGTTTTTTTGCCCACAGCGTATTTCACGCCCGCCCACCAGTCCTGTAATCGCCTTTCAGAGTCAAGATTGTTGTCTTCCACGCCGCTCAGGATATAACCACCCTGGCCCGAGGCGCCCACGCCCAACGGATTCGCCGGGTTATTCAGCCAGATGTATTCGTAGCCCGCAAAGAACTTCAACGGGTCCAACGTATACTTGGCAGCGATTAAAACGCCATTGTTGTCCGTTATGATGCCATATACGGTATTGGTCGTTCCGATCAGATTGGCCCCGGTAATGGGGTGTTGATTGATGCTGTTGGTGGTCGATTGATATGGTTGCGTCGGACTCTGAGGCCCCAGCAAGGGGTTCAATACGCTGATCGCCTGGTTGTAATGTTGGTAGACGACGTCGGCGGACAACTTGCCGTAGTTTCCGCCGAGGTCGAATGCATAGGCGTTGTTATGCGCCGATTCCGGCGTACAGTTGACGGCAGTCCAGGTTGCTGAGGCCGAGTAGCAGCCGCCAGAATTATCGGCAAATTTATACATCGCGCCGAAATGGACCGGGCCGTAGGTGAGGCGATACTTCAGGGCGTCGTCCCAACGGCTGTCCTCGGTGTCGCCGCCGCCGGCAACCGTGCCGTTATACCCGATGTACGAAAAGTCATAGCTGCCGCCGGCCGGATCGTAAACCAGCACCGCATCGGTACCGAGAGAGCGCTGACGACCGAAGGTCAGGGTGCCGAAATGCGTGGACGATATACCGCCGTAGAATTCGTCATTGAAGGGTTGGCCCGCGCGCGCGCCGTCGATGGCGTACGAATAGCTGCTCCTGGGAAGGCCGTTGTTGATGGTTTGGGTGGCTGACGCGTTGGCAAGCAGGCCGGACTGCGGATTGATGCCAGTGTTAGCGTTGAATAGAACGGACCAGCCGGGCAGAAACTCTTCCTTGCCCCTGATGCCCAGACCCGTTTGCTGCAGGTTGTTCGGTGCGATGAGGAATCGATGTTCATTCCCGTTTCGGTTCACCAGAGATGCGCCTTCATAGTTATAGCCGTTTTCCGGTAAGCCGTGGCTGACCCAGCCGCCGCCGACATCATACGCACCATACAGCGTGATGCCGTGCCAGGTCAGCGTGCAATCGGTGGAGGCAAACTCGTGGCCGCTCGTGCAGGCGTCGGGGGCGCTCCGCTGGATCTTAATGTCGATCGTGGCGTCCTGACCAACCTCCAAGCTGATTCCGGTGCGAGTTTCATCGGCAAACCCTTGTTTTGCCACGTGAATCTCGAAGCGCCCCAGAGGCAGGCCGAACGCCTGATAGCGCCCAATGCCGTCGGTTGCGATCGTGCGGGTTGCACCTGTATCGACGTTCTTGATTGTCACCGCGACCTGGGGAACGGCTGCGCCGGTTTGGTCCGTCACGATGCCAGAAAGGCTCGCTCCCGTTTGGGCCCACGCGACGCCATTCATGCAGAGAAAAATAAAAAGCGCTGCGAAGCCAGCTATACGACGCGCCACTGTTTCTCCTGTTATTTTCGTTCGGTCGGATTGAACCGCTCGATTGTCAGAGACTCAGTTTGCGAATTTACGTGATTTTATAAGAGAAATCAAATTGATTTGATTCGATTTGGCTTCACTATTCGAGCGGCGGAACGCGTCGGAAATGCGTCGACATCGGGCTTTGGAAACTCGATTCCTCGATTCCGTTATGAATGGATGGGAGCAAAAGCTTGTTTGGGTTTGCGCCGCCAATCGGCGCGCAAACGTTGTGCGCACACCCGCAGTTTGCGGGGTTCTTTACGATGCGATACATGTGTTGAGTCAACGTGAGCATTTGTGCCTGGGTTCCGGCCCAGAATTCCGGTATCGAGGGCTCATTCCAAATCTCGTAGTACCGAATCACTCCGCAATAGCGCTGCACGAGCTTGTTGGCAAAGGAGCGCAAGTGTATCCGCACTACCCCTGACATGGGGTATCGCTGGCCTTCACCTAACCACCCTGCTACCCTTCCCTTATGCAGATAATCGTTCATCTACCCGACGACTTGGCCCAGCGCCCGAACCCGGCACGGGAAGCGCTGGAAGCCTTCGCCATCGAAGGATATCGATCCGGTGCCATCTCTGCCTATCAGACTCGCGTGCTGCTGGGTTTCGAGACTCGTTACGAGCTGGACGGCTTTCTCAAGCAACACGAGGTGTGGGACCATGCTTACAGCGTAGAGGACCTGGAGAAGGACGCCGCGGCATTTGAACGGAACGACCGAACGAACTAACCCCCGTTCTTCTGAGCTAAAGGATTAGTCGGGATTTACGTACCCAAGCCAATCCTAAGAAGCATGGCCTCCCGATCGTGGTATCCCATATCCCACGAGAAACCAGCGAGATGCCGAGTTTCCTGCGCGCAGCTCTCATTCAGCGTTGCCACAAGATCTCACCAGCCTCCAGAGGCACGGCAACGCTCGCATGGTAAGGTACGATCCGTGGGGTGTAATCAGCGGCCGTACGCGTCGCGGCCAGGTCAACGCTGTACGTGGCCGGCGCCTTCGCATCGTTCGATTTATCACCTGCAGTCATAGCTACGATTTCTGCAGCGTGCTCTCCGCGGGGATCGGCATAGAGCTCTACCTTGAGGTCAGAGGAAGAGAGTTCGCCTGGCCAAACCTGTACCTGAAAAAAATGCCGCCCGTCATGCGTTTCTGAATGTGTGGAGCCGAAGTGGACGGTGTTCCACCCTTGAGCGATGCGGTGCAGCCACCGGAGCACCTCACCACCCAAAGCGCTGTTGTTTGCGGCGCGTTGGTAATAGCCGGACGCCGCGGGAAGATAGTGCTCTTCGGTGTAGTTCTGAATGGCCCGGCTGGCTGAAAATTGCGGGGTCAGGCGCGCCATGCTTTCCCGAACCCGGCTCAGCCATTTGGAGGGCATGCCGTTGTCGGCGCGCTCATAGAACTCCGGGACCACTTCCTGCTCCAGCAGCGTGTACATGGCTTCGGCCTCGATGCTGTCCCATGCCGGATCATCCCCGTGCTCGAGTCCGTCGCCGATCGCCCAGCCGACCTGGGGAGAATAGGCCTCCGCCCACCAGCCATCGAGCTCGGAGAAATTCAAGCCGCCGTTGACCAGGGTCTTCATCCCGCTCGTCCCACAGGCTTCCCACGGGCGACGCGGGGTGTTGATCCATAAATCGGCGCCCTGCACCAGCTCCTGCGCCATCAACATGTCGTAATCGCTCAGGAAGACCACATGCTGCTGCATCTCGCGCCGCTCGATGAAATCGTTCCATTGTTGGATAAGCGCCTGTCCGGGTTTGTCCGCAGGGTGCGCTTTGCCGGCGAGAACCAACTGCATCGGACGCTCAGGATTCGTGAGCAGCCGGATCAGTCTTTCCGGGTCGCGCAAGAGAAAGTTGGGCCGTTTGTACGTTGCAAACCGGCGCGCAAATCCGACCGTCAGCACGTGTTCATCCAGAACCTGGGGAAGATCGTGTGGACCGTCGTATCCCGCTGCGCGCTGGCGCGCGTAGCGCAGGCGG
Source organism: Acidobacteriaceae bacterium (assembly GCA_049693715.1). Classification (GTDB taxonomy): domain Bacteria; phylum Acidobacteriota; class Terriglobia; order Terriglobales; family Acidobacteriaceae; genus PALSA-350. Next base: position 4,207 of record JBAVQC010000138.1, on the reverse strand, counting down.
ACCCGGCCGATCAGGTTCTTGCGCGCGCTGGTGCGCAGTTGCCATAACTGTTCGTCGCTCAGCCGGCGGATCCCGTCCGCGCAAGTCTCCTCTCCCGACCATCGCGTCTTTCCGCAGGCTGTGCTCCATAGGGAATCGGCTTCGGCTGAGTCCCAGGTCGGCACGTGAACCCCGTTGGTCACCGAGCCAACGGGTACCTCCCACTCGGGCCATCGGGGGAAGAGCGGTGAAAAGATTTGGCGGCTCACTTGCCCGTGAAGTTTGCTAACGCCGTTGATCCGGCCGCTGCCCCGCATCGCCAGGTACGCCATGTTGAAGGGCTCGAGGGTATCGCCAGCGTTCTGTCTCCCCATGGCCAGGATCTCCTCCAGCGGCATGAACAATTCCTCCTCCGTGTACCGGTGCAGATACTTGTGAATGAGATCAGGATGGAAACGGTCAAATCCTGCGGTGACTGCAGTATGGGTCGTAAAGAGGTTGCCCGCACGGGTAACGGTCAGGGCCAACTCAAATGAGGTCTTATGATCCTCCATATAGCAGCGGGCTCTTTCCAGGATCGCGAGCGATGCGTGGCCTTCGTTGAGATGACAGACATCGGGCTCGAGGCCCAGCGCCCGCAACAACCGCCAGCCGCCAATACCGAGCACCATTTCCTGCTTCAGCCGCACCTCGGCATCACCGCCATACAGTTCGCTGGTGATTCCGCGCTGAGCCGGCGTGTTAGCGAAGTCGTTGGTGTCGAGCAGGTAAAGTTTGGTTCTTCCCACCCAGGCTTCCCAACAGCGGATCCAGAGCTTCGAGCCGGGCAAGCGAATCTGTAACCGTAACCATTCGCCACTCGCCTGCCGCAGCGGCCGAATGGGCAGCTGGCCTGGATCGTTGACCGGGTAGAGCGCCTGCTGGTTGCCGTCGGCATCGAAGTCCTGGCGGAAGTAACCTTGACCGTAGAGTAAGCCAACGCCAACCACCGGCACCCCCAGGTCACTCGCCGCTTTCAGCTGATCGCCGGCCACGTTGCCCAGACCGCCGGAGTAGATGGGCAGTGCTTCGGTCAGCATGAATTCCATGCTGAAGTAAGCGACCAGGGAAAGCGCGGGCCCGGAAGCCGTCGTTGGATATTTCTGCTGGAACCACGCCTCCTGGTTGAACGATTCGCGTTTGTGGCGCAGGCAATCCCGCACCATTGCACGAAAGCCGGGCGATGCCAGCAGAGCGATAATTTTGTCCCGCGAAACTGTCAGCAGGATGATCCATGGATTCTGTGTCCACTCCCACAGTTCCGGGTCGAGGCTCCTCCACATCTCGTCCGCCTCATGGTTCCAGCAGGAATGAAGGTTGAGGGCGATCTCCATCAGATCGTCCATCCCTTCCACATTCGGCCAGGCAGTGGCCGGTATTGTTTCGCTCATCGGTACACCTCTATTTAGCGAGCAACTTGCGGAACGATTGCAGTTCAGCGCGCCGCTTGGCGCTGATCCTGGGATGAGACAGCTTGAGATCCTCGAACGCATCGAGCACGATCGCGGAAATGATCAAGCGGGCGTTTTTCTTGTCATCCGCGGGCACCACATACCAGGGTGCATGGCGGGTGCTGGTGGCGCCAAGGCAGGCCTCATAGGCTTTCTGGTAGTCCTTCCAGTACTTTCTTTCCTGAATATCCGCGAGAGACAATTTCCAGTTCTTTTGCGGATCGTCAATGCGAGCGAGCAATCGCTTTCGCTGCTCTTCCTGGGAGAGGTGGAGAAATATCTTGACCGTCCGCGTCCGGTTGCGGTGGAGGTGGTTCTCCAGAGCCACGATCGAGCGGTAGCGATCCTCCCACAGAGATGTTAGATCGTGCATCTCCTGCGAAAGCCCTTGATTGCGGAGAAGCTCCGGGTGCACCCGAACCACCAGGACCTCCTCATAGTAAGAACGATTGAAAATTCCGATCCGGCCGCGCTCGGGAAGCCGGCAGGCCGCGCGCCAGAGAAAATCATGCTGCAGTTCCTGGGCACTCGGTTGTTTGAAACTGGTGACCTCACAGCTCTGCGGATTGACGCCCGACATCACATGGCTGATGGCCCCGTCCTTGCCCGCTGAATCCATACCCTGAAATATGAGCAGCATCGCGTATTCGTCGCAGGCGTATTGCAGGCTCTGCTGCGCGCTCACCTCATTCCGGTTCCTGTTCAGGAGATCTTCGTACGCCTCCTTGGTTTTGCGGAGAGGCTCAATCAAGGTGGGCCATTTGGCAAGTCGTACGTTTGCCCCGGGGGGCACGCGGAAGTGTTTGGCGTTGATCTTCATGTCTCTTACCTATCGCATGGATTGGCCTGGTTTAGCGAATTGAGCACTCGGGGAGCAAATAACGGCGCTAATGGCTGAAGCCGAACGGCTGGGTGATTCGGAGACCGAGATGCTTTTCAAATGGTTCGAAGTCGCGGTCGTGATGAAGAAGGGAATGACCTTCGATCAGACAAAAGGTCGCTATCAGGCAATCGATCGTTTTGCGAACTGTACAACCGCGCGCTCGAAGGAATCGATAGTTCTTTGCCGATGCGACCGCCAGATCCTCGCCCCCGGTGCTGAATATCTCAAACTTCGACAACTCGCGCCGGACGCGAGCAAATGCCGAATCGCCGTCAATTCCTTGCAAGATCTCGCACAGGATGAGATCGGTCAATCCAAGAGCCTGCTGATCGAGTTCTCGATCGAGCCACTCCGTATGCGGATTCGCGGTTCCCGCGAGGTAATCGATCCAGACGGTCGTATCCACGATTGTCATACCGGCTGCCTAGTCTCGAACCCGGCCCTTGCGAGACTCGTTCAGATCTCCGTGCCACTGCACCTTGCCGCGAAGCTGCCGGATGCCTGTCTGCGCATGGGTTTTTACCAGCAGCCGCAGAGCCGCCTCCACGACTGCCTTTTTGGTGCGCGCGCCGGTACTGCGCATCGCCTGCTGCATCAATTGGTCATCGATTTGAATGTTTGTCCGCATGGAACACCCGATGTGTAAGAATCTCATATTTATGTGTATAAAAAAAGAAGAATGCACTGCCGGCGACGGTCGTGGATCCCACGACAAATCTCAGCTTGTAGCCGGATAGTTTCACGCGGTCTTCCGGGAATAACGACGACCGGACTCTGTTACATAGACGTAGGGTGAAGAAGCCGACTTTGAACGCAGATGTACGGACCCGAAGCGAAGGACCGGATTGGCAGGGGTTAGCTACCCGTTCCAATCAAATGGAAGTCACCTTTTGCCGTTGAACGCACCTCACCTGGAGTCACGTATGGAGTCACGCATCCCTGAGAGTTTTAGACAGCGGATGGAGGTTATTTATAAAATTCGATATTTTTAGGTCTTTTTTGCCTTTTTTGCGATTTACAGCTCAGCGGCGGAGGGCAGACCCGTCGTTTTAGTCGAAAACGGAACTCTCGTGTCCGGAACGTAAGGTTCAGGGACTTGCGAGCGGGTAAACCGGTTGGCGAAGGTGGACTGGTTGGGGATGGGGTCCCGAGGGACGTCTTCTGCCGAGCCGGAAGCGGCCTCGGGCTCGGGGACGCCAAAGTCATCTTCCTGCCGGGCAGGGCCTGGCTGCGGGTAAATGGGCGCAGGGACGGAGTTTCTCTTCGCAGAGCCGGCACGACGGTCAGGGATAAGGCCCTCGATGGCCACGATCATCTGGATGGCCTTGACCTGTCCTGTAATGCTGCCAGGGGTCATTTCGGAGCTGAGGTTGGCGATTTCCCAGAGGCGGTCCAGAACCTGTTCGCGGCGCTCTTCCCCCCGGCGTTGTTTTTCCGCGGCAATGCGGGACAGGTCCGCTTCCTGCTGTTGGAGCCGTTGTTGCAGGGCGGCAAGGTGCTCGAGCATGTAGGCGCGGACACGGGGCTTGGCCTTGGTGTAGGCGGCGGTGTCGGGGTTGAGGCCCACGGCCTGGGCGGCTTCCCGATCAGTCATGGTTCCAGAGAGGGCCTGGCGGGCAAAGGCCATTTCCTGATCGGTGATGAGGTCGCTGACATTGTTTTTCGGCATAGGTGGCTCCTTAGGGTTGGAAAGAGAAGTCAGGCTGTGCGGGGGAGCAGGGTGATTGCCTTATTTTTGGACAGGGATCGGGTGTGATACCGGACAAGGTAAGTTGTCCTTGCTCGCGTTTAGGCCGTAGACTACCGACAACTGCCGGACAAGGGAACGGACGCGCGAGAATCTGATCCCTGCCGA
>JBAVQC010000137.1:0-10822 GCA_049693715.1 Acidobacteriaceae bacterium | reverse complement strand
GAATGAGGTGCGGAGTGGGGGCAGCTATCTTTCCCAGGATGATTTGCGCTTGCGATTCGGGCTGGGGGATGCGATCAAGGCGGACAAAGTCGAGATCCATTGGCCGGATGGCAAGGTCGATATGCTTGCGGATGTGGCGGCCAACCAGATCATCGTGGTCGAATACGGCGGCCATATCGCATCAACAACACCGTACAGTCAATTGCCCCACAAGTTGACGGGGACTCGCTGACCTTGACGGAGATTTGTGGGCTAACGTGGTGGTGATGCCCCCGCACATGACCTCGTAAATTTGCTGACCAAGAAAACCGCGGACCTCTCCGGGAAACGTTTTCGGAGGTTCTTTCCCGGATTTCTACTCCGACGCCGGCTTCAAAGTAATTGTTTGCTTGTGAACACTCGCCTCAACCTCGGGAACCGTGCCATCGTTGACCGCTACTTCTACAGGTTGCCCCTGGAGTACAAAGCGATGGCTCACCTTCGATTTAGCGGGAATCCGCAGCACCTCAGTAACCGTAGTTGTGCCGGAAGAAACAGACACCGGAACCTGGGCTTCGGCGGTCCCGCTGTTAGCGACGTCCACGGCGACGATATAGGAGCCGGGTACGCTGGCCTTGTTGGGGTAGACTCCTGCGATGGAGAGGTCAGGAAGGCCGCGATCGTGGTACACCCAGTCGTCGAAAAACCACTTCAGATCCTTGCCGCTGGCCTGAGCAAGCACCTGCTCAAAGCCGGTCCCCGCTGTATCTGAACCCGGCTGGTAGGCGCGCAAAGCGCGGGCCAGCGCGTTGTCCCCAGCCAGGTCCCGCAACATCCAGAAAACATACGTCGCCTTGGTGCGGTAATAAACCGGATCCCGGGCGGCCAGCAAAGCCTGGCGATCCGTTCCCGTGGACTCACCATCGCCTGGTTCTGCCAGCGAAAGCGCTCCGCGGGTGTTGTCCATCTCCTGAATGGCAAAGTCGCGGCCGCGATCTTGCTCCAGCCATAGCGATCTCAGGAACGATGGCACCCCTTCCTGCAGCCAGGCATAGGAGGAGCGGAAATAGAGGTGGGACAGCGAATGAATCAGAGCGTCGGTCAGCTTTCCTGGTTCAGTGGCTCGTACGTTGGCAAAGAGGACGTCGCCATCTTCAAACGGAGCGTCCTCCCCCTCGGGAAGATCGACGACGTTCAGCGCACCCCGCGGTTCCGTGCCCAGCCAGCGATTGACCAACGGGGCCACAATGGAAGCCGCGGAGAGGTATGCCTGCGCGTTGGCGACATCCTCCGTTCGGGCGAATACCTTAACCCCATTGCCCTCCCGGGCCGTACGCGTAAGCAAGAACAAACTCGGCGAGGCCAATCCCAACTTTGCGGGTGCCAGCGTGCAGGTTACGATTCCAGGTACGCCGGCGGCGGCGGGTAGAGAAGCCGGTGTCACCGCCAACACTTCGCCGTCCAACACCGCCAGGTTGGGTGCTTCGCCAAAAAATTCCTCGGTCACGCGCATGGCCACCGTTGCCTGGCTTTGCCGTTGCCGCTCCTCTGCCGCTTCGGTGAAAAATTTAGCTCCGTCTCCTAGTGCCACCGGAACCGAGGCCACCGGGTACCAGGCCACGTTGCCGAATCCCCTTAACCCAACAAACTCGTCCGACACCCGGTCCCAATCCGAGGCCTCCGCAATATCAGCCGGGGTACCGATCTGCTCCAACCGGTCCGCGGAGAGGGCGGCGGTTCCTTCATAGGTAAGATCGAGAGAGAGGCTCTCCTGCGGAGCCAGAGGCCGCGCCAGGGGGATGACCGCTTCCCGCAGCGCTCCCGTGTGGTCAACATCGCTGTCGACCAATTGCTGCGAGAACGCAACCGGGGTCCCTCCCACGTGGACACCGGTCCATCGCAGTCTGGAGGAGATTTGCATCGCCAGGCGGCTCAGAGGACGAGTCGAGTCGTTGCGCACCGTTACGTTCGCCCGCACTGCCATCGCATGCTCCCTGGGCTGCAGGTGAACATCCAGATCATAGGTAAGGAAGGTAATTGCCTCTCTTTCCGCATCCGTAGCGTGCACCTCTGCCGAGGCAGGGACCGGCTTTACCGGGGCCTCCCCGTCCTCCGCTGAGCGAGAAAAAATCACCGTGCCGGGATGCTCGGCAGGTAGATCGGCCGGCGGAGACGCCTGCTGCGCCCCAGCGCAAGTAACCAGCCCCACCGCAACGGCTGCAAACCACGAATACCTCATGAACCCAAACCCTTCTGCTTCTTTGCCCGCGCCGGTGAGGCGGCGGAGTTGTGGACAGTTCCGTTGCGGCGTTGCCGTGCGGCCTCGTAGAGCACCACGGCGCCGGCTGCGCCCACGTTCAGCGACGCCACCCGGCCCGCCATGGGGATCCGCAACAAGTGGTCGCAGGTCCGCCGGACCAGATCGTGCAGCCCTGCGCCTTCCCGGCCCAGCACCAGAACGCAGCCCACAGAAAAGTCGAACTGGTCATAGTTCATAGTGCCGCGCTCGTCCAACCCAATCACCCACAGGTTTCGCTGTTTCAACTCTTCCAGGGTGCGCACCAGGTTCACCACCCGGGCAATTTTCACGTGCTCGGCCGCGCCTGCCGACGCCTTGACCGCCACCGGGCTAAGCGGTGCTGACCGCCGTTCTGTAACCACCACCCCGTCCACCCCAGCCCCCTCGGCGGTACGCAGCAGCGCACCCAGGTTCTGCGGGTCTTCCACCCCGTCCAGCGCCAGTAGCAAACGGTCTTCCTTGGCGCCGCTGAGCAGGTCAGCCACGTCCAGAAACTGCCGCGCCCGGACAATCGCCACTACCCCCTGGTGAGCCTCCGTCCGGGCCAGCTTGGTCAATTGGTCGCGGGTATCCAGGCGCAGCTTTACCCCAGCGTCCCGGCAGGCCTGGATAAGCTTCTCGAGGCGGACATCCTGGCGCTCGCGGGCAATGCAAATGTGGTCGAACTTCCGAGTCCCGGAACGCAAAGCCTCCTCAACTGGGTGCAGGCCAAACAAAATCTCCATACTGCCAAGTTTAGACGCTGGTGCATCCCAGTGGTTTGTGGGACCTGTTTCCTATATCCTAAGAGGCACTCAAGTCGTCCCGGAGGGGCCCGGTGCTTGCCCGCAAGCTCAAAAATGTAGTTACCCGGGGCGTCTTTGGCGGGACTGCTCACGTCTCTGAAGATGACATGCCTGCAGCCTTAATTAGCGCCGTGGACCAATCCTGCAGCGAAAACACCATCGTTGCCCAGGGACTTAAGCGCCACGATCCGGAGTTGCTCGATCAGCTGATTGTCCAGTATCAGCACCGTCTGCTGCGCTACCTGCTTTACCTCACCGGGAACCGGGAGACAGCAGAGGATATCTTCCAGGAAACCTGGATGCGCGTGCTGAGGCGCGGCGACCAATTCAACGGCAAGTCTCGTTTCGATACATGGTTGTTCACCATCGCCCGCAATCTCGTGATTGACGTCCGTCGTAAGCGCACCATGAGCAGTCTGGAAGCGATGCGCGAAGCGGGCGAAGATGGGCGCTCGTTTGATGTAGCTGCCGACGGACCTTCTCCCTTCGAGATGTATCAGACCAACGAAAATGGGCAGCGAGTGGCGGAAGCCCTACTGACGCTCGAGCCGTTGCATCGTGAAGTGCTCGTCCTCCGCTTCCATGAAGAGCTATCGCTCGAAGAGATTGCACAAGTCACGCGTTCCCCGTTGTCCACAGTAAAATCGCGGCTCTATCGCGGCCTCTCGGCCCTTAAGCCTCGCATCTGTGCAGCCGAGGCTGTCCACAGCGCGGAGGGACAAACCCGATGAATGAGGCGCAACGAGGGGTCCCGGATAAAGTTCCAGGGAATGGTGTGGTGCGCGCCGCTTCCTTGCTGGACGGCGACGCCGATCGGCTGATTACGCAAAAAACGCGCCGTGCCGTGCGTGACGCCGTGATTACTACCCAGGAAAAACGCGCGCGCCAACGCCGGAGTCTGGGTCTTGCCATTCTTGGTTTTGTCTCCATGCTGGTATTGCTCGGGCCAGCCATCTGGACTGGGGTCGAAGAGCTTCTGGGCGAGGAACCTCTCTTCGATTTATCCACCCAGATCAGCTTTCTCATCGCTATGCTCTTTCTTGCTATGCTGGCGGCGCTCATAGCCGTGTGGAAGGGACAACATAACGTGCAGCATGATAGGCGCGGCTTTGAGACCTTTCCGCCCACTGAGAAATGACCAACCAGATACACAACGCTGAAGCGGACTCCGCTATTACGGAAGAGGTCAAGCTGATCCCGCGGTGGTCGATCGCGGCCGCCTCCCTGGCCTTTGTCTTTATGCAATACCTGTACTGGGTGATTCTGCCCGCTTACCGGCAGTCGCTCCATGCTCGGCCCATCCCCGCTCCTCTCGGCGTCCGGTTCTATTTCGCCCTCTCCTGGAGCACTCTGGCCGCGCTGTATGTGCTGATGGTGGGTTACGTGAGCCGCGACGCGCCCCGCCGCAGCATGACCACCCGCCTGTGGGTCGTGATCTGCCTGGCTTTGCCCGGAGGCATCGGATCGGTGCTTTATTTTCTGCTTCGCCAGCCCGTGGTTGCGCGATGCCCCTCGTGTGGGACCAGCATCCACACCGAGTTCCATTTCTGCCCCCAGTGCGCCTACCAGGTGTCCGCGGCTTGTGGCAATTGCTACAAAGGCGTCCGCATCACTGACCTTTACTGCGTCTACTGCGGTCACAACCTGGCTGCGGATAACGTGCCCTCCCGCCTCCGTGCCTTCCATTCCTGAGCTGCCCCGCATTGACCGAGCTTTCTCCGGCTCCCTATACTCAAAATTGGTATCAAGAGCTCCGCTAACATGCCAATGACTGCGCTGATCGTCGACGATGAACGGCTTGCGCGCGAAGAGCTCAAATACCTGCTGGACTCCGCGGGGGGCGTTGAGGTCATCGCCCAGGGCCAGAATGGCATAGAAGCGGTCGATCTGATTCGCACTCACCATCCGGATGTGGTGTTTTTGGACGTACAGATGCCCGGCCTGGACGGTTTTGCCGTGCTCAAGAAGCTGCTGGAGCGGGACGATGCCGATCGCCTGCCGCAGATCATTTTTGCTACGGCGTTTGATCAATATGCCGTGCGTGCGTTTGATGTAAATGCCATCGATTACCTGCTCAAGCCGTTTGACCGCGCCCGCGTATTGCAGGCCCTTGAACGCGCACGCCAGCGCTTACAGGATGCGCATCAGCTGGACCATGAGCCGACGGAGAACGGAGCTTCGGCCGAAGTCACCCCGTCGGACGCGCGTCTCGATGCGCTGCTCCGCCTGATCGAACAGCAACAGGGTGGTGGGCTGCGTGCGCGCAGCGGGAAGATCATTCTGCAAGCTCACAGCCGGCTGTTCCTGGTGGACCAGAAGGATATCTGCTTCGCGGCCATTGAGGAGGGCATCATCTCCGTGGTGACGCCTACCCTGGAAGGACATTCCAAGTGCCGGACGATTGAAGAGTTGCTGGAGTTGCTCGACCCTTCCGTCTTTTGGAGAGCCCACCGCTCGTTCGTGGTAAACATCAACCACATCAAAGAAGTCGTGCCCTGGTTTAAGAGCAGTTATCAACTCCGCATGGATGATCGCAAACAAACCGAGATCCCCGTCAGCCGCGCCCAGACCCGCCGCCTCCGCGAACTCTTCAAGCTGTAGACCAATTCGAAGGAAACTGGACGGGTGCGTCTTGGGTGGCCTTCGGCAACCGTTATTCACGGATACATCACTCTTCTCTATGTCATAGCTTGGCGACGGGATAGACATTCTTGAGCATGCGCCGTTCGGCTTCCTTGCGCACCGCTGCTGCGGTGGCAGCGCCGGTTGGCGGCGCGACGATATCGAAGTTGCCATGCTCGTCCTTGCCGCGCACCAGCTGAACCATCTGGCGTTCCGTGCCTTGCTGCACGACTTCTGGCGCGATGTAGCGGACTGCGATCCCAACCCGGGCGTAGTTGGACTTGTTGGCCTTGGAACCGTGGGCAATGCCGATGTGGTGCAGAGACATCTCGCCAGGCGCGAGGTTCAAGGCCACCGCCTTCGATTCGTCTAGTTCGAGCGCAATCTCCTGGCCACGCGATAAAGCATTGTCGAGCGCGTAGGTCTCGCGTTGGAGCAGTTGCGTCTTGTGGGTTCCCGGCATTACTTGCATGCAGCCGCTTTCCAGAGTGCTGGGGGAGAGGGCGATCCATGCGGTGGCGACACTGGGCGGCTGCAGGCCCCAATAGGCTCCGTCCTGGTGCCAGGAAATAAATGCGGCGTCGCCGGGAAACTTGACGAACCAATCGGAGCCCCACACCAGCAGGTTGGGACCGATCGCACCTTCGACCGCATCCAGAACCCGGGGATGAGAGACGATTTGATAGACCCAAGGGAGCGAGAGATGGGTGAGCGCGTACACCGTCCGCCGTTCACGGGGAATCAGCCGGCTCAGGCGATCTTTGTTTTGCGCGGTGTAGTCGTCGAATTGGCGGCGAAACTCCGTGGTCTCCACATCGCTGAAAACCTGAAGGGGGAAGAGATAGCCATTCTCCTGGTAAAAGTGCTGTTGTTGTTGGCTGAGACTCACGGTTCTCCTCACCACAGGAAAGGGCGGACGAGCCGGGCCAGCTCGTCCGGTTCGGCCAAAAACGCGTCGTGGCCGTGGGAGGAAATCAGCTCCCGATACTCGCAGCGAACGCCGGCCTTGGCGATGCTCGCTGCCAGGGTTTCAACCTCCGAGGCAGGAAACAGCCAGTCTGACGAGATACCCACCAGCATCAGCTCAGCTTCGATGCGGCGGAAGGCGGCTTCCGCCGCGGGGTATCCGCGCGTGGGGTCGAAGGTGTCCATGGTCCGGGTAATGGCCAGGTAGGAGTTGGCGTCAAAGCGATGGACGAACTGCTGGCCCTGGTAGTCGAGGTATCCGGCCACATCGAAGCGCTCGCCGCTGAGCCCCTGAGCTTGCTCATGCATTGATGCCCAGGGGTCTTCGCCGCTGCGATCCGGCTTGCGCGCGAAGCGATGCTCGAATAACTCCGGCGATTTGTAGGTACATACGGCCAGGGCGCGGGCCAGCGCCAATCCCTTCCGCGGTTGTTGATGCGGCAGGTAGTGGCCGCCCTGCCATGCGGGATCAAGCTGGATCATCTGGCGCTGCAGATGGTTCAGGCCCAGACCCATCGCTCCCAGGGGCGCGGCGCCAATGGAGACCACGCGCTCGACAAGTTCCGGGAAGCGTACGGCCAACTCCAAAGCCTGCATGCCGCCGATCGAAGCGCCCATGACCAGCTTGAGCCGATGGATGTTGAGTTTTTTGAGCAGGCGCGCCTGCAGGGTGACGATGTCGCCGACGGTGACCAGGGGAAAGTTCGGCCCGTAGTGGCGGCCAGTGAGGGGATCCACTGCAGCAGGTCCGGTCGAACCGTAGCAGGAGCCGGGAATATTGATGCCGAGGACGCAGTTGCCGGCGGTCTGCAGCAGGCCTCCGTCAGTGAACAGGCGCGGCCACCAATCGGCCACCCGGGCCGAGCCGGAGAGGGCGTGGGCCACGAGAATCACGTTATCGCCCGCGGCGTTGGGCTCGCCATACATGGTGTAGCGGAGGGTGGGCGAAGCGAGCACCCCGCCAGCTTCGAGGGAGAAAGGCTCGCCGGGCGAGAAGTCTCCCTCGAAATTAGGTGCGACCAGAGTCGCGCTGGGGCTGGTGCTCATCGAGCGCTGAGTGCTTCCGCCGGTTTGGCCGAATGGCCGTTGGCCACCTCAATCGCGTCGTTCAGGTCGGCAAGAATGTCGCGAACATCTTCAATGCCGACCGACAACCGTACCAGCTCGGGGGTGACGCCGGTGTCGCGCTGCTCCTCGACCGTGAGCTGGGAATGGGTGGTGGAAGCAGGGTGGATGACCAGCGATTTCGCGTCGCCAATGTTCGCCAGCAAGGAGAACAGCTTGAGCGAATTGATCAGCTTCTTGCCGGCGTCGAAGCCGCCCTTGATGCCGAAGGTGACCAAGGCACTCTGCCCTTCGGGCATGTATTTCCTGGCCCGCGCGTAGTACTTACTGGAGGGCAACCCGGGGTAGTTCACCCAGTCGACTCCTGGATGATTGGCCAGATGCTCGGCCACGGCGAGCGCGTTCTGGGAGTGGCGCTCCATGCGCAGGTGAAGCGTCTCCAATCCCTGCAAAAAGAGGAAGGAGTTAAAGGGAGCCATGGACCCGCCGAAATCACGCAGTCCCTGCACCCGGGCTTTGAGGATGAAGGCCAGTGGGCCAAAGGCATCCACGTACGACAGGCCGTGGTAGGACGGGTCAGGCTCGACGAAGTCGCGGAAGCGCCCGGAGGCTTTCCAGTCGAACTTGCCGCCGTCGACGATGACGCCGCCGATCGAGGTGCCGTGGCCCCCGATGAACTTGGTGGCGGACTCGACCACGATGTCGGCGCCGAACTCAATCGGGCGGCAAAGGATGGGAGTCGCGGATGTGTTGTCGATCATCAGGGGCACGCCCTGCTGGTGGGCGATGGCGGCCAGTTTTTCAACATCGGCAATGTCGAGCTTGGGATTGCCCAGGGTTTCGGTGTAGACAGCCCTGGTTTTTGGGTTGATGGCTGCCCGCAGGCCGTCGAAGTCATCAGCATCGACAAAGCGCACGGTGATCCCAAGGCGGGGCAGGGTGTAGTGGAACAGGTTATAGGTGCCGCCATAGAGCGAGGTGGTGGAAACGATTTCGTCTCCGGCGCCGGCCAGAGTAAGGATGGCCAAGGTCTCCGCGGCTTGACCAGAGGAGGTCGCCAGCGCCGCGGCTCCCCCTTCGAGTGCGGCTACCCGCTTCTCGAAGACGTCGGTGGTCGGGTTCATGATGCGGGTATAGATGTTGCCGAATTCCTGCAGACCGAAGAGCCTGGCGGCGTGGTCGGCATCCTTAAAGACGTAAGAGGTGGTTTGGTAGATGGGGACGGCGCGGGATCCGGTGGCGGGGTCAGGTTCCTGACCGGCGTGCACGGAAAGTGTGGCGAGGTGCTGCTTCTTGCTTTCTGACATCTGCTTCTCCTCTAAAGTCTCGCTGCAAGCGAAAGGCCCGCAGTCTGGGTTGACCGCAGGCCTGTTGGGAAACTCGGTTTGGCCGCTCTCAGCTCTCTGGCCAGTTTCCCGCAGTGCCTGCCCGGCTGGGCAAACAGCGACAGCGCGTACATTCGGCGCGGCTGAAGGGGTAAAAGGCCATGGATCTCAGTATCAGTCCATCGGAGAGCGGCTGGCAAGTCGAGGGCGGCCCATGATTCTGTAGCGACCCTGAAGCCACGGCCGTTTCAGCCGATCAACAGCAAGGATGGCGTCACCGATACTCACGCGAAAGTGTGATCGGACGTCTCAATTTTTGGGGAGTAGTATGAGTTCCGCGTCCATCTGACCCTGTCGTCAGGAAAGGAGGCAGAATATGAATGACCTTCAACGTCGCAGGTCATCCGGCCTCTCTCTATTGCTTGTTTTACCCCTCGTGGTGTGCGTTCACACCACTTTTGCCGCAACTCTCAACCCGTCGTCTGCTGCCACCGATGTGGCCACCCCATCTTCGACCGCCGCGCTCACTCCCGAGATTGAAGGCGATCTGCTCATGGTTCATCGAAGCTACGCTGCCGCGATCGAAGCTTACGAGCGCGAAACGCCGCGAACAGCAGTGATCTGGAACAAAATCGGTGTTGCTTACCACCACATGTTTGCGCTCGATGAGGCGCGGAAGTATTACCAGCAGGCGCTGGCGATGAACCCGAGCTATGCCGACGCGCTCAACAACCTGGCCGCGGTGTATCACGGCCAGCATGACTACAAGCAGGCTGAACGCACTTACAAGCGAGCGCTGAAGTATTCTCCCTCAGCAGCGATTACGTATTGCAACCTGGGCACCTCGTACTTTGCGGAAGAAAAGTACAAGGCCGGGATGGAGGCGTATCACAAGGCGCTCGCGTTAAACCCGAATATCTTTGATCCGGGTCAGACCCAGATTGTGCAGGAGACCAGTTCGCGGCGGCAGATCGTCGCTGTGAACTACTACCTAGCCAAGACGTACGCCACGGCAGGGAAGATGCAGGAATCCCTGACCTACCTGCGGAAGGCACTGGAGGCCGGATTCAAAGACCGAAAGCAGTTGATGGAGGATAAGGAATTCGCCGCGCTGCGTTCGACCCCGGAGTTTCACCAGTTGATGATGCAACAGACTGGGGGCGAATAAGCGGCTTGTGCTGTCTACGCACCCGCGGAAAATGGCTCCCCCGGCCTTTTCCCGGGGCGGGCGGTGGGGTGGAAGTGTGCGCCTTAAGCGCCCTATGCGCCTTAAGGGTGGTTTATACCCCCAAAATCAGGCTGTCTTCGCCGAATGTTCGCCATTTTGGGTTGAGTGGGCCTGGGCGACAGGACGACGGCGTTGTCGAGATGGACGCGGTGAGCCGCAACAGCCTCATCGAATCCCTCCCCCGAAAGAATCGATGAGACCAGTGGCGGCGCTCCACCGCGTCCCTTTTAGGATACTGTTTAAGGGTGGCCGGCTGGCCTCTGCGGCCGGCGTAACCAGGGTGCCAGTAGCTAGAGAGTTACCCCGTTTCCCCGGGGCTGAGAGGTAGGCATGACGCCGCCGGTTTTAAGCGCGCGACAAACGGATCCCCGGGCGATGGATATGGCCGCTGTGCTTGCGGGGTACCGCACGGAATCCGGTCGAACCTTGCTCGAGTTGGTGGATGAATCTCCGATTTTGTTGATCTTTCTTCGTCATTTTGGATGCTCGTTTTGCCGTCAGACGCTGGACGATATTTCCCGGATCCGGGAGCAGATCGAGGGGCGGGGAATCC
>JBAVQC010000136.1:0-19792 GCA_049693715.1 Acidobacteriaceae bacterium | reverse complement strand
TGGTGCTGGCGCTCAAGCCCTTCGGCTGCATGCCTTCGACGCAATCCGATGGTGTGCAATCTCGTGTGGTCAACAAATTCAAAGACATGATCTTCCTGCCGGTGGAGACTTCCGGCGAAGGCGAAGTAAACGCTCACAGCCGTGTGCAGATGGCGCTCGCGGAGGCCAAAGCCAAAGCTCGGGCGGAGTTCGAGGGTGTGCTGAAGGAAACCGGCAGGTCGCTGGAAGAACTCCGGGCCTATGTGGATGAGCATCCTGAGCTCAAGCACGCGCTCTACAGATTCCCCCACCGGCACGGTCTCGCCGGAACGGCCGCCCAGTTTGCCTGGCATGTGAACGACCTCATGAAGAAGGACCGGGCGTACAACCGCAGATCCCGGCCCCTGGTGGCCAAAGCACAGGTAGCCTGACCGGCGCACGTCTGCCGACTCGCGATTTCCACTGTTGTCGAAGACAGCCCTTCAGGGAGACTGCAATGCAACAATATTCGGTTGGTTTGGATGTGGGCTCCACCACGGTCAAAGCGATCGTGGTGGATGCCGCGTCAGATAAGACCATCTGGCAGGACTATCAGCGCCATGAAACCCGGCAACCGGAAAAGGTGCTCGAGTTTCTGCGCCGCATGGAAGCCGACACGGGAATCAACCCGCAGAATACCCGGATCTTTGTTACCGGCTCAGGCGGCGGCACCATCGCGGAGATGATCGGCGCCAAGTTTGTCCAGGAAGTTCACGCTGTCTCCCTCGCCGTCGAGAAGCTCCACCCCGAGGTTTATTCGGTGATTGAGCTGGGAGGCCAGGACGCCAAGATCATCGTCTTCAAAGACGATGCAGAGACGGGGCGCAAGAAGAAAATTCCCTCCATGAACGATAAGTGCGCCGGGGGTACAGGCGCAGTCATCGACAAAATCAATGCCAAACTCAAGATCCCGGCATCTGAGCTTTCCAATCAGGCCTACCACGGCGTCAAGCTGCACAAGGTCGCCGGCAAATGCGGAGTATTTGCAGAAACAGATATTAACGGCCTGCAGAAGACCGGAACACCCTCCCACGAGCTGATGGCATCGCTCTTTGAAGCGATCGTACTGCAAAATTTGAGCGTCCTCACGCGCGGGCACACACTGCGTCCGCATGTTTTGCTGCTCGGCGGTCCCAACGGCTTTATCAAGGGAATGCGCGAAGCCTGGCAAGCAAATATCCCACTGATGTGGAAGGAGCGCAAGGTCGAGATCCCCGAGGGGATGAAGCCGGAGGAGTTGATCAAGGTCCCGGAGAATGCGCAATATTTCGCGGCTCTGGGCGCGGTCGAATTCGGCAAGGACGAAGAGCCCGCGGTGGGCCGATATCTCGGCATAGAAAAGCTTCTTTATTACATCGACTACGGTCGCGCGGAAGAAAAGGCTGTCTCCGGGGGCAAAGGCCTGGTTGCGGAGGATTCCGAACTCGTACAGTTCAAAGAGGAATACCGCAGGAAGAAGTTCATTCCCGCGGAATTTTTGCCCGGGCAGACGGTTTCGGGTTTCATCGGCATTGATGGCGGATCCACCTCCACCAAGGCGGTCCTACTCGGCAAAGGGGGCGAAATCCTTTGCAAAACCTACCAGCTTTCCAATGGCAATCCGATCGAGGATGGGATCGAGATGTTTGAGAAGCTGCGTGAGCAAATCGAAAGCAAAGGCGCCACGCTGGAGGTTCTGGGGGTAGGAACCACCGGATATGCCAAGGACATTTTAAGAGACGTGCTGAATGCTGACGTAGCCTTGGTGGAAACCGTCGCCCACACGGAATCCGCGCTCAAGTTCTACGACGACCCTCACGTCATCATCGATGTCGGCGGCCAGGACATTAAACTCATCGTCCTCAAAGACGGCCGCGTTAAAGACTTCAAGCTGAACACCCAGTGCTCGGCGGGGAATGGCTACTTCCTGCAATCGACTGCGGAAGGCTTTGGCAAGAAAGTAGAAGAGTTTGCCGATATCGCCTTCGCTGCCAAGTCCATGCCGTCTTTTGGTTATGGCTGCGCTGTCTTCATGCAGTCCGACATTGTTAATTTCCAGCGCCAGGGCTGGCGGGCGGAAGAGATTCTGGCGGGGCTCGCCGATGTGCTGCCGAAAAATGTCTTCCTCTACGTCGCCAGCATCCCCAACCTGGCTTCCCTCGGGTCGCGCTTTGTGCTGCAAGGCGGCACGCAGAACAACCTTGCGGTGGTCAAGGCCGAAGTCGACTTCATCAAATCCAGTTTCCGTGCCAAGGGCAAAGTGCCGGAGATTATCGTGCACGAGCACTGCGGCGAGTCGGGCGCCATTGGTGCGGCGCAAGAGGCCTTGCGCCTGTGGAACAACGGCATGCGCACCAGGTTTATCGGGCTGGAAGCAGTGCGCAACATTCGCTACCGCACCACCCGCAATGAAGACACCCGCTGCTATTTCTGCAAGAACAATTGCCTGCGTACCTTCATTGATGTCGACGTCACTGCGGGCAATAATCAGGCAGCCCAGGTTGTCGACAATCTGCCGAGCCTGGAGAAAGTCCAGGCAAATGCAGACCATGGTTCGTCCTGCAGCACCGGTGGAAGCAAAGGAACGTTCAAGGCCAAGGTAGAACCGCTGATCCAGATTCAGATATCCCCAGGCTCCAGCAAGGTAGTAGAGCTGCCCAAGCCGGTCGACTTCCAACCGCGCAAGACGAAGGTCCCCCTGCGCGTTGGGGAACAGCGGCTGATCATTGCCACCTGCGAAAAAGGCACAGTAGAAGATCTGGCCGACATGAAGGACATCAAGGCCGACATCGACAAGATTAAAGACGCCAATCCAAATTTCGTCGATATCGCGGCGCGCGACGTTTTCCGTCATCGCCAGGTCGCGATCGTGGCCGATTCCCTTCCCAGCACCAAGGGACTTTTTATCTCCGGGTCAGTGAAGGAGCGCGTGGCCCTGATGCAGAAGCGCCAGGACTTCCGCGTAGGTATTCCGCGGCTACTCAACACCTACACTTATGCGCCGCTGTTCAATGCCTACTTCGCGAGCCTGGGATTAAAGGCCGAAAATATCATTTACTCCGACTACACCACGCCGGAGCTGTACCGTGCGGGCGCAAGCCGGGGTGCGATCGATCCATGCTATCCCTCAAAGATCGGCATCGCGCACGTTTACAATCTCATCGCGACCAAGCACAACAAGAAGCCGCTCCACGCGATCTGGTTTCCGATGTACGACGTGCTCCATACCCCGCTGGTCAACCTGACGGGTTCCAATGCTTGCCCGACGGTTACGGCTACACCGGAGGTAGTCAAGGCTGCCTTCACCAAGGAGAGTGAAATCTTTGCTGACAATGGGATCAGCTACATAGATCCGATCCTGAACCTGCAGGATCAAAGGATATGCGCCGACCAGATGTTCAAGGCTTGGGGACCAATCCTGGGACTTTCGCGGGAAGAAAATCAACGCGCTTTGGACGCCGGATTCAAGGCCCTGCTCGATTGCGAGGCTGAAATTCGCCGTCAGGCTCGCGAGACGCTCGACCAGTTAGAGCGTGAGGACCGCATCGGCATTGTGATGCTGGGCCGCGTGTATCATCATGACCCAGGTTTGAACCACGAGATCATGGAGGAGTTTCAGAAGCTCGGGTATCCCGTCTTCTCCCAGAGCACGCTCCCGCTCGATGAGGATATGCTGGATCGCCTGTTTGGCGAGGAGGTGCGCGCCGGACTGATTACCCATCCCCTCGATATTCAGGATGTATGGAAGAACCGGTACTCAACCAGCACCAACCACAAGGTCTGGGCGGCAAAGTTCACCGCGCGCCATCCCAATCTCGTGGCGCTTGAAGTTTCAAGCTTCAAGTGTGGCCACGATGCGCCTATCTACGGGGTGATTGAAGGGATTATCGAGCAATCGGGAACGCCTTACTTCTCCTTCAAAGACCTGGATGAAAACAAACCTTCCGGTTCCATTCGCATCCGGGTGGAGACGATCGACTATTTCCTGCGCCGCTACCGGGAGGACATCATCAAGCGGCGGGCGATCGAGGGCGACATTGAAGCCCAGTTAGCCGCTCTGGAACAAACCCTTCGCGGTGAAGTAGCATTAGCCGGCGACTAGCAATCTGGAGCAGGCTTTAGGGTGTGCGTGAGAGCCTATCATTTTAAAAATAAGTCCCGCAGGGACGCCTGAACTTAGCCCAGGATGCAGTCCTGGGTAGAGATTCGACGGGCGAAAAGTCCCGTAGGGACGACTGGTACGTGCCAACCCAGGACTGCGTCCTGGGCTAAATCGGCGTGACCACCGCTTCTTGTTTCGGAATCTTGTTGAGGAAATCCTCGCCCGTCTTGATGTGCTGGTCCACCAGCCGCGCGGGGGTATGCGCCAGCCACTCCGCGGCTGAAATGTCCTGGTAAGTCCCGATGGGGAAGACTTCGAGAAACACCAAATCCTCCGTCCCCGTATTTTCGACATAGTGCGGACGCGACATCTTGATATAGCCCACATCGCCCGCCTGGAAGTCGAAGGTCCGCGCCTTTCCGCCTGCCTGGAAAACCGTCATGCGCCCCTTACCACTGACGTAGTACTGCCACTCGTCTGAGAGCGGATGCCAGTGCAACTCCCGCATCCCTCCTGGCTTCACTCGGATAATGGCAGCGGCAATATCCGTGGCGGGAAAGTTCTTTTTCTCCACGATGCGCACCTCCCCGCCTGCCCGGACCTTGGTCGGCGGCATGGTGCTCGCTTTGAAAATATAGTCGCCGTCGATCGACCCCGTACCCTCCGCGGCGGCCTTCTGCTCTTCGGCCAGTGGTCGCGGCAGATCGGTGGCGAAAATAAAAAGTTCCCTCTGGGGTATGTTGTCGAAGGTCGATTGTGGAGCGTTGAAGTTCTTGGCCAAAACCTCTTTCGGCGTGTGCTTGAACCAGTCCGTCAACAAAAACGTTTCGAACTCGTTGAAATCTCCATCGTTGAAGACCAGTAAAAACTTGGCTCCGTCAGGGCCGAGCCCCTGGATCGAGTGGGGAATGCCGCCGGGAAACAGCCACAAATCGCCGGCGGTCACGTCATTGACGAAACTGCGGCCCTGAGCGTCTACGGCCGTGATCCGCGCGTTCCCGTAAATCATGAATGCCCACTCCGCGCTGGTGTGCCAATGCAGTTCGCGAACCCCGCCTGTCACCAGCCGCATCTCTACCCCGGCGAGCGTTTTCGAAATTGGCAACTCTCGTGAGGTAACCTGGCGTGTCCATCCGCCATTCTCGATGCGCTTGTGCGCCAGGGCGAAGGAGTACTTGAACGGTTCGACAGTCCCGTTGTCCGTCTCCGGTGACCAGACTGAACTTGGGTTCTCCGCATCGAGAGCAGCGTTGTTCTCTCCCGGCTGAGCTTCGTTCGGTTGGTTGTGATCGGTAGACCGCACGGGTTTTTCCTGCTGTGCATTCGCCAGAGGAACCATCGCAGCCGCAGCCAAGGCAGCCCCACTCACCCCTAAAAACCTGCGCCGCGTTGGCGCCTGCGAAGATTCCTTCGACATCTCAGCTTTCCCCCTACTTCCAGCCCAATTTAGAGTTTAGCGGTTTCACTCACTGTTTTCATTTCTGGCATCCGCGAGGGTGATGGATCACCAGTGAAACAGCGTTCCATCTTCTTTCCGATTGACCGGCAAGTAGGCACGTTGGTAGGGAAAAGCAGCGGCAATGTCTTCCTTGATATCTACCCCCAGACCAGGCAGATCCCCGGGATACATAAAGCCCTCCTTGAAGGTGTACGCATGGGGAAATGTGTCTTCGGTCTGGGCGTTATGCAGCATGTGCTCCTGAACACCGAAATTATTGATGGCGATATCCAGATGCAAAGCGGCGGCCATGCACACCGGCGACATGTCACTCGCTCCGTGGCAGCCCGTCTGCACGTGGTAAAGAGCGGCGAAGTCAGCCGCCTTCTTCATCGCGGTCAAGCCGCCGCCATGCACCACGCTCATGCGCAGGTAGTCAATCAGCTGTTCGCGTATCAGTTGCTCTGCATCCCAGATGGTGTTGAAGACCTCCCCTACCGCAAGCGGAGTGGTGGTGTGTTTGCGAATGAGCCGAAATCCGTCCTGCAGTTCCGCCGCAACAGGATCCTCCAGCCAGAACAGATGATACGGTTCGAGTTCCTTACCCAAACGGGCGGCTTCGATCGGTGTCAGCCGGTGGTGAACATCGTGCAGCAGGTGGAGATCATCCCCCAGGGTGTTCCGTAGCGCCTCAAAAAGCTTGGGCACGTGCCTCAGATATTTTTCCGTAGACCATAAACTCTCTGAAGGCAGGCCGCGTTCGGCGGGCTCATAGTACTGCTGGTCTTTCGCAACACCGTAGGTTGATTTCAGGCCGGGTACTCCACTTTGCGCGCGAATTGCGAGATAGCCCAGGGCCCGGTACTTTTCCACCTCGTCGATCGTTGCTGGAATGTCGTGTCCAGTGGCGTGCGCGTAGACCATGACCCTGGTGCGGCTCTTGCCTCCCAACAGGTTGTAGAGGGGTACCCCGAGCGCCTTGCCTTTGATATCCCACAGTGCCATATCGATGGCCGCGATTGCGGTCATGGTCACCGGCCCGCGCCGCCAGTAAGCGCCGCGATAAAAGTAGTGCCAGATATCCTCGGTCTGAAACGGATCGCGCCCGATCAGGCAAGGCACAAGATGATCTTCCAGGTAGCTGGCCACCGCGAGCTCGCGGCCGTTGAGCGTCGCATCCCCGAGACCGTAAATACCCTGGTCGGTTTCGACCTTTAATGTCACGAAGTTACGGCCCGGACTACAAACGATTACCTTAGCGCCCAGTATCTTCATTGGTTCACTCCGCTGGCCAGGAAGCCGCCGTCGACCACCAGGATCTCGCCGGTCACGAACGACGCCGCATCCGAAACCAGGTAGATAGCGCCGCCGGCAATCTCCTCCATTTCGCCAAAGCGCTTCATCGGCGTGCGCATTTTCAACTCGCGTCCGCGTTCGGTATGCAAAATCAGTTCCGCATTCAGCGCAGTGGGAAAGATGCCGGGCGCGATCGCATTCACGCAGATGTTGAAGGGAGCGAGTTCGATGGCCAGGGTCTTGGTCAGCGCGCCCACGCCCGCTTTGCTGACGCCGTACGCGGCTACCTGGTGGAAGCCTACGAACGTGGAAAGCGAAGCGATGTTGAGGATCTTGCCAAAGCCCTGGCCCACCATGGTCTTGCCGAAAGTCTGGCACGAACGCCAGGTGCCGTTCAGGTTTATATCCAGAATGCTGGTCCACTCTTCCTCAGAACACTCGAGCGTAGGGGTCTTGTGGGTGACCCCGGCAGCGTTCACCAGGATATCGACCTTACGAAAGCTGTCCAGAACCTTCCGCTGCAGCACTTCAATGGAAGACCGGTCGCGCACGTCCACCGTCGCGCGCAGGGAGCGACGCCCCAATCCCTCAATTTCGCTAGCCACCAGATCCGTTTCTTCCTGGCGGCGTGAGGCGGCCACCACGTCCGCTCCCGCCTCTGCGATTCCCAGGGCAATTGCCTTCCCCAGACCCGATGTACCGCCAATGACAACTGCGCACTTACCGTTGAGATCAAACCGGCCGGAACCCAATGTTTACTCCAGGATGCGAACAAAGTACGATGATCCCGCAGCTTATCACGAGGAGTCGTACCGGGGAGCGGAACAAGTGCAGGATGAGAGTGTAGATCGGCGTTCTTTTCTCAAGGTTATGGGTGCCGTGGGGATGTCATCCACCCTGCTGCCCGAGGCCGCATTTGGCTTGCATCCCGCGAGCGCGTCGATCGTGGAGCAGGCCGCTGGACCGGGCCCAGACGCCGGAGAGAAGCCAAAATACTCCATCAAATTTGGCGTGATCGGCCTGGACCACTATCACATCATGGGCATAACCGCGGCCGTCATCCGCGGAGGCGGCGAGTTGGTATCCTTCTACTCCAACCTGCCCAAGGCGGTTGCCGATTTCCAGAAGCTGTATCCCAATGCCAGGCCGGCGAAAAGCGAGGACGAAATCCTCGACGACCCCTCGCTGAAGCTGATTGCGGGCGCGCCGATTCCCCGCTTGCGCGCGCCCCTGGGCATCCGCGCCATGAAACGAGGCAAAGACTTTTTGAGCGATAAGCCGGCCGTGACCACGCTCGAGCAATTGGCGGAAGTCCGCAAAGTCTCAGCCGAGACCGGCAAGATGTTCGCCATTATGTACTCCGAGCGGTTGGAGGTGCGCGCCGCCGTGCAGGCGGGATACCTGATCAAGGCCGGCGCCATCGGCAAAGTGGTGCAGACGGTGAATATCGCGCCCCACAAAGTGAATGACGTTACCCGCCCCGACTGGTTTTGGGATCCGGTGGAGTACGGCGGAATTCTCTGCGATATTGGCTCTCACCAGGCAGACCAATTTGTCTACTACACCGGCTCGACCACGGCCGAGGTGACGGGATCGCAGATCGCCAACGTGAACCACCCCACCCACCCCAAATTTCAGGACTTTGGAGACATGATGTTCCACGGAAACGGCGGAGCCGGCTATGTTCGCGTGGATTGGTTCACCCCCAACGGGCTGAGCGTTTGGGGTGATGGCCGCCTCTTTATCCTGGGAACCGACGGTTACATCGAGCTGCGCAAGTACATCGACATTGCCGGAAAACCCGGTGGCAACCACCTATTTATGGTTGACCAGAAGCAGGTGACCTTTATGGATTGCAGCAAGGTCGAACTGCCTTTCGGACCGCAATTTGTTTCCGACGTCGTGAATCGGACCCATACCGGGCAGAACCAGGAGCAGGCCCTGCTGGCCGCAGAGCTGGTGCTTAAGGCGCAAAGAGACGCCAAGGTATTAACCTTCACCACCTAGAAGCCGCCGGGCGAGGAGGAACGTTGCAAACGCGAAGGAACTTCCTGAAACTCTCTGTGGGAGCGGCCGCCGCCGTCGGCTTTCCTACCATTGTGCCCTCAAGCGTCTTTGGACAAACAGCGCCCAGCAACCGCATCAACATAGGGGCGATCGGCGTTGGCCGCATCTCCCGCGGACACGATCTGCCGGGCATCTGGCAATTCGATCAGGCGCGCATTATGGCGGTCTGCGACCTGGATGCAAAACGGGTAGAAGAAGCCAAGACGCTGGTCAACGGCTATTATGCGAAAAAGACGGGCAAACCGTACGACGGTGTCACCGGATACAGCAACTACCACGAATTGCTGGCCAATAAAGACATCGATGCGGTGGTAATCAGCACTCCTGATCATCAGCACGCGATCCTTGCCGTGGACGCAGTGCATGCCAGGAAAGACGTCTACCTGCAAAAGCCCGCCTCCCTGACCATTGCCGAAGGACGAGCCATGAGCAACGCTGTCATGGCCTCAGGACAGATTCTTCAGGTTGGCTCACAACAGCGATCGTGGAAGCAGTTTCACCGCGCCTGTGAACTGGTACGCAACGGACGTATCGGCGAAATCAAGCACGTGGAGATCGGGCTACCCGGCGACCCCAGCGGACCCGATGCCCCGGCGATGCCCATCCCCTCGAACCTGAATTACGACGCATGGCTCGGTTCAACGCCCGAGGTCTATTACACCGAAATGCGAGTCCACCCCCAGGATGGATTCAGCCGCCCCGGCTGGTTGCGCTGCGAGCAGTTCGGCGCGGGCATGATCACCGGCTGGGGAGCTCACCATGTGGACACCGCACATTGGGGAATGAATACCGAGTACACCGGCCCGGTCGAGGTCTGGGGTACAGCTGAGTTCCCTACCCACGGTCTGTGGGATGTACACGGCAAGTTCCTCACCCATGCGGTCTATGCCAACGGTGTGACCATGGACATCAGCGGCGATTTTCCCAATGGCATCAAGTTTTACGGGAGTGAGGGCTGGATCTTTGTCACCCGGGACGAGATGGTCACGCCCACAGATCCAGGAGGGAAACCAGGAGGGAAACCAGGCGGAAAAGCAGCCGCGCCTCCGCAACCGCTGGTGGCCAGTAATCCCGAGATCCTTGATAGCGTCATCGGTCCCGGCGAAATCCATCTTTACGAAAGCGCCGACCAGCATGGCAACTGGCTGGACTGTATCAAGAGCAGAAAAGCTCCGATCGCGCCCGCCGAAATAGGTCACCGGGCGTGTTCTACTTGTTTGGTCCATCACATCGCCATGAAGACCAAACGCAAGCTCTTTTGGGATCCGGTAAAGGAGCATTTCAAAAACGACGACGATGCGAATTGCATGCTATCCCGTCCTCAACGTGCTCCGTACATGATGGACCTGTAACAACAATTCATGAGTTCATCTGGCAATCGATCGAATCTGCGTTGGGTCGTATGCGGCCTGCTGTTTCTGGCCACGACCATCAACTACATGGACAGGACCGCACTGGGCTTGATTGAGCCCATGTTGAAACACATCCTTGGCGGCGATCAGGATGTCGCTCTTTACAACCGGCGCTACAGCGACATTGTGAACTGTTTCATCTTTGCCTACGGAGTCGGGTTTCTGCTTGCGGGGCGGGTGGTCGATCGCGTCGGCGTCAAGAAGGGATATGCCTTATCGATTGGGCTGTGGGCGCTTGCTTCGCTCAGCCATGTGTTAGCGCGGAGCCCGTTTGGCTTTGGAATGGCTCGTTTTGCCTTGGGCATTGGAGAGTCGGGCAACTTCCCTTCGGCACTCAAAGCGACCGCTGATTGGTTTCCCGCCGAGGAACGGGCGCTGGCCACCGGCATCTTCAATTCAGGAACGAGCGCCGGCGCGCTGGTCGCTCCTTTGCTGATTCCCTGGGTCGCCGTTCGCTATGGCTGGCAGGCCGCGTTCTACACTACGGGGAGCCTCGGGCTCATCTGGCTGGTTGGCTGGCTGTTGTTCCCTTACGACCGGCTCCATCCGAAGTATGGCAATCCTGCACCGGTTGTTTCGCTCACGGTAAAGCCGGCGACCTACAAGGCCCTTCTTTTTAACAGTGGGACCTGGCGATTTGCCTTATCCAAGGGGACCACGGATGCGATCTGGTGGTTTTATCTTTTCTGGCTGCCTAAGTATTTCAATGAGCGTTTTCATGTAGACATGCAGCACCTCGGTCCGCCGCTCATCATTGTGTATATCGGCGCCACGATCGGTAGCATTGCCGGTGGCTGGCTGGCCGGTTTCTATATTCGCCGTGGACACTCGGTCCGGATGGGCAGAAGATTCGCCATGCTGGTCTGTGCGCTTTGTGCTGCGCCGGTGGTGTTCGTTCCTTTTGTTCATCCTCTTTGGCAGGCGATCGCGTTGTTGTGCCTGGCCACTGCGGCACACCAGGGATGGTCCTCGAATCTTCTCTCGACTCCATCCGACATGTTTCCTTCGAGTTCGGTCGGGACTGTGGTCGGCATAGGAGGAGCGGTGGGAGCCGTCGGCAGCGTAATCTTTACCTTCCTGGTCGGGCTCCTCTGGACCAACTACGCACTACTTATTTTCCTGGCATCCGGGTCTGCTTATTTGCTCACGTTACTTGCGTTTCAATGGCGAGCGCCGGCAGCTGTGGCAGCGGAGCACATCTCGGCGGATTAGAAATTGCGGCAAATCTCCACGCCTCTCGAAAAACATTTCCAGGAAATGTTTTAAATGTTTTTCGACAGCCCTACCCTAACTGGGTACTCCAACCTCAAGGCCGCCGCGCTCCACCGACAAATACCCGGTATAAAGCGTAGCAATCGTATCCCGTGCCAGTTCTATTCCCGACAGCGGTTCGCGGCCGTGATAAATGCTCTCCATAAAGTCCTGAAATTCCTGCGGATACCCGTGCTGCCAACCCTCGTCCGGAGCGGGGAAGCTCCACCCCTGCTTGGTGTTGGTCTTCTCCACAATGTATACGTCCTGCAATATGTCCTCCCGGGGATTGAAGGTCTCCAGGGCATTGATCGGATTCATATTGCACCGGGTGCGATGATTGTTACAAAACACTTCCATCCAGTTGTAGACCCCACCCATTACCAGTTCCGAGGAAAAGATATCCGCAATCGTCCCGTCGGAAAACGTGATGTGAATCTGCGCATAATCTTCAATATCGTCATACCCCGTGCGCAGAAAACCTTCATCGCGATAATTCGGCAGCCGCGTAATCTCGTGCGTGCGCGCACTTACTGTGGCCGGTCGAATGGGTACACCATCGCGCGCTTCTCCTTCCACCCGTTTCAGGTAAAGGGCTGCGCTTACCGGATGGCATCCCTTCCCCACCAGCGAACCGCCACCGGAGAACTTCCAACGCCCATAATAGGGCGAGTGCGACCCACCATGAGACTGCTCTCCGAGGATGCGAAGTATCTGCGCACCGCTCTTTTGCACGATCTCCCGTTCCTTCTGAATCACCGGAGCATAGACCCAATTCTCGGCGTAGCAGACCAGCCGTCCACTGGCTTTGGCCGCAGCCAGAATGCGGGCGCAACTTGCCGTAGCCTCCGCCAACATCAGGGTCTTGGGAGAAGAGCCGGCGCCATAATATCCGGTAAGCGGCTTTTCAATGATGACGTGCTTACCCAGGCCAAGCGCCTGGATAGAAAGTTCCTCGTGGGAGGAGGGAGGTGTGCAGAGATCCACCACATCCACCGCATCGCAAAGCTCGGCAAACGTCTCGAACGCGCGCGTACCAGTGTCTCGGGCAAAGGCATCGCGCGCTTCCGGAGTCTTTGACGTCACCCCAACGATTTCCACAGGCACCCCATGAACGCGGCGGATGCCCTCCCAATGAAATCTGGCGGCAAATCGTGCGCCGACGAATCCTACCCGAACCGGTTTTTCCATGATTCCTTGTAACACATGTCGAATGCCAATCATGCGACGATACGTCGATCGACATGCAGGTGACGTCAGCTTGACGAACCTCTATTCGCTCGTTGCTTGTTGTCCTCCTCAGTGCGTCCGTTCTACTCATGCCGAGCGAGTGGCCGCAGGGAAACGCAACCATTACTGGAGCGGGTTCTGGACCTTTGCCGCCACGCTTTACGCCAACGTGATCGTCAGCCGAGTCACCGAAGATGGTGGCAAAGTCAACTGCACAACCTTGCCTGAAACCGAAGCTGTCGCCTTCTTCGTTCCCACCGCATCTGGCCGCTCGAAGGTGTTGTGCTCGTGAACGTCTCCACCGCCCAGAACTTCTGTCTCAGCGGACACGGCGTTCGCATCCCCGCGCAGCATAATCCGGGTAGGGCGCGTTTCTGTCAGGTGAGGATTGACCACCGTCAGCGTCAACACTTTCCCGTTGACCGAGGCGGACCCATTGAGCCCCCACAAGCGCGCATCAGGACCGCCCACGACAGCCTCATCGCCCGTGGAGCTGAGTTGCTTCCGGACGGCTTTGCGGGGAAAAGAAATATCCGGCACCGAAAACTGAACACGCACCGCCTGAGCTCCCTGGTGGCCCTTGTACATATCGAACACATGGAAGACCGGCGTAGTAATAAAGTGGTCCTCATGGGAGAGGAATAGCGAATCGATGCAATTGATCAGCTGCGCGCAGGCTGCTATGCCCACCTTCTCTGCATTGCGATTGAAAGTATCGAGGGTGAGCGCCGTCATCACCGCGTCCCGCACCGTCAATTGTTGCCCCAGTACGTGAGTGGGATCGAGCTTGGTGTCGCTGAAGCGGTACCACGGCCCATATTCGTCGACCACCAGTTTTACTTGATGGTTCCGGTCGTGGACCCCCATCGCCGTCCAGTGGTCGAGCATGATCTTTTCCATCCGATCGGCCAGTTCGTAGCCTGGATAGACATCCTCGGCGGTGAACTTGAGCGCGTCCGGCAGATCGGTGTAGTAATGCATGGACCAGCCGAACGGTGGTTTGATTCGGCGGTCCGCGGTGAAGATGTTCTCGAAGAAGCGCGTGGTCCAGTCCACATCGTCCTGGTTTGGGCCCGAAGCAATGAGCTTCAGGTCAACACCATACTTTGGCAGCCATGACTGGCATCTCCGATATTCGCTGGCGTATTCCTCGGGCGTAAAGTTACCGCCGCAACCCCAACTCTCGTTGCCTACGCCCCAATACTGCACGTTGTACGGCTCCGCTGACCCGCTTGCTGCCCGTACCTCCGCCCAGGTAGTGCTGCCTGCCGGTGAGTTGCAGTATTCGACCCATTGGTCGAAGGCATAGGCATTCAGACTGCGAACATTGGCCGCAAGATACGGCTCGGCGCCAGACAGTTTGCAGAAGCGCACAAATTCATCGGTACCGAATTGATTAGGGTCGTAGCTGGGTAAGCCTTTCCTGGGGAGGCCCTTCGAATCGGGGTCGTCGACCCAGAAGTCTGTACGACGCGGACGTTTGTCCTTTGGTCCGACACCGTCGCGCCAGTCATAGCTGTCGGCAAAGCAGCCCCCGGGCCAACGGACCGCCGGCGCTTTGATCTGTCGCATCTTCTCAATGAGCGCTGTACGGATACCGCCGGTATTCGCAATTTTGGAGTTCTCGCCCACCCAGACGCCGTCGTAGATCACCGCCCCGAGTTCTTCCGTGAAGTGGCTATAGATGAGCGGAGAGATGGTACCCAACGGCTCATCAAGCATGATCTCGATGACCGCATCGTCGGATGCGGTGGTTGCGGAAGGAACCTTGGGGGAAAATAGGAAGGCGGACCCAGCCATGGCGCTGGCCTTCAGAAAGCTGCGTCGTTGCATGCTCGTCCTCAAAAACTGCGCTCTTCAGTAAACCTTTACTCAGAAGGACGAAAGTAGAATCTCCCTTCCCTCGCTGTCAAGTCTCCATTTACTATTTTTCGCAGACGGCGTATGTTGAAAACAATTTCTCACCCTACGCCATGGCAAAGAGCATGCCCAAAACCAAGCGAGGCTCCAAGAAGAAGCCGGCGCTTATGGATATAAGGACGGTAGCCCAGAGGGCAAAGGTTTCTATCGCCACCGTCTCCCGCACCATCAATAATAACCCTACCGTCAATGCCAGGATGGCCAAGCGGGTATGGGATGCCATCCACGAACTCGACTATTTTCCAAATACCCAGGCGCGCGCCCTGGTCTCGGGCCGGAGCGGGCTCTTTGGCCTTATCGTTTCTGAAATTACCAACCCGTTTTTCCCCGAGCTGATCCAGGGATTTGAGGATGTTGCCGTTGCGAACGGTTACGAAATCCTGGTGAGCTCGACCAACTATGATCCCAAACGCATGGCGCTTTGCATTCGCCGTATGCTGGAGCGCAAAGTCGAGGGTGTCGCGGTCATGACCTTCGGCATTGAACAGCCGCTGCTGGAACAACTCGCGGAACGCGACATCCCTCTGGTGTTCGTCGATGTGGGACCGGAACGGCCAACCATTAGTCTGCTGAAGGTCGATTATCACCACGGGATTCGGCAAGGGGTACAACACCTTGCCGCCCTGGGGCACCGAAATATCTCGTTCATCTCCGGACCCAAACGCTTGCACTCGGCCCAATCGCGCCTGGATGCCTTTACCAAGTCTCTCGGTGAGTGCGGCATTCCCCTTGAGCCGGACTGGATAATCGAGGGCGATCACACTCTCGAAGGCGGCATCCAGTCCATGGAAAAGTTGCTGGCCGGCAAAAGACTGCCTACGGCTATCATGTGCTCGAACGACATGACAGCCATTGGAGTGCTTCACAAGATGTACCGCGCTCAGTTGCGTGTACCTGACAACCTGTCGGTCATCGGCTTTGACGATATTCACATGGCCAGGGTCACGATTCCGCCCCTTACCTCAATCGAGATGTCCCGCCTGGAGCTTGCGCGGGCCGCGGTGACGGCTCTGCGCGCTCATGTGGAAAGCACTGTGCCCCATCGCGAATACAAAATCGACACCCATCTCGTCGTCCGCGAATCAACCGGCTATCCACCGGGCACGATGGAAAATGTCACCGGGTCCGTGCCTCGCGCCGTTTCAGCCATCAAACGCCGCAAGCCCGCCAGTTAGATATTCAATAGAGCGCTTTAGTGCGAATGCCGGGGAACCACCTTGCGCAGATCGTGATACTTCACCGCAAATTCCAGGCAGGCGCCGGTTTCCAATTGGCCAACGTTCGACCGGTAGAACTCCTGCCACGGCGACTGATTGGTAATCTCCACAGGCTTCAGTGACGCCCGGCGTGCCGCGATCTCCTCCTCAGTCAGCAACACATCCACACGACGTTGCTTCAAATCGACTTTGATCTCATCGCCCGTCCTGAGAATCGCAAGGTTCCCGCCGATCGCCGACTCCGGCGAGATGTTCAGGATCGACGGGCTGTCAGACGTGCCGCTTTGCCGGCCATCTCCCATGCAGGGCAGCATCCGAATTCCCTGCCGGATGAGCCGGCCTGGTGGCGTCATGTTCACCACTTCCGCCGAACCGGGATACCCCACCGGCCCCGCCCCGCGAACCACCAGGATGGAGTGCTCATCCATGTCGAGCGAGGGATCTTCGATACGCTTGCGATAATCTTCCGGTCCGTCAAAAACAACCGCTCGAGCCACAAAGCAATCCTCATTTCCCGGATCGGACAAGTAGCGCCGTCGAAACTCATCGCTGATCACCGACGTCTTGACCAGTGCCGAGCTAAATAGGTTGCCCGATACGACCACGATCCCAGCATTCCGCTTCAAAGGATCGTCGTAGGTCCGGATCACATTGGTGTCCAGGCTTCGTGCGCCCTTGTAGTTCTCGCCGATCGTCTCCCCACTCACCGTGAGCGCGCTGGTATGAATCTTGCCGGCTTGCATCAGCTCGCCGAAGATCGCGCCTACTCCGCCGGCACGGTGGTAGGCCTCCCCGAGAAATTCTCCTGCCGGTTGCACGTTCGCCAGCAGATGAATCTGGTGGCCCACTCGTTCCCAGTCGCGAATGTTCAGATCCACGCCCACGTGGCGGGCGATCGCGATGACGTGCGGTGGACAATTGGTGGAACCACCAATCGCGGAATTCACCACGATCGCATTCTCGAAAGCCTCCCGGGTTAGGATCTTGCTGGGAGTGAGATCCTCGTTCACCATCGCTACGATTCTGTGCCCGGTCATGTAGGCCATCCTGCCCCGCTCCGCATAGGGCGCGGGAATGGACGCACAACCGGGCAGAGACATCCCCAAAGCCTCGGCCAGCGAATTCATCGACAGCGCTGTGCCCATGGAGTTACAGTGGCCCGCACTCGGTATGCCGGTAAGCACCTGGTCCACCAATTGCTCGCCCGTAATCTCGCCCTCGGCCAATCGGCGGCGAGCTTCCCAAAGCACCAGGCCGGTGCCGGCCAACTTGCCGTTTACATAACCATCGAGCATCGGGCCGCCGGACAAAACAATAGCGGGAAGGTTCACCGTAGCCGCAGCCATGAGAGCCGCGGGAGTGGTCTTGTCACATCCCGTGGTGAGCACCACGCCATCGAACGGGTACCCGGCGAGAATCTCGACCAGCCCAAGGTAGGCCAGGTTGCGATCGAGCGCGGCGGTGGGCCGCTTGCCGGTTTCCTGGATTGGGTGCGTGGGAAACTCAAAGGGCACCCCGCCCGCATCGCGTATGCCCGCCTTCACACGCTCGGCCAGAGCTATGTGGATCCGGTTGCACGGGACCAGGTCGCTGCCACTTTGAGCAATACCAATGATCGGCCTTCCCGATTGCAGCTCTCCTCGGGTGATGCCGTAATTGCTGTAACGTTCCAGGTAGACCGCTGCTTCACCAGGCTCGTCCCGGTCAAAGAACCAGATACCGCTGCGCAGTTTTTTCCGCTCGTTCATCTAATAGCCCAACTTCTTGTCGACTACGTTTTCCAACGGCTCTCCGTTGGAAAACCGTCGGTATTGATCCAGAAAAAACTGCATCGCCTGGTTGAGCCATTGCTTGGTGTGATCCGCGCAGTGTGGCGACAGCAACACATTCTCCAGGCGATACATGGGATCGCCCGGCGGCAGTGGTTCGCGCTCAAACACGTCGAGCCCCGCACCTTTGATTTGCTTGGCCGTCAAGGCGCGCACCATCGCCGCCTCGTCGATCACGGGTCCACGCCCGACATTCACCACCACTGCCGTCGGCTTCATGGCCGCGAATTCTTTGTCGCTGAGCATGTGGTGGGTCTCCGGCGTCAGCGGCAGCGCCACCACAACGTAATCGCAGCGCGCCAGCATCGCCAACAAATCTTCCGGCTTGTAGTACTCATCGATCAGAGGATCGGATGTTTCCGGCGGATGCCTCTTCACTGCCAGCACGGTCATGCCCATCGGATGGACTCGCTTCGCCACTGCACGGCCAATGTCTCCATAGCCCACAATCCCCACCGTCTGGGTGTCGATCTCGTTCACGTCGAATTGCTCCCAAACGCCGGCCATCTGGTTGCGAATCATGCGCCGAAAATCTTTGGCAAAAAAGAGTATCGCCGCCAGAGCAAATTCTCCCAACGACTGGCTGAACACACCGCTGCCGTTGGTCAACGGAACCGGGCTCGCAATCAGTTCAGGAAACAACACGCTATCCAGTCCTGCGGAGCGCGAGTGAACCCAGCGGACGTCTTTGCACATGTAAAAGACGTCGCGCAACACGGCCCGCGGCGCCGACCAGGCGAGGATGACCACAGGATCGTTGACCGCACTCGCGAAATCCTGCGGCTTGCGACCCACGATGTGTCGCAGCCCCTGCAACATGCTCATCTGCGGATCGTCATCGTGCGTCACTACCAAAACCGTGTAATCGATACTCATGCCCTGACGCCGGCCTCCTGTCTCGCTCGGATTTTACGCTACGACGGCTGATGCTATCATTCTTCGGGCCACGCCAGGAGCAGCGCTTGAACCACAAATTGCCTCGTCCACTACGCGGAGTCATCACCGCCATGGTCACCCCGCTTAACCAGGACCACGGCCTTGATCAGAAAGGTCTCGAGCGGCTTATCGAACACCTGATCACGGGTGGAGTTCACGGGATCTTCATTCTGGGCACCACCGGCGAGGCGCCAAACCTGCCCTACAGTGTGCGCTCGGAGCTGATCGAGCGGACTTGTGAACTGGTCGGCTCCCGCGTCCCGATTATCGTCGGAATCACCGATACCTCTTACCAGGACGCGCTCCGCATGGCAGCCAGGGCGCATGAGTGCGGAGCACAGGCGGTCGTCGCTGCCCCGCCTTATTACTTTCAGGTTGGTCAGGCAGACCTATTGCAGTATTTCAAGCGGATGGCGTCGGATTCGCCTCTTCCCTTGTTTCTCTACAACGCCCCGTTAAACGCGCGCCTTTGGATCGACGTGCCAACGGTAATCGAGGCTGCCGCGGAGCCCAACATCGTAGGCCTGAAGGACAGCGGCTTGAACATGGGCTACTTTCACGCGGTGCGTGAGGGTGTTCGGTCGCGGCCCGACTTTAGCCTGCTGGTTGGGCCCGATGATCTGCTGGCGGAAGCGGTTCTCCTGGGCGCTCACGGGGGCATGGCCGGCGGTTCCAATGTGAATCCGCGACTCTTTGTTGACTTGTATGAAGCCGCGGCAGCGAGGGATATGAACCGCGTTGCCGCGCTCCATCAGCAGGCGATCCAATTCGATAACGCCGTTTACCGCTCTGCGGAAGACCCCCACAATCCCTTACGCGGACTCAAAGCCGCACTCTCCATCATGGGCATTTGCGGCGACGTGATGACTCCGCCCCTGCGGCCCGTTTCAGCCAGAGAGCGAGAGACCATCGCGCAATACCTGCGCGCCGTACTGCAGGGATCGGAAGCTGCCCGGAGCATTCGGTAAGGTCCGGCTAGGTCTCATAAATTTCCTTCGCGCAGTCAACAACCTAAGCCTTACCGCAGGTCCCTCCGCTACGCTACCCCGGATTTCCTGCCACGCTGACCTGGAGACAACTGCGTGTGCGGCTTTCAG
>JBAVQC010000135.1:0-22687 GCA_049693715.1 Acidobacteriaceae bacterium | reverse complement strand
AGGTTTTCCCGGCGAATCTCGTTCTGTGGTGGTAACTGGGTCACCGTAGCCATCGCACTCAGGGTAGAGGTGTGGCCGGTGCTGCTGTTGAAGACAGTATTTTGAATCGCTTCGAGGGAAGCACGGTCGGCCTCCGGCAGGCGCACGCGGATGGTGTAAGGCCTGCCTCCGGAAATCAGGGGATTGTTGGTGGGCAGGCCATCAAGGATGGAAGTCGCATCCTCGGCCACCTCAGTCGGGGTGAAGCCGAGCCGCCCGGCAATCACAGGGTCAATTTGAAAATTGGTCGCTGGGCCGCTGATCGTATTGTCGACCCCATTCTGCGTGTCCACGATGCCGGGAATCCTGGCGATCGCTTGCTGAACGCGTGGGCCAAGCGTGAGCAGAAGGTTATGGTCGTTAGAAAAGAGTTTGATCTGAATGGGCTCCGGTGAGTTGGAAAGGTCGCCAATCATGTCCTGCAGAATCTGGGTGAACTCCATATCGAGGGATGGCTCGGCCGCGTGGATTTGTTCGCGTGCGCCGGCGATCACCTCATCGATGGGGCGGGAGCGGTCCGTCTTCAGGCGTACCGTGAAATCGCCGGTGTTCGCTTCCGTTACCGCAGCGAGGCCCATCTGCAAACCAGTGCGGCGCGAGGTGATGGACACCTCCGGTATTTTGCGCAGAATCTGATCGACGTGTTCGAGGATGCGGTTGGTTTCGGTTAAAGAGGTTCCCGCCGGGGTGAAGTAATCGAGGATAAACGCTCCCTCATCCATCTCGGGGAGCAGGTCGGAGCCGAGACCGCGATAACAGAAATAGCCGGCGATGATCAGCACCGCGCAGACCACCACCAGGGCGAGTGGCCGTTGAAATGACCACTCCAGTGCGCGCTCGTGATACTGGAGCAGGCGGCGAAACATGCTGCCACCCTTCTCCCGTACAGCGCCAAAAAATCCGCCTGGCTTGGATCCTTCGGGCGGCGCGGGCGCCGGATGAGCCTTCTTTTCCATCCTGAGCGAGAGCGCGGGAGTGAAAGTAAGAGCGAGCAGCAGGGAAGTCAGCAATGCAACCGTCATGGTTACAGCGAGGGCGCGGAAGAAGGACCCGGTGACCTGGGTCACGGAGACCAGGGGAAGAAAAACAATGACCGGTGTAATGGTGGAAAAGACCAGCGGCCGGCTGATTTCGTGGATGGCCTTCCGCACCGACGCGACCCGCGATTCTCCGGCTTCACGGTGAACGGCGATGTTCTCGACGACGACGATCGCATCGTCGATGACCAGCCCGATGGCGGCAGCCAAACCGCCCAGGGTCATCAGGTTGAAGCTTTGGCCGGTGATGTGCAGAAACAGAATGGTCACGGCGACGGTGACCGGGATCACCAGGCCGGCAACCAGCGAAGAAGTCCAGTCTTGGAGAAACAGGAACAGGATGATGCACGCCAGCACCAGGCCGATGAAGATGGCGTCGCGGACGCTCAGAATGCTCTCGCGCACCAGTTCGGATTGGTCGTAAAAGGGCTCGATGCGCACCCCGGCCGGTAACTTGGGCCGCAGTTGAACCAACTCCGCCGCGACCCCGTTGACCACGGCCACTGTGTTGCTCGAAGGTTGGCGCGTGATGTTGAGCAGCACAGCGGGTTTGCCATTGGCCCGTACCGCCGTATAAACGGGCAT
Source organism: Acidobacteriaceae bacterium (assembly GCA_049693715.1). Lineage (GTDB taxonomy): Bacteria > Acidobacteriota > Terriglobia > Terriglobales > Acidobacteriaceae > PALSA-350. Next base: position 21,026 of record JBAVQC010000135.1, on the reverse strand, counting down.
GGTCGCCGGTTCTACTACCGCGACATCACCCACCCGGATGGCCACGCCGCCGGGCGAAGTCTTGACAATCAGATTGCTCAGTTCTGAGGCGCTGTGCGCCTGGGCTCCGATCAGTCCGAGGATCAGTTGATGGTTCGCCTCATAGAGGCCGGGAGAATCGATGATGTTCGATTCCTGGACCGCGTTGACCAGATCCAGCAGAGTTACGCCGGCGGCCTGAAGGCGGGAGAGGTTGGGGACAATGTGGAATTCGGGCACCTGGCCTCCCTGCACCAGGACAGTACTGACCCCGTTGACGCGGTTGAGCGGCGGCTTCAGATCGTACGTGGCTATCTCCCATAGCCGCGTCTGCGGAACCGTGTCCTTGCCGCGGTCATCCGCGGTGAGCGCGTAGCCCAGAATAGGGAATGTCGCGAAGGTCAAACGGTTGGTGGTGATGTGGGCAGTGGACGGCAATGACTGTGACACCCTGGCCAGAGCGGCGTCGGTCAACTGTAGGGTGCGAAACATATCCACATTCCAGTCGAAGAACAGGCTCACTTCAGCCGAACCCCGGCTGGTGTTGCTGCGCACCGTCACCAGGCCGGGAACGCTGTTCACCGCGTCCTCGATCGGCTTGGTGATCGTGACTTGCATTTGTTCGACCGGCATGACCCCGTTGTCCACGCCAATCACCACGCGGGGAAAATTGGTTTCGGGAAAGACCGAGATCGGCACTTGAAACGCCATGTAAATACCCGCTGCCGTCAGCAGGGCGAGGAAGAAAAAGATGGGCTTGGCGGCGCCTGCGAGCCAGAAGGAACCTTCGTCATCGGGCCGGCTGCGGGGCGTCACTCCTTTCCTCCTCCGGCTTCTGTTGGAGCGGCGCCCACCTTGACCTTGGTGCCTTCGTCGAGCCCATAACCGCCGGTGGTGATAACCGTGTCAGCTGCACCGAGCCCGCTGATAACCTGGGCCGATTCGCTGGTGCGGATGCCGAGTGTCACTGGCTGTTTGGCGGCGGTTCCGTTGGGCTTGATGACCAGAACAAACTTACTTTCGCCGTCGGGTCCAGTTTGTACGGCTTCCAGCGGGACGAGCAGAGCGTCCTTCGCCGTGCGACCGGTGATGGTGGTGCGCACGGGAGTGCCCGCCTTCAATGTTCCTTTTGCATTCTCGACCCGCAGCCACACTTCGACCGTGGTGCTCCCGGGATCGAGAGCGGGGCTGATGAGCGAGACCTTCGCCGGCAGGGGATCATCGAGTCCGCGAACAGCGATAGTGGCCGGGGCGCCCAAGGAAAGCTGTTGCGCCTGGATCTGCGAAATGTGCAGCTTGGCCAGCAGTGCAGTGGTATCCATCACCGTCAGCACGGGATTACCGGCTGCTGCCGTCTCTCCGGCAAACAGTGGCCGGTCGGTGACCACGCCAGAGATGGGACTGCGAATCTCTGTATAGCTCAATTGGGCTTCGGCGCCCAGGTACTTTCCCTTGGCGGACGTAAGTTGTCCTTGCGCGCTCTCGAGCGCGGCCTTGTGGCTCACCTTCTGCACCGCTTGCAGATGCTGCCGGGCAATCTCGTGTGCGGCCTTGGCTTGCACCAGGGCAGCTTTGGCAGTATCCAGATCCCGGCCTGGAATCGCTCCTTCGGCAAAGAGCTGTGCTCGGCTGTCCGCAATGCTCTGCGCCAGGTTGAGGTTGGCGGTCGCCTGGGTCAGGTCTGTCTCGGCCTTCATGGTGTCTTCAGGGACGGTGGCCCCGGTGGCAATATCAAATGAGCCCTGGGCGGCGGAGTAAGCACCCTGGTTGTCGAGTGCGGCAGCCGCAAGGTCGCTGTTTTCCAGCGTTGCCAGGAGCTGACCCGCCCTGACGTGCGAGCCGCGCTGGACGTAAAACTTCTTGACGGGAGCGGTGACTTTGGGTGAGATGGCGGCCTGGGCAAGGGGAGCCAGCGTGGCATCGGCCGTGAGCTGCTCAGAGATGTCGCCACGCTCTGGATGAGCAGCCTGCACGTAGACCTCGGTGGGGGCAGCCTCCTCTGTCTTGCTGCACGCGATAGGGAGCAGACCCGCGATAGATAGCAGCAGTGCACCAAGAAATCCAATGGACCTAGACGAGGAACTGCACAGGTAATAGGACGGGTGCCCCAGGTTCGCCTGGGCGTACCTGGGCCGAAAATGAAATGTTTCGAATGCTTTCAGCAGAGTGCGCATCTGGGCCAGGCGGCCTGGGAACGGCTTTCCTGTGGGCATAAAAGAGGAGCGCTGGTTGGGCTTCGCCCCGTCTTTTTCGGCCCAGGTACGCCAAGGCGAACCTGGGGCACCCGTCCAGGGGTTTGACGCAATCAGGGCCATGGCCTAGATCGCTCCCGTGAGAAGTTGCAAATTGGTCATCGCAAGCTGGTAGCGAACGGTACCGTCCTCCCGCGCTATCTCGGCCGTAGTTAATGAATTCTGCGCGTCCACTACCTCGAGTACGGTTGCCTCTCCCGCTGTATAGCGCAGATGCGTGAGGCGCAAGCTCTCACTCGCCGTTTGCACACTTTGGTCGAGCGACTGGAGTTGATCTCGTGAAGTGCCGGCCTCGGCATAAGACTCGTCCAACTGCGCGATCAACCGGCGCTGGGTCGCGTTGAGCGCCGTGTGCGTTGCGTCGCGCAGGATCTCGGCCTGGCGAACGCGATGTTGGGTGGAAAGCCAATCCCATACCGGGATGTCGAGCGTCGCACTGGCGGAGTAGCCGAGATTCTTTACTCCATCCCGGCCGTTCACTGCGAATTGGACCGCGTCGATGCCGTAGGTGAAGTTGAGCCCGAGATCGGGAAGATACGCAGCGCGGGCCGCCGTGACGTCCAGATTGCTCACTCGCAGCGAGGCGAGGGCCTGACGCAACTCCGGGTTGAGCCGCGTTGCAGCCGCATCCACATCCGCCCGTGCCGGCAGCGGCACGATCTGTCCGGGCACCAGGGTGTAAGCAGTCCGAGGGTCCGGATAAAGAAGCACTCCCAGATCGAGGTGAGATTTCTGTTGCCCGAGCAGGGCATCGGCAAGGTCACGATCGCGCTGCTGTTGTTGCAGCTGCGCCTTCACCACGTCGGCGTGCGCTGCTTCCCGGGCGCTCTCCCGTTGTTGTGTCAGGGTGGTGAAACCGGAAGCCTCGCCGGCGGCGCGCCGGGCCACAGCAACCTTGCGGTCAGAAGCCAAGGCCTGGTAGTAGAGGGTGGTCACGGTATCCACCAGCCCGCGCCGGGCGATCTCGAGCTCCGCCGCAGCAACGGCCGCGGCAGCGGAAGCTCGTGAAACCGCAGTCACTCGTTGCAATCCCAGGGTCTCGTTGATGATGCCCTGGCTGGCGTATTCCCGCACCGCATTGTTGGCGATGAAGCGAGGTGCAGCCTGGCTCCCCACAGGGCCGCTGCCGTTGGTGGCGCCGTTGGGTTGCGTATAGAGCAGCTGGTTGTGGTACGCCGCGTTCGGCAGCAAAGCGGCCCGGGCAATCGAGTGGTCGATGGCCGCGACCCGCGCATTCGCCGCCGCAGCGGCAAAGCCGGGTTCGTTCGCACGAGCCAGTGCTATGGCCTGTTCCAGGGTGATCGCGGCAGGCGGAGTTACTTGCTGTGCGAGACCGGCCGCCACGATCATGACAAACCCGATGGTGAAAAAAGAAAGTCTTTGCATGACAACTGGAAGACGCAAAACGGCGAGCAGCAGACTCACTTCTGGCCGACCACCAAGATCGTAAAGCTGCCAGGGACAATCGCCGGCCGTGGGCGTGGGTTCGCCGCCGTCGGGGCGGGCCGTTCGCCGAATTGGGCAGTAGCCAGATAAACGCGGCCCGTCACCCAGTCAAGAGTCATAGTGCGCGCTCCCTTTTGGGTGTCCAGGTTTTGCAACACCGGGTAGGCCGGCTTGCCGGCGTCGACGATGGTCAGAGTGCCGCCTCCATTGGAGGAGAAAGCAAGTTTGCGTTTTGCATCATAACGCGCCGAGTCCGGGCCTTCGCCGATCGAAGGATTGGCCACGGTCTTGCCGGTGTTTGCATCGACCACCGCCATCTTGCCGCCGTCGCAAACGGCAAATAACCGCCGGCCTGCGGTATCGATGGCCAGGCCGGAGGGCGAATCGCAGTTGGCCACCGGCCAGGTTGCGGTGATGGTTTTTGTGGCCGCATCGAAGCGAACGATCTCATTCCTGCTCTCGATGTTGGCGAACACGGTGCCGGTGCCGTCGGCGACAGGAAACTCAGGCTTACCTGAGAGTGCGATGGTGGCCACGGCTTTACGCTCGGCGGTATCAATCACAGTTGCATTACTGCTGCGCCCGTTAAAGGCCCACACGGTCTTCGTTTTGGGCTCGAACACAATGCCATCCGGATTGGTGCCCGCGGGAATCGACGCCACGGCCGCCAAGGTGGCGCGATCGAACACCACCACTGCATTCGCGCCACCATCGCTCACATAGCCATATTTGCCCGAGTCGTCGAGTGCCACGCCGTGGGTACCCTTAAGCCCGGTGATGCTGCCTACTACTTTTCCGGTGTCGCTGTCCAGCACTTCCACGCGCGGTCCGTGGGTCACATAGAGACGGTGCGCCGCGGGATCGGAAGTAAGGTAGTCCCATCCACCCTCACCGCCAATTTTCCATTGCGTGAGGACGCTGTAAGGCTTCTGCGCTGCCGCAGCCATTGATCCGAAAAGGACCAGCGCGGGTAGCAACGTGCGGATGCACTTCGATATCATTCGATCTCCAATCAGGCTCGGCTTCAATTTCGCACAGCAACCTTAAATGAAGCTGAAGGCATGGTTGAAACAGGGAAGCGCACCATCACCCTGGTCCCCACCCCCAGGTTGCTCGCGATATCGATCGTTCCCTGCCATCGCGAGGCGATCGCTTTGCAAATGGCAAGCCCCAAACCGGTACCTCCTGTATTGCGGCTACGCGAGGGATCGCCGCGATAGAAACGATCGAAAACATGGGGTAGATCCTGGGCCGCGATGCCCTCGCCGTCATCCTCGATGGCAAGTTCTGCCTGCGTTCCGTCCTGCTTCGCCACGGCGCGAATCGCAGAACCGGCAGGGCTGTGCTGGAGAGCATTCAGGAGCAGGTTCCCGCATAAGAGCTGCAGCTGCTCCGGCTCGATGTCGACCATCACCGGTCGCTCCGCCAGGATAAGAATTTGCAGCCGTTTCAGTTCCGCCATGGATTCAAACTGCTGCGACACCTGGCGGAGAACCTCGGTCAGGTCGGTGGCAACGGCCGTCGGGACGCTATTCGCCTCCACTCGTGCCAGGGTCAGCATCTTGGCTACGGTTTCTTCCATACGCTGGCAATCCAGTTGGCTGCGCTCGATGCCGCGCTCATACTCGATGGCTGTCCTTTGCTTCAACGTGAGTAGCTGGAGCGATGACTTCAACACCGCGACAGCGGTCTTGAGCTCATGGGCCGCATCGCTGACAAATCGACGTTGCTGCAGGAAAGATCGCTCGAGCCCGGCCAGGACGGTTTCGATCGCGACCGTGAGGGGCGCCAACTCCTTGATCATGCGCGCGCGAGGCGGAGGAACAAAGTCCCAGGAGTCAACGGATACGCCGGATGCCTCCGCCGCCAGTTCACGCAAGGGAGCCAGGCCCCGATTCAAAAGCCAAAAGATCAACAAACCTGAGATCGCCAGCAAGGATAAGCTGGTGATCGCATAAAACCCGACCGCCTCCCAAATTTCCCCCCACACATGGTCGATGGGGGAACCATAAAGGATAGTCACGCGGCGCGGAATGCCGCCCCCTTTATCGCCCGGATCGACGATGCGGAGGCCTTCAATTCTCAGCACCCGGTAGTGCTTGCCGCGGACGGAAGCGCGCAGCATTTTGCCGGTCTTTGCGGTCAAAAGGTCCGTGCTGGGACCCGGCCAATTGAGCGAATGCCCCAGGATACGGCCACGCGCATCCTGAACCTGGTAGATATCCTCTCCTGGGAGATTGACTTCGGTCCCGTCCAACATCACATTGTCCTGCGTGTCTTCCGCATCCTGCACTGCGCCCAGCAACGAATCCGCGCGCCCCCGAAGCATGACGTCAAACGATCGAAAGCGCACGTGGCGTTCATAAACCAGTGCAGCTCCCGATATGGCAAGGGCGGCCAGCAATTCCACCAACAGAATGGTTGCGATCAGGCGATGGGTAATGGAATAGGACTTCATCATACGAGCAGACGGTACCCTCGACCGCGAAGGGTTTCAATGCTCGGCAGTGGCGTAGCGGCGTCGAGCTTTCGCCGCAGATTCGAGATGTGCGCTTCGATCACGTTGGAGTGATGTTCCCAGTTGTAGTCATAGAGATGCTCAAGCAGCTCGCGCTTGGATACGATCACGCGCGGCCGATGAATCAGATATTCGAGGATGCGATACTCAGTCGGTGACAGATCCACTAGCTTGCCGGAACGCTGGACGCTCTGTTCTACCGTATTGACCTGCAGATCCGAGAGACGAAGGATGGGGTCGGCGACCCCCTTGCCGCGGCGGATCAACGCCTTCGCCCGGGCGATCAACTCTCCCAGGTCGAAAGGCTTGGTAAGGTAATCGTCCGCGCCGGCGTTGAGCAACGCAATGATGGAGCTGGCTTCGCTCCTGGCGGTCAGGATGAGCACGGGTGTCCGGTCCCCGTGCGAGCGCACCTTTCTCAGCAGCGCCGGGCCGTCCATTCCCGGCAACATCAGATCCAGGATGATCAAGTCATAACAGCGGTTTTCGGCAAGGTGGAGACCCGTAAGCCCGTCTTCGGCACAATCGACGGCGAAGTTAGCGCCTTCGCGCAGCGCGGAGGCCACATTTTCCGCCAGCCGGACTTCATCTTCCACCACCAGTACCCGCATACCTGCAGTATCGCCCAGCCAAGGTTAAGTGAAGCTGAAGTCCGCGCCAGGGATCTGCAGTTCTCTCCGCTACGCTACCCCGGAAGGCTAAGTCCCGAAGGGACGGCTGGAAATAGGCCGCGACCCAATCCTGGACAATCTTCAGCCGTCCCTGCGGGACTCAATCATGTTGCATGATGCACCCAGGACTAGCGTCCTGGGCTAAGTTCAGCCGTCCCTTCGGGACTTAGCCTTCCGGGGAATCGCAGTGGAGAGATCTGCGGTTCCTTTTACCTGTCAACGCTTACCTCTCTCCCGGAGGCGGAGCACTTTGGCTCCCGCCACTTTTCGGAGGCTGCCACCCATCGTTCGATGGGCCATTTTGAAAGAAGAACGCATCCTTGCTATACGGCCCAGTCGCATACGTCGCGTTGGCCTGGCCAAAGATTTTCCCTGCCCGCAAAGTATCCGCACGCACCTTGTCCACTAATTGGTGGTACCGTTCGTCTGTCTGCGCGAACCCGGAGAACCAGCTCAGGTCGTTGTTCCCGATGATCACGACATCGATACCAGGTACCGACGCAATGTCGTACGCATTGGCTACCCCGGTAGGGGTTTCGATCATGACCACGACCAGCATGTTGTCATTGAACGTCTGGTGATAGTTGACCCCGTTCACGCCCCAGATACTGGGTGCCTGGCCCATGCCCGTACTCCGTCGTGCGACCGGCGGGTAGCGGGACCACTTAGCCGCCTCACGCGCCCTGTCCACATCATCCACGGTCGGAATCACCACTCCCAACGCACCAATATCCGTCGCGTGTTGGATATGCCATTCCTGGGCATCCGGCAGCCGAATCATCGGCGTCGCCTTCACGTGCGGGCAAGCGGCAATCATCTTCTCCACATCGGCGAACTCCAGCGTGCTGTGCTGCATTTCAAACCAGGTGAAATCGTAATGTTTCGCCCGTTCGCAATAGTCGGCGATATCAACCTTCGATTGCGTAAAGCTGAAGACCTGCTTACCCTCGAGCAGTTTCTGCTTCACCGTGTTGTAGAGCGGAGCCTTGGGGGCGGCGGAATCCGGGCTTTGCGCTATCAGCGGGACGCCGGGGAGCGCCAAAAATGAGCCAAAAACCAGCGGCATCAGGGACAAAAGCTTCATTCGTGTTCGCCTCCGAACAGCAGACACAGCCCTCCTTTATAGACCCAGGATCAGCCCCATGACTATGGGGTATAACTATCACCGTGCTTTCCATCAGGGAGAAGCTCTTGTACCGATCGTGTTTTGGCAAAATGTTGATCCTGGCGGCCGCCGCACTGCTTGCCTCCGCTGCCATGGGGCAGGAGCCCGCAACGTTAACCATCGACCTGGCGCAGGTCAAAGCCAACGTAAGTCCGCAGCTCTACGGCTTGATGACCGAAGAAATTAACTTTTCCTACGACGGCGGTCTTTATGCCGAATTCGTGAGGAACCGCACTTTTCAGGATCGAGGCAAGATCCCCCCGAGCTGGTTCCTGTACGAATGGGGCAATGCGGAGGCATCGATGGAGATCGATCGCACCACGGGTCCCAGCGCAGCCTTGCCGCTCAGCCTGCAATTAACGGTCAAGAGCGCCAGTGAGCATGATCAGGCGGGGATCAGCAATGCCGGGTATTGGGGCTTTCCGGTCAGGCCGCAAACCACCTACCACGGTTCGTTCTATGCCAAGGCAAGCGATGCGTCCATAGGGCCAGTCACCGTTAGCCTGGTTGAGGACGAAACGGGCCAGGCAATCAGCACCGCCGTACCATCCCTTACGTCCTCCTGGCAGCAGCACGAGTTCACGCTGAAATCCAACGCGGCCGCGAAGTCTTCGCAATACCACCTCGTCCTGTCAGTCGGAAAGCCGGGAACGGTGTGGTTCAGCCTGGTGTCGCTTTTTCCTCCCACTTACCATGATCGAATCAACGGAAATCGCATTGACCTGATGGAGAAACTGGCCGCCATGAAGCCGGCCTTCCTGCGTTTCCCCGGCGGCAACTATCTCGAGGGCGACCACATCAGCGAGCGCTACGAATGGAAGAAGACCATCGGTCCGATGGTGGACCGCCCAACCCATCCCAGCCCCTGGCACTATCGCTCCAGCGACGGGATGGGGTTGCTCGAGTTCCTGGAGTGGTGCGAAGACCTGAAGATGCAGCCCTTGCTGGCCGTGTACGCCGGCTACTCCATGCAGCAGGAGTTCGTAAAACCCGGGCCCGATCTGGACCCCTATGTCCAGGATGCTCTGGACGAGATCGAATACGTAACCGGCGACGCGAGCACAAAATGGGGCGCAGAGCGGGTGAAGAACGGACACCCGGCCCCCTTCAAGCTCAGCTACGTGGAGATTGGCAATGAGGACTGGTTCGATAAGTCCGAATCCTACGGTGGCCGTTATGAACAGTTCTACAAGGCGATCAAAGCCAAATACCCCGAGCTGCAACTGATTGCCACCACACCGGTCACGACCATGAAGCCCGATGTAGTCGACGATCACTACTATCGCCGCGCCCAGGAATTTTACGACGACGTGCACCACTACGATCAGACCGACCGCAATGGCCCCAAGATCTTCGTGGGCGAGTGGGCCACCCGGGAGGGTACACCGACCCCCAACTTCGGCGCTGCGCTTGGAGATGCGGCCTGGATGACCGGCATGGAGAGAAATAGCGACATCGTCATCATGGCCAGCTACGCGCCGCTGCTGGTGAATGTCAATCCGGGAGGCATGCAGTGGGAGTCGGATCTAATAGGTTATGATGCGATGAGCAGCTACGGCTCACCGAGCTACTACGCCCAGGTGATGTTCAGCAACCATATCGGTGACCAGATCCTGAATGCAAAACTGGAAGGTTCTACGCCTAAGTTGTTCTATTCCGTGACCCGCAAGGCGAGCGATGGAACGGTCTATCTGAAGCTGGTCAACGCCAGTTCCGCGCCGCAGCCGGTGCACATTCTGCTTAACGGCGCGAAAACCGTAGCCAGTGGAAAGGTTATTTCCCTATCCGCTAGAACCACCGCGGCGACCAACAGCATCACCCAGCCTTCCGCGATTGTTCCCGTGGAGAGTGGGTTGCACAACGCGGCCGCCGACTTCACGCACACTGTTCCTGGCTTCGCCATTCAAATACTGGAGTTCAAAGCACGATGAACCTGCGCTGGTGTTTCGCCCTCTTCCTGCTGGTCAGCTACTTTCCCAAGGCGCACGGCGCCGTTCAGTATTACCCGGAAAAAAAGGTCTGGGTGCTGCAAGCCGGTGAAGCGACTTACGCCATGGGCGTGAACGAACGCGGCGAATTGCAGTCCATCTATTGGGGTCCCCGGGTGATGCGCGACGCGGACTTCTCGCCGGCGCAGAGCCTGCCGAGAGTAGCCGCGTTCGATCTCTCGACCAACACCACGCCGCAGGAGTATCCAGGCCAGGGCGCGGGACTCTACAACGAGCCGGCGCTGAAGGCGACCTATGCCAGCGGAAATCGCGACGTGGTCCTGCATTTCGTGGAGCAGCACATCGATGGTGAGACGCTCGAAATCGATTTGAAAGACATCGCCTCCGACTTGCAGGTCCACCTTTATTACCGCGTCTACCCGGAAACCGGCATTCTCGAGCGTTGGTCGCGTATTGAGAATCACACCGACCAGGCGATTACGCTCGAAAGCGCGCAATCGGCCGCCTGGAGCTTGCCTCACGGAGAGGGCTATGGCTGGCACTATCTCACCGGGCATTGGGGAGCGGAGTGGCAGGTACATTCCGAAGCACTGCAAACCGGAGCGCACGTCATCGAGAGCCGCCGTGGCAGCACATCGAGCCAGGCGAACCCCTGGTTCGCCATCGACCGGCCTGATCAAACCACGGAGGAGAACGGCCCCGTCTGGTTCGGAGCCTTGGGCTGGAGCGGCAGCTGGCGCATCACGGTCGAGCAAACGGCGATGCAGCAGGTGCGTGTCACCGGTGGCTTCAATCCCTTTGACTTTGGTTACCACCTGAAGCCGGGCGAGCAACTGGAGACGCCGCCGTTCTACGGCGGGTTTACCAACGGAGGCATGGGTGGCGCTTCGCGCATACTGCATCGCTTCGAGCGGGAGTCGATTCTGCCCGGCGGAGAGAGCGCCCGCCTGCGCCCCGTCCTCTATAACTCGTGGGAAGCCACGGAATTCGACGTCAGCGAGGCAGGGCAGTTGGCCCTGGCGGAAAAGGCCGGCAAACTGGGCGTGGAGCGCTTCGTGATCGACGACGGATGGTTCGGCCAACGCAAAAATGACCACGCCGGCCTCGGCGACTGGTATGTGAATAAGGAGAAGTTTCCTCACGGTCTCAAGCCGGTGATCGATCGCGTGCATGAGCTGGGCATGGATTTCGGCATCTGGGTCGAGCCCGAGGCGGTCAATCCCGACAGCGATCTGTATCGTAAGCATCCGGATTGGGCCATGAATTTTCCCGGCCGCCCGCGCACCGAGGCGCGCAACCAGCTATTGCTCAATCTGGCGCGAGAAGACGTGAAGGAATACGTCTTTCAGTGGCTCGACCAGCTGGTGACCGATAACGACATTGCCTTTCTCAAGTGGGACTACAACCGCAACTGGTCAGAACCCGGTTGGGACGCAGTGGCGCCGGAAGATCAGAAGAAAATCTATGTGGCCTATGTTCACAACCTCTATGACATTCTCGCTCGGCTGCGCGCCAAGCATCCCAAGCTAGAAATCGAATCCTGCTCGGGGGGCGGCTCTCGCGTGGATCTCGGCATCATGCGCTACACAGACGAGGTGTGGCCTTCGGATAACACCGACGCGCTGGACAGGCTCAGCCTGCAGAATGGCTTCACTCAGGCGTACACCCCCGGCGTCATGATGGCCTGGGTCACCGATGTTCCCAGCGGCATCGACCATCGCGTGGTCCCGCTCAAATTCCGGTTTATGGTGGCCATGAGCGGCTCGCTCGCACTGGGAGCGAACCTCAACAAGTATTCACCAGACGACATGCAGGCGTCGGCGCGCTTTGTTGCGTTCTACAAACGTATTCGTTCGACCGTCCAACGTGGAGCGCTGTATCGCCTCATCGCCCCTCAGGGCAGCGAAATCTCGGCCACCGAGTATGTCTCCACCGATGGACGGCAGGCAGTGCTCTTCGGCTTCCTCCACTCTGAGCAATTCGGCACACCGTTTCCTACGGTGTTTCTGCGCGGCCTCGCGGAGGATGCTGTTTATAAGGTCGAAGCCATTGACCCCGGCCAAGTGCAGGAGGTAGGGACCGTCAGCGGTGCTTACCTGATGCATCACGGTCTTGATCTCAACCTGCGAGGGGACTACGACAGTACTTCCGTCATCCTGGAAAAACAGTAGTAAAGGATGTTCACCATTCCGCAACCGAGGCCGGAACAAGAGCGGCCACCCCAGCCACAGCCAAGGCAGGAGAACCCTCATCCCGAGCGAAGCCGAGGGATCTGCAGTTCTCGTCCTCAGCCTCCGCGGTTAATGAGAGGGAAACTGCAGATCCCTCGGCTTCCCCGGATTTCCTGTTCAGAGTTGTGGCTTCGGTCGACTGCATGTGGTTCTCTTGGGAGAGAACCACATAAGTGCTCGCCGGTGAGAGCGGTGAAGTAGGAAATCCGGGGGAGCGCAGCGGAGGGATCTGCAGTTTCTTCCGGGTGACCTGATTCTTTGACGGGAGGATGCCGGGTACTCTATAAATCTGCAGGCATTGCAGCGAGGCGCCATGGCATACATTCTTTCGCTCGATCAAGGAACCACCAGTTCTCGTTCCATTGTTTTTGGCAAAGACGGCAATATCGTGGCCCATGCTCATCGGGAGTTCCAACAGATCTACCCCCAGGGCGGATGGGTTGAGCATGATCCCTTCGAGATCCTTACCTCACAGATGAGCTCGGTGGTTGAGGCTCTGGGCAAAGCAGGCATACGGGCTCGGGACCTGGCCGCGGTGGGTATTACCAACCAGCGCGAGACGACCATTGTCTGGGACCGGGAAACGGGGAAGCCTGTTTACAACGCAATCGTGTGGCAGGATCGCCGAACCGCGGAACGGTGCCACCAGATGAAGGACGCGGAAGAGACGGTCCGCCAGAAGACGGGGCTGCTGATCGATCCCTACTTCTCCAGCTCCAAAATCGCCTGGATTCTGGAAAATGTCGGCGGGGCTCGGCAAAAAGCCGAGGCCGGCAAACTGGCCTTCGGCACCGTCGACAGCTGGCTGATCTGGAACCTGACCAGCGGTAAGAAACACATCACCGACCGCACCAACGCTTCTCGGACCATGCTCTACAACATCGTCGAAGACCGATGGGATCCGGATCTGCTGAAGTTGTTTGGCATACCCGAGAGCATGATGCCCGAGGTAGTGTGGTCGAGCGAGAAAATCGGCCAGGTGACTACGTCTCTCGGCCTCGAAGCGACCGAGATCGCGGGCATTGCCGGAGATCAGCAATCCGCCCTCTTCGGGCAACTTTGTATACGGCCGGGCGATGCAAAGAACACGTACGGGACGGGCTGCTTCCTGTTGCAAAACATTGGCACGCAGTTCGTTGTCTCGGAGAAGCGGCTGATCACCACCCTCATCTGCAGCCTGGACAAGAAACTGGAATACGCGCTCGAAGGCAGTATCTTCATTGGAGGCGCGGTGGTGCAGTGGCTGCGCGACAGTCTCCAGTTAATACGCCATTCCTCAGAGATCAACCAACTGGCGGCCAGCGTCGAAGACTCCGATGGAGTGGTCCTGGTACCCGCGTTCGTGGGCCTGGGCGCGCCCTATTGGGACCCGTATGCGGCCGGGCTGTTGATTGGGCTGCGCCGCGGCACCAAGCCCGGCCACATCGCCCGTGCAGCGGAGGAGAGTATCGCGTTCCAGGTGGCGGATGTGATCGACGCCATGGATGCAGACACCAAGGTTCCGTTCAGAGAATTGCGCGTCGATGGAGGCGCATCGGTCGATGATCTGCTGATGCAATTCCAGGCCGACCTTCTCGGCGTGCCCGTGATCCGCCCGGCGGTGAGCGAGACCACCGCGCTGGGGGCCGCTTACCTGGCTGGGCTTGCTGTAGGGTATTGGAGCAGCCCGGAAGAAATCCGCAAGCTGCGCGCCGCGGACACTCGCTATGAACCACATCCCGGACAGCAGAAGATCGTTGCCGGCCGCGCTCGCTGGAAGCGAGCAGTCGAGCGCTCCAGGAACTGGCATGAAGGAGATGAATAGATGAATCGACCGGCGATGCTGGCTCGCGTAAAGGAACGTTCCGCTCCGTGGGATATCGTCGTCATCGGAGGGGGAGCCACCGGCGTGGGGGTTGCCGTCGATGCCGCCAGCCGCGGGTTTGCCGTGCTGCTGCTGGAGCGGATGGACTTCGGAGCGGCTACTTCCAGCCGCAGCACCAAGCTGGTTCACGGCGGAGTCCGGTACCTGGAACAAGGGAACGTATCGCTGGTGATGGAAGCTTTGAAGGAACGCGGCCTGCTGCGCCAGAACGCTCCGCACCTGGTCCATGACCTGGGCTTCGTCGTCCCCAATTACTCATGGTGGGAGGCCCCTTTCTACGGCATTGGTATGAAGGTGTACGACTTGCTCGCGGGAAAATACGGCTTTGGCAAGTCACGCCTGCTCTCGCGTGAAGAAACTCTGGAACAGCTGCCCACCATCCAGACGAATGGACTCCGTGGTGGTGTCATTTACTACGATGGACAGTTTGACGATACCCGGCTGCTGATCCACCTCGCGGCCACGGCGGCCGATCAGGGAGCCGTTCTGCTCAACTACGCACCCGTGGTCGAAATCACCCGGGGGGCCGACGGCTTCGCGGATGGGGTGATCGCGGTGGATAGCGAGTCTGGGCAGCGGATGAAGGTAGAGGCGCACGTTGTCGTGAATGCGGCCGGCATCTTTGCCGACGGAGTGCGCCGGCTGGCAGAGCCGGAGGTGGAGGGTATGATCGCGCCCAGTCAGGGTATCCACCTGGTCTTCGAGCGGGCGTTCCTGCGCGGCAACACCGCCATCATGGTCCCGCACACCAGCGATGGCCGGGTGTTGTTTGCCATACCCTGGCATGAGCACACGGTGGTGGGCACGACCGATACTGCGATTCAGGAACCTTCCTATAACCCGCTTCCCTTCGAGGAAGAAGTGCAATTCATTCTCGACACCGCGGCTCAATACCTCAGCCGACCTCCACAGCGCAGTGATGTGCTCAGCGTGTATGTGGGGATTCGTCCGCTGGTGAAAGCCAATGGGGCTTCGAGTAAGACGTCGTCGCTCTCGCGCGATCACACTATCCATATCGATAACTCGGGTTTGTTGACCATCGTGGGCGGCAAGTGGACGACCTACCGGCACATGGCCGAGGACACGGTGAACCACGCCATCACCCTGGGCGAGCTTCCGGATGTGCCGAGCAAGACGCACGACCTGAAGATCCATGGCTACAAACAAGAGGAGTCGCTGACCAGCCTGGGTGTCTACGGTTCGGATGCGGAGGCTATCCTTGCCTTGGCCGCTGCCGACAAACGTCTCGCCGTGCGGCTTCATCCCGCCTTGCCCTACATTGCAGCAGAAGTGATCTGGGGCGTGAGGGAGGAGATGGCTCGCACCGTGGACGATATGCTTTCCCGCCGCACCCGTGCGTTGTTTCTGAATGCCAGGGCGGCTATCGAAATGGCTCCGGCAGTCGCAGCCCTGATGGCGCAGGAACTAGGCGCAGGCCAGGATTGGATCGATCAGCAGTTGCGGGAATTCAATGACCTCGCGGCAAAATACCTGCTACCGTAGAGGGCACCTGACAATGAAGAGACAAGATTTTGGCGAATTGCTGGCGGAGGCCGTGGCAGTCTTCATCATTATTGCGTTTGGAGACTCGGTGGCCGCCATGTACTCGCTTTACAACCCCAGCCCCTACCTCAACTCTTATTGGGGAGTTTGTATTGCGTGGGGGCTGGCGGTCACCATGGCCATCTACGCTACTGGCTCCATCTCCGGCACTCACGCCAATCCTGCTGTCACGCTCGCACTGGCGCTCTATCGGAAATTCGCCTGGCGCAAAGTGATTCCCTATATGGTGGCGCAGGTGCTTGGCGGCATCCTTGGAGCGGGTGTGGTCTACATCTTGTACGTGCCCGTCATCGACCATTTCAACCAGGCCGCTCAGCTCACGCGGGCTGCCGGCGGCGCGGCTGGGGTCTTCTTTACTCATCCGGGCTTGGCCATCACGCCCATGCATGCTTTCGCCGACGAGATCATCCTGACCGCGTTTCTTATCTTCGGCATCTTCGCTATTACCGAGCAATACAACGAGATGGCGCCCCAGTCGAATTCAAGCGCTTTGATGATCGGCTTGTTGGTCGCATTGATCGGCGCCTCGATGGGTTATCTGGAGGCTTGGGCGCTCAACCCTGCTCGTGATTTGGGCCCACGCATCTTCTGTTATCTCGCAGGATGGGGACCGGCTGCGTTCCCTTCTCCCGACAACTACTGGTGGGTGCCAATTGCCGGGCCACTGCTGGGCGGTTGTGTGGGCGGCGCGGCGTACCAGTTCCTGGTGCGACCGTTTCTGCCGGCCCGCCTGCGGACGCTCGGATGAGGCAGGTCTCGCGCCGTGCCTTCCTCGCCATGGCGGCGATGACTTCGATGAGTTGGGCCCAACCCAAGCAGACCAGTGTGGTGTTGCTGCTGACTGGGGTCATCACCGATGGTGGCTGGAGCCAGCTTGCTTTCAACGGGCTGAAGTCTTTGGGACCGGGATTCAAGACGGCGTACGCGGAAAATATCGGGCTTGCACAAATGCAGGAGGTCGCACGTGGCTACTCGGACGATGGGTTCGATCTGATCCTGGGTCATGGCTTCGAGTTCAGCAGCGCGCTGCTCGATATTGCGCCGGACTATCCCCACCAGCATTACTTTGTTACCAGTTATCTGCCTCAGCCCAAAGTCCCGCCGAACCTCATGTTTATTAATCTGGGTTATTTTGGCGCGGCCTACGGAGCGGGTGCGCTTGCGGCTTTGATATCGGAGAAGAAGCAAGTGGTTGGTTTCGTCGGAGGCGAGGACGATCCTACGCAACAAAGGATCGAGAGGTGCTTCATTGCCGGCGCGCGGAATGCTGTCAAAGGTATACAGGGTTTGGGAATCATCACCGGGGATTACGACAATGCAGCCAAAGGGCGCGAAGCTGCTTCGACGCTCATTGGCAATGGAGCTGACGTGATCTGGCATGCGGCGGACGTAACCGGCCTGGGCGCGATCCAGGGTGCGGTCGCCGGCAAGGCCAAGGTGATGGGGTGCTATTCGGATCAGACCAGTCTTGCGCCTGACAACATGGCTACCAGTTTTGAGATGAACCTCGGAGGCGTGGTTCAGACGGTTTCGCATGCAGTGGCCAACGGTACGTTTTCCGGCGGCACGGAGTGGAAGCCGGCAGTGGACTGGATGTGGCTTTTAAAAGCCGGCTCGAATGGCCACTACAACCCGCGGTTGGTTTCTGCTGGTGACTGGGCCGGGTTTCAAAAGACCTGGAGCGATTTGGCCGCGGGTCGGATTGACCAGGAGAAGCAATGCCGTCGTTTGAGATGAAAAAGATCGTGAAGCGGTTCCCTGGAGTGGTGGCCAACCGCGACGTGGACATCACGATTGAGGCCGGTGAGATCCATGCGCTGCTGGGAGAGAACGGCGCCGGCAAAAGCACCTTGATGCAGATCTTGTATGGATTCCATTCCATGGATTCCGGCTCGATTTCGATCGACGACAAAATTGTGGAGATTGCCAGCCCGCGGGATGCCATCGCGCTCGGTATTGGGATGGTCCACCAGGAATTCATGCTGGTGCCGAGATTTTCCGTCGTCGAGAATGTCGTGCTTGGCCTGAAGGGCAAGCTCGATTTGCGTGGGGCTGCGCGCCGGCTACGCGCCTTGAGCGAGCAACACCACCTGGCCATCGATCCCAGTGCACAGGTGCAGCATTTGCCCATCGGCGTGCAACAGAGAGTTGAGATCCTCAAGCTTCTCTATCGCGATGCCAGGTTGCTCATCCTCGACGAACCTACCGCCGTTCTCACCACCCATGAAAAAGATCAGCTGTTCACGGTTCTGCGCGGACTGCGTTCTGAGGGCCACTCGATCGTCATCGTGACCCATAAGCTTCAGGAGATCGTCGACCTTGCCGATCGTGTGACCGTGATGCGCGACGGCCAGGTTGTGGCCACTGTCTCCACGCGAGAAACAACAGAGCAGGAGCTGGCGCGCCTTATGGTAGGCCGTGACGTGAACCTGCGCGCGGTGAAGGTCCCGGTAGAACGCGGCGCCGCCATCCTGCGTGTCGAAGGGCTCCACGTGCGCGATGAAGTGGGACAGGAAAAAGTCCGTGGGGTGACGCTCGACGTGCATGCCGGGGAAATCGTCGGCATCGCCGGTGTCGATGGGAACGGGCAATCCCAACTGGCAGAAGCCATCATGCATTTGCGCCCCGCCGATAAAGGACGCATTTTTCTTCACGACCGCGAAGTGACCCGGCTGACGGTCGCGCAGCATCGTGCCTTGGGCCTTGCGTATGTTCCGGCCGACCGGCGGCATGTAGGCGCAGTTACGGAGATGTCCATCGCAGACAATGCGATTCTCGGATCGCAGGGAAAGTACTCCCGGGGTTCGTTCCTTGACTGGCGCAGAATTCGCGAGCACGCAGAGAGGCTGATCGCCCGGTTCGGCGTGCGGGCAGCGGGTATTGCGACCAAGGCCGGCAAGCTTTCAGGCGGCAATTTGCAAAAGCTGATTCTCGGCCGGGAAATCCTGGAGGATGCAGCCGTAATGGTGGTGGAACAACCGACGCGCGGACTGGACGTCGGCGCGATCGAGTCGATTTGGGCGGAGCTGCTGGCCCAACGCGAACGGGGGAAAGCCATTCTCCTCATCTCCGCAGAGTTGGAAGAACTGATGAACCTGGCGGACAGGATCGCCGTCATGTTCGAAGGGCGCATGGTCGGCATCCTCAATGCGGCCAGCGTTACGACGGAAAAGCTGGGTCTTATGATTTCCGGCCTGAGCGAAGAATCATGAAGCTGATCGAACGCCGTGTAAGTCCAGCAGACTCGCCGCTTGCCGTCACCACCGCCATGGTTGCCGCCGCGGTGGTGGCGATGCTGATTACGTCGTTGTTGTTTAGCCTATATAGGGCCAATCCGCTCCAGGCATACTTCGCGCTCTTCCATGAACCCTTCGCAAGCTGGCGAGGCTTCGGCTACACATTGGTCCGCACCGCGCCGTTGACCCTGATTGCGCTGGGCACCATTGTCAGTTGGCGATCGGGCTTCGGCTATTTGGGGTTTGAAGGATGCTTCGTCATGGGCGCTGCGGCCACCAGCTGGTTGGCGCTCAACACGGCACTTTCCTTTTGGGCGTTCTTGCCTTCCGCCCTGCTATTGAGCTTCGCCGCGGGAGCCGCATGGGCAGGGGTGGTGGCCCTGATCCGGGCACGCTTTGGAGGCAACGAAGTGCTCATCTCGCTGATGATGAATTATGTCGCGATCCTGATGGTGCAGTACCTGGTCTCCGGCCCCATGCGTGCTCCCGGCGGCGTGCCTGAGACGGCGCTGCTGCCGCGCGCGACGTGGCTTCCCTTTATCGTGCCTGGAACGCGCGCCCATGCGGGGATTCTGCTGGCGTTGCTAGCGACCCTGCTGGTGTGGGTACTGCTGCGCAAGAGCCGCATCGGCTACGAATTAATCGTCAGCGGGTTGAGCCCGGCCGCGGCACGGTTTGGTGGAATCAATGTGGGCGCACGGCTGGTGTTTGCTGCTTTCTGCGCCGGCGGCCTGGGCGCGTGGGCGGGCATGGTGGAGGTGTTGGGCGAGCAACATCGTTTAATGGATGGCATCAGCGGTGGTGTCGGGTTCACCGGGATCATCGTCGCCCTGCTGGCGAAACTCAACCCGCTTGCCGTAATCCCCGCGGCGGTGCTCTACGGCGGCATGACGGTGGGCGCCAATGCCATGCAACGGAGGGCGGGGATCCCATCCTCTATTACGTTCATCCTGCAGAGTCTCATCGTGTTGATGGTGCTGGCGAGCGATATCTTCCGCCGTTACCGGGTGAAGCTCACATGAACCTGAATCGGCTTTTGACGTCGGCGTTTTTTGTGACCTGGCTGGCCGCCAGCCTGCGTCTCGCGGGACCGGTTTTGCTGGCTGCGCTTGGGGAGACATTCGCCGAGCGTTCGGGCGTGCTGAACGTTGGCATTGAAGGCACGATTCTGCTGGGTGCGTTAGCTAGTTTCCTGACGGATTACGTAAGCGGCTCGGTGTGGTTGAGCCTGTTTGCGGCGATGTTCACCGGTATCGCGTTCAATCTTTTGCTGGCCTGGATATATGTCACGGTGCGCGCCAGCCAGGTCGTGGTGGGGCTGGTGTTTAACGTGCTGGCGGTAGGTATCGCCGCGACCGTGTATCGCCGGGCTTTGGGCGAGACCTCAGGTCCGCAGAGTGTGGCGATGTTTGCGCCGCTGCATGTTAGGTGGCTGAGCGATCTTCCGTTGCTGGGGCCGGTTTTGTTTGGGCAGACGAGTTTGCTTTATTTGACTTTGCTGTTGGTGGGTTTGGCGCACTTCGTGCTGTTTCATACCAGCTTTGGTTTGGCACTTCGTGCCGCTGGGGAAAATCCCAGTGCCGCGGACGCAGCCGGTGTTTCCGTTCCCCGCATGCGCTACATCGGGGTGTTGATTGGCGGTGCCAGCGCCGGCATGGCCGGGGCTTACCTGGTGTTGGCGCAGATCGGATTGTTTCGGGAATCGATTGTCTCCGGGCAGGGGTTTATCGCTCTCGGGATTGTTATTTTCGGCCGGTGGAATCCCTGGAAGGCGGCGTTGGCTGCACTGGTGTTTGGTGCGTGCGATGCGTTGCAGTTGTCATTGCAATTAGGCGGTGGCAATGTGCCGCCACAATTGCTCGCGTCGCTGCCCTACCTGGTTACTATCCTAGCTATCTCTGGTTTGTTTGGGGGAAGAGCCGTACAACCAGCGGCACTGATGGTGCCATACGCTAAAGAGTGAAGGAAAGAAACTGCAGATCCCTCCACGGCACGCCGGGAGGGATCTGCAGTTTTTATCTTGGCCAGGGACGATGCTTGGATGCATCTGTTCCCGCCCGCTTTGTGAGCGCATCCGCGCTCAGCTGAGCCTGATTGCGGACCGCGGCCTCAT
>JBAVQC010000134.1:0-4062 GCA_049693715.1 Acidobacteriaceae bacterium | reverse complement strand
CCCCGAATGTAGGGGGTGTTCGGCGGGCGCGGCCCGGTTTCAAACAGGGGTCCGTGAGTCGAGTGATATGTCATGTTCATGTACGGTGTGTCGATGCGGCGTCCGACGGCGGAGTAACGGCCATTTTCCCAGTTTGAATCCATGTAGTGGTTCACAATCCCGGTGGACAGAAGCAGGCGCTCGGCATTGAACGGTTCCTTCCGGGTAAGCATCATCTCGATGATCCAGTGCTCGTGGGCGTTCGCAGCGTGGTACTGCGAGACAGGCCCGGGCCACCCAAGCATCGAGATGATGGATTGCCTGCCCACCTGAAAATACCCCGGCTTCAGATCAAAATGTTTCCGCACTGCTTCGAGCAGGTTGTCGGCCCAGGGAGTGCGTTCGACCCACTTCCATGCTCGTCATGACAAACGAAACACGAGCCGCAGGAACTCTCTTCGGCTCCGGTCTAGAAAATCCAGCGCCGCGCCTGGCCAGGAGCCCACTCAACCAGAGGATGGCGTGAATGGGCTACCCGACGGTTCCTGCACGCCCTAATCGTCGTGCCGATCCTCGTCATTACGGAGGGCTTCCCGAAGCCACGGGGCAAAACTGATATCGGATCCGCTGACCGTGGTGCACCCTGCAGCGCCCGGGCCATCCTTGCAGCCCCAATAGTTCAGGGTTGCATTGATGCTGCCGGTACATACAGTGGCCTTGTCGAAGGTGCACACATCGGCGACGCCAATCTTGTCCCCACCCAGGTCATTGAGATGGATGTCCACTTCGGCAGGAGTGTTTACCGCAATGTCCACATCCTCTTCGCGGATCACGTTGTACGAGATGACGGTGCCGAGCACGGGAGTGCCGCCAGCGCCGCTGTTGATGTTAATTCCCACATTGCCTGGGGTGGCGGTGTCGTCCTGGTCGGCGAGGTTTTTCGCAATATAGTTGCCGATAATCACGTTGCCATAAAAGTTATCCGCGGACAGGCCGAAAGCCGGACCCACGTGGCTGTGTAGCGCAACCCCGCCAAGGCCATTCCCGACCAGCGTATTGCGGACAATCAAATTGCCTGCCACCGACCCAGCGCCATTGCCATCAGAAAACAGGCCTACACCCGAACCTCCAACCTTGACCCCGTTCCCTGAGGAGACGTTCTCGGCCACGGTATTGTTGTTAATGCCGAAGTGAGGAGCATATGGGGCAGAGGCATGTCCGTTGGGCGGATGAGAGCCAAAAACGATGCCGCACTCTAACGGATTGTCCTTAATCGTGTTGTGAATGAGCAGATTGTCGTGGCTTTCTGCAGTTTCGTCGCTGATCAGGACGCCATCCGCGTTGCCGGTCATCAAATTGTCAGACACAATCGAATGGCTCGTTCCTACCAGGTGAAGAGCGCCGCCGCAGTCACCCGTTTCATCGTTTTCGTATGTGCCGGTGCCGGGTTGATCCGGGCACCCTGTGGTTGCGGCGGTGAAAAGCAGGCCCGGACTAGTGTCATTGTCGTTGATCTGATTTTTGCGAATCGTCACGTGCGAAGCACTCACCACCAGGATTCCTTCGAAGAGTGCATTCTTGACGGTGAGCCCGGCGATGCTCACCCAGGCGAGGTCGGGATGGTCAAATCCGTCCACGAAGAAGCCATGCGGCAGGTTAGCGGCATTCACGATCGTTGATTCGGCGCCGGCACCGAAGATTGAAATGGGAATGCCAATGGTCACGTACTCCTTATAGGTACCAGCGGCAACTTGAATGACGTCATACGCGGAGGCATGATCGACGGCCGACTGGATGGTCGCCCAACAGCCGGACTGATGAGGATTGACGCAAAGAGTAGCAGCCGCGAGGGTTTGGGCGAGGGATAGGTACAGAACAACGCAACAGGGGATCGTCAACGGGCGCAAGCGATTGACAAGCATAGGAAATTTCCTCCTTGTGAAGATCGAACCGCCGGGGAGAGAGTCAGTACTGATGGACTCTGCAAAGTCCCGTTCTCCGGAGGGACAATGTAGGGGCCGCGTTGCTTCGAGGGGCCCAATTTGCCGGTCGTTCCTGACAAGGGGACCGACAGCGCCTGGATCATACTCCCTCTGCTTCGCTCTTCACAATGAAAAGTTCCATGAATCGTTTGCAGGCGTTTGACCGATTGTCTGAGCTGCTCGAACAGCGGACTGTCGGCAAGCTTGTAGCGTGCCCGCAGCGCCGGAATCACTATCACGACAGAGAGCAGCATTGCCACCCGCCAGCCGGAGGTTGTGAACGTCTTGCTCATGACCAGCATGACAACGCTGGCACTCATAGCGCCCAAAGGGACGCCTACTAGGTTCGCCAGCGATATCCAGAGCGCCCTTCGGCTTCGCTGCGCAGCAAATTCGCCAAGCAAAGAAGAAGCGCCTCCAGACTCGCCCCTAGTCCAATTCCTTGCACGATTCGCAGCACTACAAGAAGGACCCGGGCGGCGATTCCTAACTTCTCATAGCCGGACAAGAGTCCGGTTAAGCAAGTGGTGGCGCCCACGATGATGATGTTGACCATGAATGAGAACTTACGTCCGGTGCGATCGCCGAAGTGGCCAAATAGGAAGGGCCCTAATAAGAGTCCAGGTTAGTCGTCTGGCCTGACGGGTCCTTCGAGGCTGTGGCTTACCCTGGCGGCCCAAACGGGAAGTTACCGAAAATGCGACTTTGCAGGTAGTTCGCGAACGCCGATTCTAATTAGTTAATCGCAGGGGTCACGAAGCATGGGCGCGCCAACGCGGACGGCCAGTCAGAAGCTGCGTTTTGCGAGGCCGGAAGTTTAAGTTCTCCGGGCCGGGCGTGCACTATCGCCGTTCTACAGTTTCATTTCCTTGTCCAGGACAAACGTCTTCACGGTTTCGCGCTTGACGCCGTCAGATGCCATGGCTTCTACCGTCGCCTGCGACTCCATGGCTTGCTTAAACGACTTCACGTTCTCTGGCTCCATGCAGATCGCGACTTCGTTTCCTGTGATCGTGTAATGGACCGGTGAGCGGAGGGAATACGTCTTCCGGAACTGGTCGCCATGCGTCCGGAAGCCTGCTTCCCACTTCACAGGGTCCTGAACCTGCGCTGTGACGATTACCATAGGCATATTTGTCTCCTTTGAACTTGGGGCATTCGAACTTGCAAACAGGCTGATAACTGTAGCACCTGAACACTGTATCGCATTCGAGCATTCGTTGACGATGGGTCGGCTCCGCGGAATTGTGGACGGGGTTGTCGTTGCTCGGAAATCATGAGCGCGCGGAACTTCCCGGAAACGTTAGGACTCTATCGTGACTGCCCCGAGGCGCAGTGTCGGTGGGGTGTGGGTGTTGTGGGGCAGTTACGATAGAGCCGTTTGAAGTGAGCCGCTGGCGCGGTGGATGCGGGCCTGTCTATGGGATTTGGATGGGGATGTGCTTGGGTCGTCGCTGTTTTTGCGTAAAAAGGGCTTCTTCCCCAAACGCGTCTGCCAGAGCTGTCGCGAGCGTGGTCTGACCCACCTGCCTGGGACCGAGGATTGCGACGGCCGGAAACTGTTCGAGGAGGCGCGACACCCGAGGCTGGATTTGTCGAGGAATTAACACCTAGCAATTATGCCTTAAAACCTCATAATTGCTAGGTTCCTTGTAGCCGGTCAGACCCCCGATGGGTTTTCAGGATGCGTAATCTGCTGAATTCCGTGGCTTGCATCTCCACAATGGTGAATGATCTATTTCTTTTGGCCTGAATTCTTCGATAGAAAGATAGAAACGTTCTTCAGACGCGGGTTGAGGATATCTATGTCCAAAAAACGCCGCACATGGAAAGGCCCTTGAAGCGTTGACGAAGGTCCTGACCGGAGCGAGCGTGATTAGAGAGCAGCTCCGCAAAGATCGAATCGACACCCGCGACTCAGCAGTGCAAATGTCACGTCCGTCGCGCGGTCCGCCCGGAGCCTATGATTCGAATCCCCGAATGTAGGGGGTGTTCGGCGGGCGCGGCCCGGTTTCAAACAGGGGTCCGTGAGTCGAGTGATATGTCATGTTCATGTACGGTGTGTCGATGCGGCGTCCGACGGCGGAGTAACGGCCATTTT
>JBAVQC010000133.1:0-13950 GCA_049693715.1 Acidobacteriaceae bacterium | reverse complement strand
TCGGACGGCATTGAGGAATCGATGTCCCAGCCCTTCCGGACTGGGCTGAAGTTTGGCCCCCGGCCCTACGGGCCTGTTTCAGTTCTGCGATTTGTTTTCGCGTTCTCACACACGCTCTGAAGCCCGTACCCTTCATATCTATCCTTACGAATAGCTCCGCTGGTAAATCCGCGACAGCCGGTCATGCCATGTCAGCCGATCCGGGTCGAACCACGCCCAGGCAAACCCCAAGCCCAGCGGAGCGGCCGAGAGCAGCACATACAAAACCCGCATGCACATGGCCTTCCGCGTTGGGTTCTCGTCGTCGAACGTGCACAGCGCAATTTTCGCGTAGCGCATACCCGGCGTCCCCTCGGCATACTTGAAGAACAAGTATTGGTACAACAAGCCAAACCCGGCCAGCACCAAGCCGGCGGCCACCAGCGCAGGTTTTCCCGAGGGAGGATGCGCCGTACAGGAGACAAACACCAGCACAAAGATAGCGAAAGCAGAGACGATCAAAGCCAGATCAAAAATCCCGGCCATGATTCTGTCTTCTAAAGGCGCCGTTTTGAACGGGATTTGTGGTGACACCGATTCCCCGTCCGTAGCCGCCCCGTTATCCAGCCGGATGGGAGACCAATCCGCCGGTGTCGCGCCGATATTGACTGTCTGGGAGACACTCTCAGGCGCAACTTCAAAAATCCGCAGCTGATCCAGTTCGTCCTGTGAAGTCACTCGCAACGGACCTTCCGCCAGGCGAGGACGCATTTTGCGTGCCGCGACCAGCTCCCGCGGAAACTCGATCAGATTCACTGCCAGAGGCTCGACAGCTGCAAACATCGGCTCTTCCTCCATCACCCCGGGGTAATGAAGCACACCCTCTTCTTCTTCGGGGTTTAGAGAACCACTCCAGCTTTCAGGTAGAGGTTGTGGAGAAAGAGGTGCTCCGTCGCGGACGGGAACCGCTCCAGCGGCCGGCTCCTCCGCCCGGGCGCGCGCTTCCGCGGCTAGCACCTCGCTGTAAGATGGAGCATTTGCGTAACGTTGGGCGACCTTAGCCGCCAGCTGGGACGCGCGGGAATCAACTTTACGCTCGATGTGCTCCAGGCCCGGAAGAGCGATCTGCTCCTCCTTGTGGCGCCGGCGGCGCGTACGCGTCGCGGCAAGGCGCTCACTTAATTCTGTCTTCCATGCCGGCATCACCTCTGTGGCCGTATGAGAAAGGTTTTCCCCGATGTTTGACGAAGAAGGACTCAATTCTGTTCTCCTCTTAAATATTGCATGTTGCGTGGCCCCGTAAAACAATGGAGATGGGCACACACTTCGCCGTGTGTACCCTACTTAAGCGACATGGGAGCGGAGGCAACAGAAACACGCTTTCTTGCTTCACTGGCAGCGCAATGAAGGTGAGAGAACGAGCCTGAATTTCACCAGAGCGACGGCGTGATCAAGTACCTTGGGTATGGGCCATTTGTTATCCTAGCTTTGCCCCTGGTAAATGAGAGTCCGTACCTTTTTGTTTATCACAGCGTTAATGCTGTGTCATCTCAAGCTTTGGCCGCAGACGTTGACCAAGCAGTTTCCCGCGGCTTCAGGCCCATCGTCGCTTCCCGACGCACCCGATTATCCGATCGCTGAAGTGGTTGCCGGGCCGCCCTCCGGTGTCCCCGTGCGCTTCGAATCCAAACAGCAGGAGAAGCATGGCGAGGTCTACTCGCTCACCGGGGACGTCCGGATCGAGTACAAGGACTACATTCTCACCGCAGATAAAGTTTCCTACAATCGCGAAACCGGCGACGCCGAGGCGGATGGGCATGTACGGCTCCAGGGAGGACGCAACAACGAACTCGTCCTCGCCGATCACGGCAAGCTCAATTTCGAACTGGAGACCGGCCGTTTCGAAAACGTGATCGGAAGCATTGGCCGTCAGCCCTCCGCCAGCAAGAAGAAGCTTGTATATACCACCGCCAACCCATTTCTGTTTACCGGCCGTGTGCTGATCAAGGAAGGACCAGAGCGCTACCAGATCGTTCGGGGAACGATGACCTCCTGTCTTCTGCCAGACCCCGACTGGCAGATCCATGCCTCACTCATTCGAGTGAATTACGGACTGGCGAAGGCAAAGAACAGCTACTTCACCCTGCTGGGCGTGCCCATTCTCTATCTGCCCTACGTCACCCATCCAGCCGACTCGGACAGCAGGCAAAGCGGCCTGCTGCTCCCCGTCGTTGGCACCTCTTCGACCAAAGGGACCATCGTAGGTGAATCGATCTACCTGGTCATCAACCGCAGCACGGATGCCACCCTTGGCACCCAATATTTCTCCAAGCGCGGCTGGTCGCCCAGCGGCGACTTTCGTTATCGCGGCCGTGGTGAAGATTTTGTCAATGCGCGCTTCACCGCCTTATGGGACCGGGGATTAGCGCCGGATTACCTCAACCAGGGGGGCCAGGACATCGTCTTTAGCGGCAGACGTGACTTTGACCTGGACGAGCACACCCGCGCCGTCGCCACCGGCGAATATCTCAGTTCTTTTGTCTATCGCGAGGCGTTTGCCGAATCCTTTGCCCTGGCAGTCGCTTCCCAGGTCACCTCGTCTGCGTTCGTCACCCACAATGACGCGGGACGCTCCGCAAGCCTCAGCTTCGACCGCTACCAGAATTTTGAAGGCATCACCCAGGTAGGCAACACCTACAACACACCCCAGATCCGGATCCTGCACGTACCAAGTCTAAGTTTCGACACCGTGGACGAACCTCTTCTCGGGACGCCGCTACGCTGGAGCGTGGATAGTTCCGCCGCTGGACTAAGCCGCAGTGAGCCGGGCTACAAGACGGGAGTCATCGGCCGCTTCGATCTCTATCCCCACCTGTCCCTGCCCATCCACCTGGATGGCTGGACGCTTCGCCCGGAGGTAGGCGCTCGCGAGACCTATTACACCCAGGGCCAGATTTCCAGCCCCACCACACCCCTCCCCGGGAACGGCAGTGTCAACCGCTCTGACCTGGAGGCCAGCTTCGAACTCCGGTCGCCGGCGCTGGTTCGCGACTTCAAGGCGCCCGCGATAGAACGGCTCTTCGGCAGCGACCTGCGACACACGATCGAACCTGAGGTCCAGTATCGCTACGTTGCCGGGGTTAACAACTTCGCTTCCATCCCCCGCTTCGATACCACCGACGTAGTCAGCGATACCAACGAGGTGGAATACTCGCTCACCCAAAGGCTATTTTTTAAGCATTTACATCCCAAAGCCTGCAGTAGCGGCGATCTGCCTGCACCGGTCAACGGCATCATCAGTCTGCCCGGAACCTATACGGAATGCGACGGCGACACCGATGCATGGATCAGCTGGAAGCTGGCCGCAAAGTACTTCTTCGACCCCAACTTCGGCGGGGCCGCCTCTCCCTTCCGGCGCAATGTGCTGGCTTCTACGCTGGACCTCACCGGGGTGGCTTTTCTCAACGGCCCACGGAACAATACGCCGCTCATTTCGCGCTTCAAAGTGCGCACCAGCGAACACAGCGACCTGGAATGGGATGCGGACTACGATTTCAAGACCGGCCGCCTTAACGCCAGCAACGTGTTCGCCGACTACCGGCGAGACAGCGTGTTCGGCAGCGTGGGCTACTCCAGCCTTAGGGCGTTGAACGCATCGTTCACCTCCAACCTTGCCAGCCAGGTAACCAAGTACAACCTGCTGCGTCTATTAGTGGGATACGGAGCGCCCACCAAGCGAGGGCTGAGTGCCGGCGTCAACGCCGGGTACGACTTTATCCAGTCCGCCCTGCAGTATGGCGGTATTCAGTCCTCCTACAACTGGGACTGTTGCGGGCTTAGCGTCGAATATCGCCGCCTGGCACTGGGGTCGGTCCGCAACGAGAATCAATACAGCTTCAACTTCACCCTGGCCGGCGTAGGCGCGGCAGGAAATCTGAAGCATTCAGAGCGCATCTTTTGATCTGCCCCGCCCGCCGCCGCTGGACACGCTAGGGGGAAAGCCGTTCTAATGAAAAGATGCTATGGAAAGGTGGTTGTCTTGCCTGTTCGCCGTACCCTGGTTTGGTGCCTGCTCATTTGTCTATCTGCAGGCTGTAAGGCGCAGAGTTCCCCCAGCACAGCATCGAATACCGTCTCGCCCATCCCCGCCACTCAGCTTAACCGGAGAATCGAAGTCCTGGTGCGGTCGCAGTTTGAGGTGCCTCCGAATGTGGACGTCGCGATTGGGGCCACCAGCAAAAGCGAATTTCCCGGGTTTGACAATCTGCCCATCACTTTCTCCAGCAGTGGCAAGCACACAGTGGTGAATTTTCTCCTCTCCAGCGACGGCAATACGGTTGCTCGCCTGGAAAGGTTTGATATCAGTCATAGTCCGTCGGACCTGATCTCGCTCCAAAACCGTCCCCTGCGCGGGACGCCCGGCGCCAAGGTCGCCATCGTGAATTTTGATGACCTGGAATGCCCCTACTGTGCGCGCATGCACGAGCAGCTCTTCCCCGCCACGCTGGATCGCTATAAGGGGCTGGTCAAGTTCTTCTACAAGGACTACCCGCTGGTCGAGATCCACCCCTGGGCCATGCGCGCCGCGGTGAACGCGAATTGTCTTGCGGAACAGAGCCCGGAGGCCTATTGGAGGTTTGTGGACTACGTTCATGCGCACGGGTCAGATATCACCGGGCCGTCGAAAGACGTCCATGAGGCGGAGAAGACGTTGGATAAGCTTGGGCGGGACGAGGGCCAGCGTTCCCAGCTGGACCAGCCAAAGCTTGACGCATGCATCGTCAAACAGGACGACTCTGCGGTACGTGCATCGATGAAGCAGGGAGACAGTCTTGGGGTGAACGGGACGCCGACCTTGTTTATTAACGGTGAGCGCATCTCCGGTGCCTTGCCGCAGCCAGAGCTTTGGATCGCGATCGACCGGGCTCTGCGAGAGGCCGGTGTACAGCCTCCGCCGCAGGTAGCGGAAGAGGTAAAAAAACCAACACCGCCGGCCCCCAAATAGAGACCATGCGATCGCGAGGAGAAAGACAGTTGGAACGACTGCTAGTGCCCGCCCTACCACGCAACTCCGCTATGGCCGTTGTCTGTGCCTCGATAAGCATCGCGTTGATCGCTGTTCTGGGTTGCAAACACAGCTACGGGCCAGACGTAGTGGCAACGGTCAACGGGGAACCCATCCAACGCTCTGAGGTGGAGAAGCTATATCGCGAGAACCTGGGTAATAACAAGGAAGAACCCAGCAAGGAGCAAGCCGAGGCTACACGGCTGGGTATTTTGAAGCAATTGGTTGACGGAGAAATCCTGCAACAAGCAGCCAAGAAAATGAACCTGGTGGCCAGCGATGAAGAGGTCGACGCCAAACAGGCTGAAATGAAGGCGCCCTATACCCAGGAAGAATGGGACAAGCGGCTAAAGGCCGCCAATCTCTCGCTGGACGACCTGCGCCTGGAGATCCGGCGCAATCTCACTTCAGAAAAGCTGATGAACAAGGAAGTGAACTCGCGCATCAACATCACGGACGCGGATGTCAGCAACTTCTATAACGCGAACAAGGCGCAGTTCAATTTTATTGAGCCAAAGTACAACATCGCGGACATTGTCGTAACTTCTCAGCCCACGCCAATGCGGCAGGGAACCAACCTGCAGAACAGCAAAGCGAACAACGATATCGAGGCGCGGAAAAAGATCGAAATGATCCACAGCCACCTGGAAAGTGGAGAAGACTTTGCCACCATGGCCTCGAACCTGTCGGAAAACACCAATGATGCCGGCAACGGCGGCAACATGGGCTTTGTTCCGGAATCGAGCCTCCGCAACCAGCCTCCGCCCATCTTCGCCTCCATCTCCAAGCTGCAGCCGGGACAAATCACAGACGTCATTCCACTATTGGCGCCGGGCGCGAAAGCTCCTGTGGGCTACGCAATCTACAAGCTGATAGAAAAAGAGCCGGCTGGCCAGCGCGAGCTCAACGACCCCCGAGTGCAGCAGGACATCCGCCAACAACTGCGCGACAGCCGCTCCCAGCTGCTAAGAGCCGCCTACTACGAAATGTTGCGCAATCAAACCAAGGTAGACAACCACCTGGCGGAACAAATCTTCAAAAACGGCGCTCAGTAGGGAACAGCCGAAAACCTTTCCTGGAAGTGTTTTCGACGCTCCTCAACAAGCCGCACCCTCAGAAAAGGTGCGACTGTTTCCCCGGCAACGAAAGCCCAAAATGTTCATACGCCAGCCGGGTAGCGACCCGTCCTCGAGGAGTGCGATCCAGAAAACCGATCTGGATCAAAAAAGGCTCATACACCTCCTCCAGGGCATCCTCTTCTTCCGCCAGGCTGGCTGCCAGCGTATTTAGCCCCACTGGGCCTCCGTCGTACTTCTCGATAATGGTCAGCAGCAACCGGCGGTCAAGGTCGTCAAAGCCGTGAGCGTCGACCCCAAGCAGCTTCAGGGCCGCTTGGGCGGTTGCCCGGTCGATGCTGCCCGTACCTCGTACCTGGGCATAGTCACGCACCCGGCGCAGCAGCCGGTTGGCGATGCGGGGTGTTCCGCGGGAACGTAAGGCGATCTCTGCCGCTCCGTCTCCATCAATCGGCACGTTCAATACTTCTGCCGACCGTTCGACGATGAAGCGCAGTTCATCTTCGGTGTAAAACTCCAACCGCAGCAGGATCCCAAAACGCGATCGCAACGGGGAGGTGAGCAATCCCGGGCGGGTAGTTGCCGCGATAAAGGTGAACGGCTTGATTTCCATCACGTGGGTTCGAGCAGCCGGTCCCTGCCCGATGATGATGTCCAGCTTGTAATCCTCGAGCGCGGTGTACAGTTTTTCCTCGAGCACCGCTTGCAAGCGGTGGATTTCATCCAAAAAGAGCACCTGGCGATCCCGCAGATTAGTCAGGATAGCGGTCAAATCTCCCTGAATCTGCAGTGCCGGACCCGAAGTCTGCTGAAAGCCGACATCCAGCTCGTTGGCAATAATCGTCGCCAGCGTCGTCTTACCCAGACCGGGCGGTCCGAATAACAGCACATGGTCGAGTGCTTCGCCGCGCGACTTCGCCGCGGTGAGGGCAATGGCTAGCTGTTCCTTGGCCTTTTCCTGGCCGATAAACTCCCTCAGCCACTTCGGCCGCAGCTTCAGTTCAAACGATTTGTCATCTTCAGCGCTGTCGGCGGAGACCAGCCGCTCAGATTCGCTTTTACCGGCGGACATTGGCATCAGATTAGCAGCAAGGGCCCCTTCCCGTTTCGCCTTCCTATCCCCCTTCTTGTCCGCCTTGACGTTTTTGATCGGCGGTGCCCGCGCATCCCATCGAGAGGTAACCGGCATTCTGGGTAAAATCATCATCTATGATTTCAACGACGCTGCTTAAGCAGCGAACCAAACTCCTCCGCATCTTTGGAATCATGTCGGCGACAGCCGTCGCCTGCATCTCGATTCTGTACTTCTCCATCCCCATGGCCGACACGCAGCAGAACAAATTCGATGTGATTCTGGTGCTGGGCAATCCCGCCGCAGACAATGGCTCCATCGCGCCTCTCGCCCAATCGCGCGTACTTGAAGCTATCCGGCAATATCGAGCAGGAGCCGCACCCCGGATCATGATGACCGGAGGCGCAGTGCGCAACCAGTTTGTCGAGTCGCAGGTGATGATGCAGTATGCCCTCGCCCAGGGTGTACCCATATCCGCACTCTTTACCGAAGAGGATTCTCACAACACCATCCAGAACGCCTATTACTCCTACCGGATCATGCAAGTGGAGGGGTGGACCTCAGCGCTGATCGTCACCTCACCCACCCATGTACGCCGTGCCAGCCTCATCTTCCAACACTATCCCCTTGCCTGGAAAATGAACGAGGCTCCTTGGCCACCCGATTACCCGCTCTGGAAGAAGGCCTGGTTCTGGTTCAGCGAAACCGGCTACACCGCCTACGGACGCATCTTTGGCTTTCCTAACGCCCACCAATATTTACCCCATCCCCATTTCAGGTGGCCGCGGCTCTAGAGACAGATCACCCATGTGTTTTTGCCATCGACGTAAACAGGGAGACGGGTACGAACGCGGTCATTCCCTCAAACGATGGCCGGACAGAGCCAATATCCCCAACGCGGACTCATAGTAAAAACGTAAAATTCATGCCCAAGTTTTCAGGCTTTCAATTTAATCGCCCGCAACAACTCGCAGCCCTGCTGCTGCTGCTGCTGGTGGCGCAATGCCTGTGGGTCTTTCACCGCCAAACCCTCACCTCACGCGACTACGACTTCGCCCGCTGCGGCCGCGAGATGTGGGAAAAACCCGACCCCCTCGCCGGATACTTCACCACCTGTGGCAATATCCCCGATGGCGCCCTGGGATACCGTATTGCGGGCCTACCCCTGACCCTCCAGCGCGTGTTCGCCGGACAGGCCGCGGACACCTCAACCTGGGAAATGCGCCACGAACTCGGTTACGTTCTGGTGCTGCTGCACAGCGGTTTCCTGCTCACCGGAATTATCCTGGGGGGAGCCCTGTGGTGGGTCACCCGCCGCCTCTATGGCAACCCCGGCGGCTTTATCGCTCTCGCCCTGTACTGCTTCTCTCCGGCGGTCATCCACGCCTGTACTTATCCGAACAACGAAATTCTCACCGCCTTTGGACTGTTTGCCTCGCTTTACACGGCCATGGGCGTGGCCCACGCCATGCAGGGGCCCCCTCGTAAGTGGGGCTCGCGCATCGTGCTGCTCACCCTCACTCTCGCCTTTACCGCAGCGTCCCATGTCGCCGCCTTTCTGCTCGCGCTGCTGTTGTCCATCGGCCTCATGGCCTACCTCGCGGTCGGCCGCCGCGCTTATATCGTGCCCATCATGATGGCGGCGAGTATCGGAACCTTGTTGCTGGTGTTCGCGTCCTACGACTTCAGCCTCGACGCCTTCAGCTACTTTTTTCGCAGCGGCGCCGGCCGCATAGGGTTTTCTCTTCACCCGGCGCGTCATTGGTTGCTGAGTCTTCCGAATTCGGCCATAACGTTGGCCGCAGCTACCTCCCTGCTGCTTTATCTGCCCACCCGCCGATCGCGATATTTTGGCAATACCGTGCCGTTGCTGCTGGCGCTCCTGTTCCTTTTCCTTGTCACCACCGGAATTTCCAGCGAGCCCACCCTCTGGGCGCTCCCGTTTCTGCTTACATTTATTGCCGGA
This sequence comes from Acidobacteriaceae bacterium, assembly GCA_049693715.1. Classification (GTDB taxonomy): domain Bacteria; phylum Acidobacteriota; class Terriglobia; order Terriglobales; family Acidobacteriaceae; genus PALSA-350. The sequence continues at coordinate 4,792 of JBAVQC010000133.1, read as the reverse complement.
GTCTTTGCCGATTTTCTTGAAACCCGCTATCGGAGAGTCTTCCTGGCCATCACTGGCTGCCTGCTTGCTCTGGAGGTAACTCTGAGTGTTCTCTCGCTACCCTAGCAATAAGACAAATGATTCAAAGAAAAAGACTTAGAGTGACCCCATCGCCTTGCTGGGCAGCTCTAAACCACGTATCATCTAAATAGCCCTCGACCGCAGATTTATTCCCCGTCCAAGGCCCACCTTCTTATGGCAGACGATCAGAATCCCCAACTCCCTCTAGGTCCAAACGGCAGCGACGGCAACCCGCCGGACGGACCGGGAACGCGCCTCATCCCCATCAACATTGAAGATGAGATGAAGCGTTCGTATCTCGACTACTCGATGTCGGTCATCATCGGACGCGCTCTTCCCGACATTCGAGATGGCTTCAAACCCGTGCATCGCAGGATTCTCTACACCCTGCATGAGATGGGTCTGGAGTTCAACAAGAAGTACGCTAAGTGCGCCAAAGTCGTCGGTCAGGCCATGGGTGTCTATCATCCTCACGGCGATTCGGCGATCTACGACACCATGGTGCGCCTCGCGCAGCCTTTCAGCATGCGTTATCCCATGGTCGACGGCCAGGGAAACTTCGGCTCCGTGGACGGTGACCCGCCCGCGGCGATGCGCTACACCGAATGCCGCATGACGCGCATTGCCGGCCAGATGCTGGCCGACATCGATCAGGAGACGGTCGACTTCGTTCCCAACTACGACGAAAGCACCATGGAACCCACCGTGCTGCCAACCCGCGTTCCCAACCTGATCGTAAACGGATCGAATGGGATCGCGGTGGGCATGGCGACCAACATCCCGCCCCACAATCTGAACGAGGTCATCAGCGCCACCATCGAGTTGGTCAAGAATCCTCAGGCCGGCCTGGCCGAAGTCTTACAACATGTGCAAGGGCCGGACTTCCCCACCGGCGGTTTCATCTATGGCCGCAGTGGCATTGCCCAGGCCTACAAGACCGGCCGCGGGCGCTTCTTGATGCGCGCCAAAGCAGCGATCGAGCAGCTGAAGGGCGGCCGGCAGGCGATCATCGTCACTGAGATTCCCTACCAGGTCAACAAATCCAAACTGATCGAGCGCATCGCGGAACTGGTCAACGAAAAAGTCATCACCGACATTTCCGAAGACGACTTCCGCGATGAGAGTGACCGCGACGGTATGCGCATCGTCATCGGCCTCAAGCGCGGTGCAGAAGCACAGATCGTCCTGAATCAGCTCTACAAGCACACCCAGATGCAAGAGAGCTTTTCCATGATCTTTCTCGCCGTGGTCAATGGCCAGCCGCGCGAGCTGGCTCTGCATGATGCGATCCGTCACTTCATCAATCACCGGGTGGACGTGGTTCGGCGGCGCACCGCCTTTCTGCTCAGGAAAGCTCGCGAGCGCGAACACATCCTTGAGGGCTACAAGATTGCCCTGGACAATATCGACCAGGTCATCCGCATTATTCGCGCCTCAGGATCGCGCGCCGAAGCACGCGAAAACCTTCGCCGCTTCTCTCTTTCCAAAGACATTGTTCTCAAGCTCGACACCGGTATTGTCACCGGGCCGGAGCGGGAACCCGGTCTGAGCTACCGGCAGATCGACGCCATCCTCGAACTGCAGCTCTACCGTCTCACCCAGCTTTCCACCGACGAGATCATCAAGGAATTGGTTGACGTGCGCGAACGTATCGCCGAATACGAATCCATTCTGGCGTCGGAACCGAAACTGCGGGCCTTGATCGTGAAGGAGCTCGAAGCGGCACGCAAAGAGTTTGGCGACGAGCGCCGCACCCAGATCCTCGATGAGACGGCTGAGTTGCAGCTGGAGGACCTGATCGCCGATGAACAGGTTGCCGTCACTGTTTCCCATTCCGGTTACCTAAAGCGCACGCCGATTTCGATTTACCGCCAGCAGCGGCGCGGTGGAACCGGACGTCTGGGCATGAAGACCCGGGAAGAAGACTTTGTCTCCCAGCTCATCGTCGACTCCACCCATGCGTACCTGCTTTGCTTCACCAACACCGGCCGCGTCTATTGGCTGAAGGTCTATGAGATTCCCGATATCGGCGCTGCCGGCAAAGGCAAGTCCATGGCCAGCCTGCTCAACCTGCAGCCGGGGGAGAACGTGCGCACCATCCTGCCCGTGCGCAATCTGGAAGAGGAGGGCAAGTTCATCTTTTTCGCCACCCGCAAGGGAACGGTCAAGAAGACTCCGCTCAAGGACTTTTCCAACGTAATGGCACGCGGCATCATTGCCATCGGTATCGACGACGATGACGAATTGATTGGCGCCAGCAACACCGATGGCAACCAGATCATTTTCCTGGCCACTCATAGTGGCATGGCGATCCGCTTCGACGAGAACGACGTCCGCTCCATGGGCAGGCCTGCTTATGGCGTCCGCGGCGTTGATCTGGCCAAGGGTGACTATCTCGTCGGCTTGGCCGCAACCCCGCGCGAACGTAAGAAGAACGGAGATGGGGGGCACTCTCCCTCGTTGATTCTTTCCATTACCGAGCAGGGTTACGGCAAACGCACCGACGTGGATGAATACCGGCTACAGACCCGGGGTGGCAGGGGCGTCATCAATGTGAAGACGACTACGCGCAACGGTAAGGTGAGCGCCATCCTGCTGGTCGATGAAACCTCGGAACTCATGGTCATCAGTCAATACGGCAAGATCATCCGCATTGATACCAAGACCATCCGTGCTGCCGGCCGGTCTACACAGGGCGTCCGCTTGTTGCATCTTGAGGAAGAAGACAAGGTTGCCGCAGCGGTTGTGATCCCGCCCGAAGAGGCCAAGTCCGAACCCGAGAACGGCACGCTACTGCAGTAAAAAGGAGAGGGTATCGCTGGGCAGCGATACCCTATGCCAAGGCAGATGAGCAGTACCGCAAAGTTAGAAACCTTTGGCTGACTTCTGGTTCGGCTGTTTGGCCGAAGCGGAATTGTCGGGCGCCGTCGCGTGTGAATTGCCGCAGTTGTCCACCTGGAGGCGGCCGTATTGGGGCTGCAAATAGAGGACATACTGTTGGCCGACATACATGGCGAAGAAGCGCGGGCTGTTTTCGCTGAAAACCGTAACCTCGGTATTGGGTTGCGCTTTTCCGCGAATCTTGGAATCAACGCGGACCGTATAGTTCACGCCATCCAGAAAATCCCACGTTTCCGGTATTGGTTCAGCCGCCGTCACTGTACCCACGAACACGGCGGATGCCAGATGCATCTCCTTGTGGGCGCTGACACGTTCGGTCTTGCACTGGGAGAAACCATTGGCCGCACTCAGGCAGAGAATTAATGCAATAGCAAAGTTTTTCACAAACCCTCCTGGGGTCACGAATCGATATTTGCGGTACCACGTAAGTTGTATGTGTACTGCTTAAGTGGTAGATTGCCCGGTCCAACGGGGGATGGCAATTGCATTGTTTCGGAACGCCCTTACTTCGGAGGAGAGGAAGCAGACCGATGGTAATGGATGGAGCGATAAGGCCCCTGTTTGCCTCATCTGCCACCAACAACGTGGCAGATACAAACCCATTCCTCAGGCGGAGAAGGATAGAAAAGACGGGTACTTGCGTGTACACCAGAGTACTTGGGAGGCTTTAGGAAACCGCCACAGTATCATTGCCGCAAAGGGTCGCGGGCTTTGCATGATGCTGAAAATTCTAAGACCGGCGCAAAAAGCGCACCTCAGGGGTTCGCAGTTATTTATAAAATTCGATATTTTTGAGTCTTTTTTGACGTTTTTTGCGATTTGCAACGCAGCGGCTGCCCCTTCGCATCAAGGGGGAGCCCCGTTTCCCGTTGCATGTACCCCTTCTGGAGTCACGCATCCCTCATAATGTCCCGGCAGCCGATGGAGGTTATTTATAAAATTCGATATTTTTCGATCTTTTTGGGCCGTTTTTCAGATTTACAACTTAGCTGCCGTTGGCAGGCCGGTTGTTTTGGGCATAAGCGGCTCCTTGGAGGTTGAGGGAAGCCGGGATTGCTGCCGGATGATTGCTTATTTTTGGACAGGGATCGGGTGTGACACCGGACAGCGGTAAAGACTGACCTTCGCTCGCGTTTAGGCCGTAGACTACCGACAACTGCCGGACAAGGAAACGGACGCGCGAGAATCTGATCCCTGCCGAAATCGTTTTCTTGTGGAATAGATGCAGCAATCGGGAGTTGAGTGTTGGCGGCGGGGACTTTTTTTCGTTTCCGGGCAGCATGCGGAGGTTACTTTTTGGTCAGAGGTATCCAGAAGGGGCCGGGGTGCCGCGCCTACGGCGCTCCGCAATCTTGCGTATCCGTCTCCCAGTCCTCACGGCTGGGCTGCCCGAAGCCCGAGTAGACGGGGAATAGAGCCGCAGGGGCTCCCGTGAATTGCTTCCGAACCGAGAAAGAGAAACCGCCCTTGATACATTGAACGCACCGCTCCACGGTTTGCCCATTTCCCGGCGTCAGCATAACATGCGGATGTTCCGGCATGACGGCAAACCCGTGCAGCAGGAACCGCCCCCTGTTCTCTATATCCGAACATGGTTTTCACCAGCAGTTCGGCGTTCGCGGTTCGTACAAAGAGGGTTCTCCTTTGAAACGTCACGGTGGTGATGGCGTAGGTATTGATGGTGAACCTCGCATCTGGGCCCAGAGAAGCATACCCCAGGGGCTAAAAGCCCTTCCACTCGGTTTTGGATTTGGTGTCAGGGTTAAAACCCTGACCTACCAAAAATCCCATTCGGAAGCCTTCATTAAGGCCCACAAAAGCGTGTCAGGGT